>CAYRGI010000001.1:0-15771 GCA_964423965.1 uncultured Candidatus Saccharimonadales bacterium
CGCGTACGGCTGGGGGCCGTGAGGTCGCAGGTTCAAGTCCTGTCGCCCCGACCAAATTTAAAATTTAGGCGCTCGGTTACCCGAGCGCCATTTTTTTACTTTTTTGGCTCAACAGTCCAACAATGGATATCTAGCCCTGGTCCAGTGACGTAAAAGAACTTCACGCCATCAAATCGATGCTTGAGCCTAGACCCAAAGTCGATCCAATCATTCACGTTGATAGGCTCGTCAGGAAGCTGACTTTTCTCCATCATCAACAAGAGCTCTGAGGGGAGATCGTGATTTCTCTTGGTAGAGAACATCTCGATGAACGCCTTGGTCCATCCTTGCCGAACCGTTCCATCACCATCAATACCCTTGTTACACCTTTTACAGCGGTAAGACTTGTAGTGATAGGGCTCCTCGTAGTCGTAGTATTGGTTACGAGTTACAACGTGAGTACCAGACTCCTCATAGAACGAGAAGTCAGCTTCTCGAACAAGCCTTTCGCATCTGGGGCAGAAAGCTAGGCCTCGCTCAACGAGAGCAGCAACTAGCCCCTCGAGCCGCTGCTCGTTGTACTGCTCACAAAGCTGGACAAGCTGGGCTTTTGTGACACCGAAGGTATCCTCGATGTGCCTTACTTCCTTGATCATCTTATCTAGAAAATCACATTTCCTAAAAATTTCAGCCCTAATTTGTTGCTGTGTTTTCTTCTTCGCCACGTCTGTCCTTTCAAGTTGCTTCTTGCGACAGCTCGATATTATTCCGGCTCAATCAACAGATCTAGTCGAAAGTGTTTGAGGTAAAAAGATTTGACTCAAATTAAGAGGGGAGTATGATTTATAATCACTACGGAAGAGAAAATGCATAGGCTTCAACAACACATACTCCATCAACTTATAACCAACCCCACACGGCGTTACGCCGACCTCAAGCCATCCGATGTAGAAGGGAATCTTTTCATGTATCACCTAAGGTGTCTCATGAAAGAAGGGATTGTCGAAAAGAGAGGTGACGGTCTTTATCACTTAACCTCAAAAGGAAAAGTCTACGTTGACCGATTGAGCCTCAAATCCTTTACTCCTAGAATGCAGCCAAGAATTGTTACCTTGATGGCGGTTCGAGGCCAAGATGGAAGGCTATTGATGTATCGCCGGCGTAAACAACCACTAATCAATATGATTGGGTTTCCATATGGGAAGATTCACCTTGGGGAAACGATTAAAGAAGCCGCCGAAAGGGAGCTCAGAGAGAAAACGGGGCTTGCTGCCAATCTCAAGCATATTGGCGATGGGTATGCCAATACATACGAAAACGGGGAGCCAATAAGCCAAATTATGTTTCACCTTTTCGTTGGCGAAAACCCCAGCGGGGAGCTTCGAAAAGACTCTTCTGTCGGTGAGTCACTTTGGCTTGAAGAGTCACAACTGGTGGGAGAAGATATAATGCCCAACGTAATACATATCTTAAAAGAAGTTAATAATTATGACGGTTCATTCTTCTTTACAGAACTGAATCACCACTTAAACCAGACAAGGCTGGTATAATACTCACCATGACTGATCTAATAAATGCAGAGTCTGCCCAACGCGAGCTAGTGATTAATACCGATGGGGGATCACGTGGTAACCCTGGTCCAGCAGCTATTGGCGTTGTAATTACTACACCAGACGGAACTCATCTTGAGTCGTTTGGTGAGTATATTGGCGAGACAACGAACAACCAAGCCGAGTATTCGGCAGTAGTCAGAGCGATTGAAGAGGCAGCAAAATATCGACCAACGCGCATTCGTTTTTTGCTCGATAGTGAACTTGTAGTTAAGCAGTTAAATGGTCAATATAAGGTCAAGAATGCCGATTTAATGCCTCTGTACTCAAAGATTGTTCAACATATCCACAATCAGGAAGTTACATTCAAACACGTACCAAGAGCTCAAAACACGCTCGCAGATATTGAGGTCAACAAGGCTCTCGATAATCATATCGCCGCATAGGTTGAAAAATCTTCAAAATTCAATATAATTATATCGCTGAGATTGCTGGATGATCACTCCTTTTGGAGAGGAAAGTCCGGACAGCATAGAGCAGGACGGTTGTTAACGACAACCGGGAGTAAGCGTTCGGTGGTTCTCTCGAGAAATCATCGATGCCCAAGCCTAGGGAAAGTGCCACAGAAACGAAACCGCCAGCATTGCTGGTAAGGGTGAAACGAGTGGGGTAAAAGCCCACAGTAACCGGTGGTGACACCGGGAGGAGGTAAACCCCGTCTGCTGCAAGGCATGTCAGTCGCACAAGAGTTGCTCGCTCGCGAACTGGCGTTAGACCGCGTGAGCTTGGTGGCAACATCAAGCCAAGATAGATGATCATCCATCCGCTTCGGCGGGGGACAGAATCCGGCTTACAGGCAATCTCAGCAAAGAAAAGGGACGCATCAAGGTGCGTCTTTTTTCTTTTAAGGTGGTAAAATGCTTATATTAACTACTGTTATTCAAATATATTATGCGTAAAAAAAGCGAATTAGTATTCAGTCTCATCCTTGTCCCGATCGACTTCTTGGTGCTCCTTGCGTCATTTATCGCCGCTTACGCTATACGCGTAAAGCTTGAGGCCCGCCCGGTTGTGTATCCACTCGGTATCGAGTTTTTCATTCAGGTATTCCTATTTATTATTCCAGTTTGGATACTATTCTTTGCGTTGATCGGCCTCTACAATCAGTCCTCTTTGAGGGGTCGCTTACAGGAGTGGGGCCGCATTATTGTCGCTACATCCGCAGGCTTCATGTTTATGCTTGTTGTCGACTACATCAGTAAATCGCCTCTTTTTCCATCAAAGGCTGTCCCTATATATGCTTACGGGATAAGTATTGTCGCATTGATTTTGTCCCGTGAGCTTGTGCGTGACCTGCAAAGAAGCTTGTTTAGAATAGGTATTGGTACTTATCGCACGGTGATAATCGGTAGCGGGAAGATGGCTCAAGAACTGGTGAAGTCGCTTCACCATACCAAAACCTCTGGATATAAGATTATTGGCGCTCTGGATACCGCAAAAGGAGCTCAAGGTAGAATGAGCCCGATTATCGTAGATAGTTCGCTTAGTAACCTCTTAAATCGCCTCAATGGCGATAAAATTGATGAGATTATTCAAGCCGATTCTTCGCTTGAGCAGGAAGAGGTCTTTGAGATGGTTGAGTACGCTGCAAACAATCACATCACCTATAAATTCATTCCGAACCAGTTTGGACTTTTTGCATCTCATTCTGAGATCCAAACTATGGCGGGAATGCCGATGGTCGCACTTAAGAGGACGCCCCTGGACGGATGGGGGAGAATCGTCAAGCGAGCATTCGACCTGGTTGCGTCTATATTTGGGCTCGTCGTCCTATCGCCACTATTCTTAGCGATAGCATTTTTGATCAAACTGACCGATCCCGGTCCGGTTTACTACAAACACAAGAGGTTGAGCCGTGTTGGTAAGGTAATTTACGTTTACAAGTTTCGCTCTATGAAGACCAAGTTCTCTAAGGGTAAGTTCAAAGGTCTTAACGACATCGAAGTGTTCCAGGCGCTGGGTCGAGATGATCTGGTTGAGGAGTTCCGTAGAGATCAGAAGGTCAAGAGAGACCCACGCGTAAGCGCTATCGGTGGTTTCTTGCGGAGGAGTAGTCTTGATGAGCTTCCTCAACTAATAAATATCCTCCGTGGAGATATTAGCTTAGTTGGGCCAAGGCCTATTGTTGAGTCTGAGTTGAAGAAGTACGGCAGCGGTCGCCATACACTGCTATCGCTTAAGCCTGGCCTTACGGGTTTATGGCAGGTTTCTGGCCGAAACGACATAAGCTACGAAGATCGAGTAAAGCTGGACCTTTATTACATCGAGAACTGGTCACTCTGGCTTGATATAAGAATCATACTAAAAACTATCTGGATTGTACTGACTAACAAGGGTGCATATTAGTGGCAGAAAAGTTGAAGGTCGCGATTGTCCATGACTGGCTCACCAATCAAGGTGGAGCAGAAAGAGTAGTTATGGCTCTTCACAAAGCCTACCCCGATGCGCCAATTTATACCTCAGTATTCAATCCCGAAGCAGTACTCCAGTTTAAGGATGCAGATGTAAGAACCTCTTTTTTGCAAAAGTGGCCATTAGCTAAGTCTAAACATCAGTTGTACCCAATGCTCCGTACAATTGCATTTGAATCTTTTGATCTTAGTGAGTACGACGTTGTAATATCTTCATCATCAGCCGAGGCAAAAGGTGTTATAACGCAGCCTCATACATTGCATATTTGCTATCTTTATACACCAACAAGATACTACTGGAGCAATTACCAGGAGTATGCAAAAGAGACTGGATTTGGTATTTTGTCTCCTTTGGTAAAGCTTGCATTACCTTTGGTCGTCAATAAGATGCGCCAGTGGGATATAGCTGCGTCTGAAAGGGTGGATCAATATGTCACTCAATCTCATTACATTGCAGGCAGGATAGAAAAGTATTACAGACGCAAAGATACGCCCGTAATAAATCCTCCAATTTCCGCAGATAGGTTTAAGGTTGTTGGTGGCCCCAAGCTAGGCTTTCTGGTGGTTTCTAGGTTAGTCCCGTACAAGAGGGTCGATCTTGCTATTCAGGCATGTAACGAGTTGAACTTGCCCCTTACGGTCATTGGTGGCGGAAGCGAACTTGAGCGGCTTAAGGAAATGGCTGGTCCTACAGTAAATGTAACCGGTCGTTTGACCGACCAAGAAATTGAAGATGCTTACGCCAAGGCATCCGGTTTTATTTTTACATCAGAGGAAGATTTTGGGTTAACTCCTCTTGAGGCGAACGCAGCGGGGGTCCCGGTAATCGCTTACGGAGCTGGTGGGGCACTCGAAACCGTCATCGAGGGTAAAACCGGAACCTTCTTTAAAGAGCAGACTGTTGAGTCGCTCAAAGAGGCACTTCAGCATTTTGACTACAATGACTATGACCCTAAATTCCTTCGCCAGCATGCAGAAAAGTTCGATGAATCCGAATTTATCAAAAAAATTAAAAAATTTGTGAATCAACAGCTTAAAGAACACAAAAAAACATAAAAAAAGAGCCCGTGAGGGCTCAATTTTTTCGGGTATGGCTGTTACTTACTTGGTAACTTTAGTCTTATCAACTACAGCCTTGAATGCATTAGGCTGGTTGACTGCTAGTTCAGCTAAGATCTTGCGATCAAGTTCGATGTTACTCTTCTTGAGCGCATTGATGAACTTGCTGTAAGAAACATTGTACTCACTTAGAGCAGCATTTATACGGGTGATCCAAAGTGAGCGAAGGTCACGCTTCTTGTTTCGGCGGTCACGGTATCCGTAAGACAGAGCCTTAAGGACAGCTTGCCTAGCCATTCGAACGCTGGCTTGTCGCATGTGCCCCATGCCTTTAGTCTGCTTTCGCAGCTTTTTATGCTTGGCGTGGGTTGTAGTTCCGCGTTTAACTCTCATTATTTACTCCTGTAGGTTCCTAGCATCTTCTTGATGTTGGCTGTATCGCCGGCAGAAACCTCAAACTCCTGAACGTAAGTTCGCTTCGTCTTTGTCTGCTTGTGAGCCAAAAGGTGACTACGATACGCTTTTCGACGCAACAGCTTACCGCCAGCGCTAACTTTAATGCGCTTAGCAATTCCTTTATGTGTCTTCATCTTAGGCATCGGCTTTGGCCTCTTTCTTTACTGCTAGTAACATTGTCATTTCACGTCCTGCGAGGGTAGGGTCCTGCTCGCGAACAGCGATATCTTCAACCGTTTCTAAGAACCGGTTTAACACCGCCTTACCAAGATCGGGGTGGGTAATCTCTCGGCCACGAAAGCGTAACCGAACTTGTACCTTGTGGCCTTCTTCTAGAAACTTACGAGCGTTTCTGGATTTGACCTCAATATCGTGCGTACCAATTTTGAGCCCCATTCGAATCTGTTTGATGTCTTGGTTCTTCTGATTCTTGCGGTTTTTCTGCTCTTGCTTGGTCTGCTCGTAGCGGTACTTGCCCCAGTCTAGAATCTTGGCAACAGGGGGAGTGGCCTTGGGGGCTATCTCCACCAAATCAAGATCAAGTGAGGAGGCTTGCTCTAAAGCCTGGGCAGTAGGCACAACTCCGACCTGCTCTCCATCAACACCGATTAACCGTACTTGAGGCGCGGTAATCTCTTGATTGAGGCGGGTTTTTGGTTGAGCTATTGCATTTCTCCTTAAAGCTTCGAGAACAATTCTAACAGATCAGGTAAGGTTGGTCAACCTATTCTTAAGGAGTGTGCTTGAAGGTCGTAATCTGCTTTTCGGTGATGAAGCGGATCTGCTTGTTAGTTAGTCGGATTGCAATTGGAGTTCGTCCGGTAAGCTTGCCGTCGATCATTATGCCGGTAGGGGGTGTTGTCTCGATCACAACACGACGCGCGACAAAACGAGTAACTCCGTCCTCAATGTTGTCCTTTTTGAGCATGCTCCAGAGGTGAGACACCGCTTGCTTACTGTCGGGCTTATCAATTAGCGTGATCTCTAATCGGTTATCAGCTAGGGGATTCTCGAATTTCTGATTAGTGATACTCAAACTAAATACGGGTGCTTGAAGTTCAAGATTACCATCAACCTCAATCTTGCACTCGAGTGGCTCATATTCTCTGGCATGACCCCAGCCTTTTGCGAACTTGGTTAGGCGCCCACCCAGTGTGGAGTTTGGGGCGGTCTCAACCTGTTTGTCTAAATCTGTTTCGAACCCAAGCGTTAAGGTAGAGAGGAAATAGTTTTGACCTGCTGCAATTAGACTAAAGCTGGTGAGTCGTCTTGCTGACAGAACGTCACATGCCTGCTGCCAGCTATTAATGCCAAGGCGATGAGCAAGCAAGTTGGAATTTCCGGCGGGGATGATACCAACGGCAACGCTTTCTTTGGTGATACCGTTAACGACCTCATTTACAGTGCCGTCGCCACCTACAACAACGACTGTGGTGTGGCCTTTCTCGATGGCAGCCTTTGCAATCTTGGTGGCGTCTCCTGGGCCGGTCGTCTTGGCGAACTCGCCCTCAATACCAAGCTCGCGAAGGCGTGCGCGAAGCTTGTCTTGCATCGTCACAACATTTCCTTTGCCGGCCGCCGGATTAAGAATGTAGTAGTACATAAAAACCTCTACTTATTAGAGTTTGAAGAGTTAAGTTCTGTTCGTTCTTCAATTTCTCGTGCCTCGACGGGCTTCATCTTAAGAGCACCAATGATGATTCCACCCATGCCGACTTCAAGCCGGCCGGTGTTTACATCGCCAAGAATCTGACCGCTTTCTAGAACGCTCAGAGCATCCGTTACCTTAACGTTTCCGTCCAGGTGGCCGGCTACAGTCGCGCTACTTGCCGAAATGTTGCCGACGACATGCGCGTTTACACCTAGGGTAACGTGGCCTCCGCTGTTGATGTTACCAGCCATTTTCCCATCAATAGTGATGTCGCCTTCGGTATTGAGGTTGCCCTTAAGTTTTACGCTGGAGCCGATTACGGTTTCGCCGTGAGCTCCTCCAAACATGTCGTTCTTTTTTGCCATGGTGCTCCTTATTTTGGTACCCGCTTAGCTGCTCGAGAGAGTGCTTGTTGCTCTTCGGTCGAGAGCGGGTATTTACTTTTACCTTCATCAATTGGTTTGACGTAAACCCTGGTGCCTTCGCGGCCATGAATACTTGTTAAGACATAGCCAGAGTTGAGTGCATCAAGGACTGCTAGCACGAAACTTTGATCTCCACCTGTGTCTCCAAAAGGGTTAAAGCGAACGATCGAGATTTTTTGAGAAGCCAGGCTACCAGTAGCGGCTAGCCTCTTGTAGGCTTCGTCGAGTTTTACTAGGTGCTTATCGACTGTGTTTACTCGTTGAAGGTGAGTTTTAAGGACCTCTTCGATGCTTTCGCCATCTGCCGATGAGAGGGCATCGTTAAAGCGGCGTTGCAAGTACATGGTACGCCACAGGCAGTAGCCTGCAATCAGTAAACTCACTAAAGATATAACTATTACAAGAATGTTCATTATGGCTCGCTCTACAAGAAATAAGTATAAGGGTAGGGGAGCCGACTCGCAACCGAGGTTATGTTAGGATATATGCATGGCAAAGAAGAAGAAATCCAAAAAACGCTCAGTATCTAAAGGTGTTGGAAGGCAAGCTCCAAAGCAAAACGTCGAGAAAAAGCCAGCAGCTGTAGCAGCAACTAAAGATCCAGTCGTTGTAGAAAAGAAAACGGCAGAGGTTATTGACCCACGATGGGGTTATGTTGGTAGAGACGTCAGACGAGTAGGAATAATTGGGGGCCTTTGCACAGCTCTATTAATTGGTATTTATATTCTTTTTAATGCGACCGGTTTAGATACTCAGCTATATCAGCTGATCAATATTTGATTCGGTAACTTAAGGCTTCGGCAATGTGAGGCGGGCTTATATTCTTTTTCCCATCCATGTCTGCAATAGTTCGCGCAACTTTTAAAGTTCTAATGAAGCCCCTCGTACTTAAGCCCAATTTCTCATATGCGGTGTCCATTAATTTATGTGAATCTGAATCTAATGAGCAGTACTCTCTGACTTCTTCATTTGTCATTCGCGAGTTTGTTTTATGAGCATTGAATCTTCTGGACTGGATATCTCGGGCTTTTTTTATAATCTCAGGAAGCTGAGAGGGGAATATATCCTTGCTCTTTATTTCAGATGCTTTGACGTTCTGGACGTTGATCGAAATATCAAAGCGATCGAGCAATGGTCCGGATAACTTTGAAGAGTATCGTTTTATTTCACTTTCGTTACACCGGCAATTCCTGGTTTGGTCGCCCCTGTATCCGCATGGGCAGGGGTTCTTAGCAGCGATCAAAAGGGTATCGGCGGGGAAGCAAACAGAGTAATTACTTCTTGAAATAGCAACTTCTTGGCTTTCAAGTGGTTGCCTGAGGGACTCAAGCGTGTCTCTGCGAAATTCTGGCAGTTCATCGAGAAATAAAATGCCCTTATGGCTTAATGAGAGTTCACCCGGCTTGATTCTTGTTCCTCCCCCAATTAAAGCTGCATTACTAGAAGTGTGGTGAGGAGACCTGAAGGGACGATTTATCTGAAATGAGTTTGTTGTGCCAGAAATACTATGAATCTTACTGATTTCGATAATTTCTTCTAATGTAGGAATTGGGAGTAACTCAGATGCTGCCCTTGCCAGCATTGTTTTGCCGCTCCCGGGGGGACCTGATAAAAGGATGTTGTGGTTGCCGGCAATAGATACTGAAATCGCTCTTTTTGCATCGTCCTGACCATAGATCTGGTCAATAAGTAAGTTGTGATACTTTGGCTGTAAATTGGTTGCTCGGTATGAAGTCTTTTGTATCTTCGGTCCCATTGTTAGATGCCTTACTACTTCATCAAGGCTATCAGCTGGGTAGATGTTAATGCCATCGATTAGGGATGCTTCATAACAGTTTCCTTTCGGTATGAATGCATCCTTAATTAAGCCTGACTTTGCCGCAAGTAGATAGTTAATAACTCCTTTTACATTTTTGATTTTCCCGCTTAAGGATAGTTCTCCAATAAAAAGAACAGGTTTGTTCAAAGTTATTTGGCCACTCGCATGAAGAATAGATATCGCAATACCCAAGTCGTATGCGGAGCCATCTTTAGGCATGTCCGATGGCGCTAAATTTATGGTTAGCTTTTTAGGTGGCATAGTCAGTCCTGAGTTTCTAACGGCGCTTTTTATTCTGTCCTTTGCTTCTGAGACTGCTTTCCCTCCAAGACCCACAAGTATGAGTCCAGGTAGGCTATTCGATATATCGCATTCAACATCGACAATAAATCCATCAATACCTAAAAGGGCGCATGTTTTGACCAAAGAGTCATTCATAATCTGTATGCTAAGAAGGGGTTATGAGTTGGTCAAAAATGTAATGAATTCTTCATTTCGTTGTCAATGATTATTTACACTACTATAAAAATATCGTATGTTATTGCTAATGGATGAGCGTTTAATTAGTCAAATAGAGGACCTCGGCCTTAGCAATAAAGAGGCAAGGGTTTATGTGGCTAATCTTATGCTTGGGCCCTCAGGAGTGCAACAGATTGCAGAGCTTAGTGGGATAAAGAGGGTTACTACTTATGTAATTCTTGAGTCACTTGTTTCCATGGGGCTAGTTAGCCAGGCTGTAAAAGCTCGAAAAACCTTATTCAACGCAGAATCACCTGAAAATCTGAAGAGGCTGATAGATAATCGCGAGAAGTCGTTAAAAGATCAGCGCATGCAGCTTGAAGAGATCATGCCCGAGCTAGTTGCTATCAAAGGCCTCCCAAAAGATGCCCCTGTAATCAAATTTTATGAGGGTATAGAGTCTATTCGATCTATAAATACTGATTTCTTTAAGGATATAAAGGCAAAAGGTATAGATAGTACTTATGGCATAAGTGATTTAGATCAGCTGAAGAAAGTCTTACCTGATATTGAGGAAAAAGGTGGTAACCCTGCAAGACTTCAGGCAAAAGTAAAGAGTAAATTTATATATACTTCCAGTAAAGGTCCGATAATGAGCGACACTGACAAATTAGCTAATAGGCAATCTAAATATATCCCAAGAGAACTTTATAAATTTAATTGCGATATAAGCATCGCTGGAGAGTACGTAGTATTGATTGCTCTAGATACTCATAACCCTATCGGAGTTCTAATTAAAAGCCATTCAATTGCTGATGGAATGAGAAATGTATTTGATCTGGCATGGAAAGCTGCTGAACGATATCCTCAAGAAAATTAATTTTTTATTAAATTGTAATTGACTCAACTAGTTTTTTAAGGTAGTATTTCGTTGTTCTTCCAGCGCCTCGCTGGGGAAAGCAATCTAGAAAGCGGGTACTAATGTGGGGGAAGTAACAGTTCTCTCCACGCCCTGCTAGACGGCTGATTCCAGTCCCGTCACGGCGGGGCGCATCCAAACTTGCTGAGGGTGCGACGTTGGATGCGCCCGCACCCTTGGCGAGAAAAGACACTTCGGCATGGCGGTGGTAACACTGTCTCCCGTTGGGTCGAACACAGCGACACCCGCGAGCGTGAGCCCGAGGATTCCTTCGGGACTCCCGGACACTCCGCTCGCGGGTACGCGAACTTCACAAACTTGCGTCGAATAGCTGGTGGACCGTCAGTCCGACGCAATACCCCCACTCGGGTTCTTTGGCCGCCCCCGGCTACTGACTCGAGTGGGTTTAGCTTCTAGTCTGTTGTGAGCGACTTGCCTTCGGGGTCCAGCTCACGCAGTCGTACGTCCACCAGACCCCTTGGGGGTGAGTCTGGTTGGGAGGAACGTACGGAGACCCTTTCGTTGAGGCGCTTTACGCTCGCGACTCCGGAAGGGTCAACCTTCACAAAGCGTGGACCGGCCAGGGTCCACAAGGCGGCCCCAAACTAGAACCTCCTCGGTATATGGGAGGGGTCGCCACTAACTCAGCGCTCGCGAGGATTCCCTCCACGCACTAAAGCGCAGAGACACCCCGTTCGGGGCGTCGGATCAGGTGTACTATGTACAGCTACCGGCGCCTCGGACGGGGCTTTCGTTTTTTAAGGGAGTTGTTTTGCTCGTTTGCGAGCAGAGATAGCGCTTTCGTACAGCTTCTCTAGTAGAATCGTTTGATGTTCAACGGAGTATTTGGCGGCCATTCTGGCACTTGCCTCAGACATGCTTTGTTTTAAGGCGTCATCGCTCAAAATTGCAATTATCTTTTTGGCCATCTCTTTTGCCGAACTACGGACGATGTACCCATTAACGCCGTCTTTAACAACCTCTGTGATGTCTTTATCTACCATAACGATAGGGAGGCCAGAGTTGGCCGCTTCGTGCAGAACAAGGCCTTGAGTGTCGGTCTTGGAAGGGAACACAAACACGTCAGACGCTTCGTAGACCGCCCCAAGCTTGTCGTGCTCAATAAACCCGGCAAATACCACTTTATGCGAAATATCTAGATCCTGCGCCATCTGTTCGAGCTTAGCTTGATGCTCATGACGACCTACCAATACAAGCTTTGCATGAGGCACCTGTTTAAGCACTTGCGGCATAGAAGACAAAATTAGTTCGATGTTCTTTTCGCTGCCAAGACGTCCAACAAATAACAAGATTTTCTCGTTATCTTCGATACCATGTCTATGGCGGAATAAGGTTACAGCTCGTTGATTTGTTGTGATCTTATCAACACCGGTAGGCAGAACTCGTATGGGAGAGGAGGTGTGCCAAGACAGCAACTGCTTCTCAATTTTGTGTGAAGGGGCAATTACGTAATCGCACTTATCGTGGAGCATCGTTACGCCCCGAACAAGGATTTTTTTATTCCATTTATCTATGCTTCTAGATGGCTTGAGTCCACTAACGGCGGATCTAAAATCTGCCAGACCTCCGCGAGTAATTAATGGAGCCAGCAGTGAGAGGGCAATTGTACCCGGCAAAACTTGCGGATAATGACTGACGTATTGATATAAATCGGTGTGATAAGTGCCGAGAAGAGGAACATCATTTCGTATTGCATAATAGGCGCCGAGTAAGCCTACTTGGCTGGGTGTATGAAAATGAATAACATCCAGTTGCTTTTTCTTAATACGCTGCAAAGCTTCGGGAGGGAAGAACATGCTTGTCAGGTAGTCGTCATAGAATAGACCCTTAACTGCAGGGAAGCGGATGATATTTGGTATCTTCTCCTTGTATCGCATGCCAGGAGCAGGAGCGAATACGATAACCTCGTGCCCACGCTTTTCTAGCTCAATTCGAAAACTCTCAATGGAGTAAGAGATGCCATCGAGGCTCGGAAGATATGAATCGCTAAACAGTCCTATACGCATGATGTCATATTAACTATAATCTATAACGATAAGCGTTGTACACCTATGGCCTTGAAGTGCTCAATTGTTGTCCCAACATACAACGAGGAAAAATATATTACCGACTTGCTTGAGTCGGTTAAAAGGCAGACTGTCGAACCTGTTGAGGTGATACTTGTTGATGCTAGCGACGACAGGACTCGACAGATCGCTGCCAAATATGGTGCTAAGGTTGTGAATCAAGATGTACGTCGAGTTTCGTGGGCTCGAAAGCGAGGTTTCGAAGAAGCGAAGGGGGACATTATTATTTCGAGCGACGCAGACACTATTTTAGCCGATGACTACGTTGAGCATGTTACATCAATATTCGAGTCCTCAGCTTTGGCGGCAACATTTGGGCCGGTCTATCTGCATGATGGCCCAGCATTGTTCAAGTTTTTCTCGCGAACTTTGTTCTCAATTTTTCTACGTTTTAGTGTATTGATACGTCGGCCAAACCTTAATGGCATGAACTTTGCCTGCACCAAAGAGGCATATATAAAGAGTGGCGGGTTTAACTCAGATATGGTGACCGGTGAGGATGTATATCTAGGTTCAAAGCTGTTGAAGGTCGGTAAAATAAGCTACAGTTCTGGGGCAAAGGTGTATACTTCGGCTCGTCGCATAAACGGGATGGGGGGCTGGAAGTTTATCTGGCATCATACAAAAAACTTTGTCAGGATGGCGCTAGGGCGCAAAAGCTCTGGTGACTTTAAAGCCTTTAGATAAGCCTTAAGTAACGCGGTATAATAACCTTTATGGATTACATCCAAACTATTCGGCAAGTCAATTTTGCAAAACTGTGGTCGGCACAGATTTTGTCTCAGGTTGCTCAGTATCTGCTTAACTTTGCGTTAATAATTCTGGTTTACGATCTAACTGCGGGCTCGAAATTCGGCAGCTTCTCGGTTAGCTTGGTCGTGCTATCGTTTACCATCCCTTCAATTCTATTCGCTCCGGCCGCTGGAACTTATGTAGATTATTGGGATCGTAAAAAAGTTCTTGTATTCGCTAACCTTGCTAGGACGATACTCGCTCTTATATATATTGTTTCACTAGATCATCTCTTCATCATATTACTGCTGACCTTCTTAACTTCAACTGTTACACAGTTCTTCGTTCCAGCAGAGGCATCAACCATACCGAAGGTGGTGGACAAGCAGCATTTGCTCACGGCCAACTCCTTATTTGTGTTTACCCTGTATACATCGTTTGTAATCGGCTTTTCGGCATCTGGACCAGTAGTAAAGTTGCTGGGCCAGGAGGGGCCATTTATGGCTGTTGGCTTGATGTTCGCGCTGGCAACCCTGCTCGTTGCCTTCTTGCCGCCCCAGCCAAGGGAGAGACCGGCGGAGAAGTTGCCTAAGCCCGAGATAATTAAGCAAATCAGGCACAACTGGGAAATTATCCGGTCGAATAAAGACCGGTACTACGCAGTAATGCAGATGGCGGTAACGCAGGGGATGGTATTTATTTTGATTACGTTGGCGCCTGCACTGTCGCTTGCACTTCTTAAGGTGCCTCTGACAGAAGCCAGTCACTTTATTGTCGTTCCTGTTGGACTTGGTATGGTAACGGGCGTGATACTAATCAACTACCTATCTAAGAGGCTATCTAAGTTAACGGTGATACAGGCTTGTTTGATAGCTGGTAGCTTTACGTTGATTATGATTGGTCTTACGGGTCAGCTATACAGGACAGTAAATGGCGACCCTCTCGCAACAACTTCAAGCATTACATATATTATCGCCGGCTTGATGTTCCTTCTGGGAGTAGTTAATGCCATGGTGAGTGCGTCTGCTCAGACCTTGGTTCAGGAGACGACCAGTGACGAGGATAGAGGTAAGGTGTTTGGTTCGCTCAATATGATTGTAAATATTGCGGCGACTATTCCGGTTTTTGTGGTCGGCTTGCTAGCAGACCTCATTAGCGTTACAAAGGTGCTGGTTATCTTGGGTGTGCTGCTACTAATTTACGCTACCTTGCTGTTTTGGAAGTACGGATTCTTTGCTCGTGTGGTAAATAAAATACAACGCCCCTCAAAAAATTGATAGGACGCTGTATCTGTAGCCGTAGTACTTTTTACTACATACGCTCGGTGTCGTAGTTCATATCGCTGTCTGGGTCGGTATCTCCTTCGTCGCCAAGTCGCTCACCGAATCTAGGCCGATTTGGGTCGGGTTGAGCGCCTTCGCCGCCCATATCTCCAGCTAAAGAGGAGAGCTCTTCTTCGCTCATGTTATCTTGCAGGCCCTCGCCAGAGCTGAACTCTGGGTCTCCTTGCTCCTCATCGCCACCGATTTTCTCACCGAATCCGCCCTCTGGCGCTTCGTCTTGGATATCACTCCAATTCTTTTCTTCGTCTGCCATAACACCTCCTCCTTACTTATCTAAATGGTATAAATTTAGCCTTCATTAAGCTTTAAGCACCTACCCAAAATTGCTTCATTTTGATGCTTGATCTTTGTCATATAAACTACAAGTTATGCTTTAATTATCAGGTTGTATCAGGTATAATCTACATCACCGTGGGGCTGATAAGCTTCGACGAAAGGATCCTTCACAAGCTACTTGGCAGGCCGCAGGCATGCGTTAATTCCATTTTTCAAACAAGTCTCAACAGTCTTGTAAGTCGAGTAAAGACCGCTTTTAGCGCGCCTTCACTCGCACCTGCTTACGCTTAATTTGTAAGCCATCGGTTCCTGACGCCATATAGGGGACAACCGGTGTCATATCTATGGCTGCTCAGTTGCGTGCGAGCCTAACGCGTAGCTGCTAAGACTACTTGGCTGCGACGGTATCTATTTTGATCACTTCTAGGGTGCCGTTTAAGTTCCGGGATAAGTGATCTAAGCCTGTAGAGGAGTAGAGTGTGAACTTTCGGACCGGGGTGCGATTCCCCGCAGCTCCACCAAAAGGGCGCCAGAGAGATCTGGTG
>CAYRGI010000001.1:15871-62891 GCA_964423965.1 uncultured Candidatus Saccharimonadales bacterium
GACCGGGGTGCGATTCCCCGCAGCTCCACCAAAAGGGCGCCAGAGAGATCTGGTGCTTTTTTGATCACAGTGTAAGGACTATTTACAAATCATAAGAATTATGGTAAAATATTGGCTGTCCTTGAAAATCTATTCTTTGGAGTTCACATGGAAACAGGTGAGCATAGAACAATCGACGAGAACAAGCGCGTCGTTGATGAGTGGTGGATCTCAATCCTCAGTCCTCTCGGGTTTGAGACCGACAAGCCGACCTACCCGGTCGATCCGCAATTCGATTTGAGCGACCTCCAAGATGCTCTCTTTGCTGGCACCTTCGCCGCGAGGGCAACCATCGAAGTGAGCATCGAGGACGCAGATCGGACGGTCTCTGTCGTGGTCGATTCCGTCAGGGCTGTATTCCCCGATGATTCAGACCCCGATCGGGTGGGCAGAAGTCTGGGCCCCTATCCGTACCCGGACTGGTACGTCGAGGGGCATTTGCCGATCGATCCACTGAATCCGGAAGTCGTGCTTTTTCAGATGTACGTCCGCGCTGACTCCAGCGATGGATCGATCACACACGAGTACGATTCTTTCTTCCAGTTTGTATAAGGGAAGGAATTCCAGGGACTTATGCCCCGCACGAGCGAGTTGCACCAGCAAAGGTGTGAGCCTCGCTACGGCGGGGCTTTCACTTTTCTAGATTCACATATCTGTAAAAAACTGCTATTATCAACCAACTTTGACAAAAGCCTTAGCGGAACGCTTTGGCCGATTTGGACGGAACGTCCAAGGAGCGCTTAAATGCCTCAATCTCAAAGTAGTATCAGAAAGTTCATGGAGCAGTATCCGTTTTTGGTCAAGATCAGGTCTTGGGCATCTCGCGTGGGCGAGGATCTAGCGGCACTTGAGAAGACATCTATCCGTGTTGAGCGGGCAGATGCCAATTTGATGTTCAGGATCCCATCTGACCAGGATTGCTATGGGAGTTTCATCCGGCACCTCGATAAACCGTGGATCGGGTCATTGAAGGAGTCCTTCTACGCGGTAAATCGCCAAGGCGAACCTGGCAATAAGAGAGATCTCAAGCACGGCCCCGGTAACTACGTGCGAGATCTTTTCAATAGGCCTATTAGGGATTGGCTTAGCAGCGGTCAAGACCCATTCGAGACAATCCAGTACGTCGTTTGGGTTAGCTCCACGATCTGGAGGGTTGAGGAGGAAGAGACGGATTTCGATAATCCCACATCAAAGCCAGTTTCGGTGAGCGTGGATATCACAGTCTTCAGGGAGCCGAAAGAAGGGTGGATGCGCCTTTACGTAAATTCTGACCCTCTGGAGAATGTCATTCTCCGCGGCAGCGGACTTTGGCCTAACTCTGGTGTGGACGAAGAATTCCGTGAGGTCGCAAATGACAGACTCTCTAGGCTCGCCATCAGATTCGATCATGAGGTGGTGAGGCAAGGCCTTTGGCCGGTCATTGATCGGTCTAGGTGTAAGGGCATGTCAGGGCAGCTCGGAGACGTGAAGATCATAACGTATGTGGTCCTTGGCGGATTGCTCATTCGGCTTGAAAGAGGTGCCACAGGAATTACCTTCCGAGGAGTGGAAGACGAAAAGTCGAATCTCGGCTTCAGCAGTATCCAAGGGATGCTGCCAGACGCAACAAGCATCGTCACCGACGCATCAGCTTGGTGGGCAAGGATGACCGAGGAAGAGAGAAGTTGCGCCATTAAGGACAACCCGCGTGTGAATATGGGGATTTAGAGCCCTCAAGTAGTTGCCAAGAGCTCCTACCTGGGGGCTCTTGTGCTATTATCTGAGTGCGCATCTGCCGTTGTCCTCAAAACAACACGCGCAACTCGTTGTAATTTTAGTGTGGGTAATTACTATAATCGCCCGAATAACCGATGTTCGGTTGGTGGGTAAAATGTGTATTCATAAGTAAACTTTAAGCCCCCGCCAGATGGCGAGGGCCTTAGTCACTTACTTTAAATAGGTGATCTACGGGTGTGTAGTCGATCCTTTCTGAAGTTTCGAGTCTACCCAAGGTGTAATAGTGGGCGTTGGGTACGTTTAGCTCGCATCTTCCCCTAACAGGGCACCTCTTGCATGACCGCTCAAACTTGGCCTGGTCCTCGCCGTTAAGAAACATATCCACGTCGTGAACTGTTACCTCAGTAGATCTGGCGGCGTACTCACCCTTACTGCTCATGTTGCCAGGGTTGTATTTGCAGAGAGATCTCGATAGGAGCCAAACCGCATCGGCTACTTCGTTGGTGCTAAACCCACGAAGCTTTATGTAATCGAGGTACATAGACCTCAGAACGGCCTGTAGGGCATCAAGCTCGCCCGATCTTACCACCAGCACCTTTTTGCGCCTGCTCCGATAAACAATCCTTGTTGAGATCGCAATCCTGTTAAAGTGAAAGTCAATCGGAGGTGGGTACAAGAACGGCTGGAGTAGACCAGTCTCGATCCAGAAGTAGCAGATCATGCTGACCATCTTGTACTGGAAGCCTGGGAAGCCAGACGATCCAGCGTTACGAATAAGCCTAACGGCATCATGATAATCGGCAATCTGATCTACTATCTGAAGAACCTTTCCACCGAACTGCTCGTACACGATCTGGGCCGAGTTGATCCAGTCGATGGCAAAGCGGTGAGGCTCATTTGGCGGATCTTGCAGCCCAGACTTGAGACCTGGGATTTCGAGTGTTTTCTCTCGTTGGTCCAGCTTTTTGAGGCCGAGGAGCTCTGTCAGAAGCAGCGGGTCCATCTTGCGGGCGTATCTCGGGTCAAATGGCCTGGATCCGCCTCGTCCCATTGTCTGGTCGTACATTTCGACCATCGCCTTGAGCCCGGTGTCGCTATCGATCCCACCACGCATCAGCATGCAAGCAAAGAACCAGAAACGGGCTTCGGCTTCTCCGCCACGCTTCAACTTCTTGGGCAACTCAAATCCGTCGAGCATGCCTTTTCTGGTGTTGTAAGGGTACGCACCTCTTTTGTACCGGTCCAGGATCGCATCCAGGACCAGTTCGGCGCGCTTTGCGTCGACCAAAAAGGTCATGGATTGCTCCTTGGGTTGGTTGCAAACATTGTAGCATTACAGGTTAAAACACGAAAACAATGTTCAATTTTACAAACAATTATTTGGCCTTTTTTGATTTGTGATTTTGTTTCATGTTACCTGTTGAACCAACAGTTAGCATTAACACACTAATTAAAGGAGGGGGAATGGGTGGCGATACAAAAACTAAGGCAGGCTCGGCAACCGCCGTACTGCTGGATAGAACCGAGGATAATTGCCTAGTCCTAAGGTTCTTATTAAGTGACGTGGTCTGGGACGTACACACAAAGGAAGTGAGGTTAACTCCAGATCTTGCAGAGCAACTGCTCAAAATGCTCGAAGTAGAAATGAGCTCCGAGACTCATGAACTTCAGAGCAACCTTAAATATCAGTTTGCGATATAGATATTAAGGAGAGAAGTTAAAATAGGTTCTGGGCTGATTGAGCACGCCAGTTGATGGTTGTAGCGATTTCAGCCCTGCACTAATAGTTTGATCGGTAGGGAAGAAGTAGAGGTACTCTCCGGTGACACTCGTTGGTTTTTTTGCAACGAGTGGAAGGACTGCACCGGATGAGTTGAGGACCCCATAAGCGCATGTACTCATGTTGCCAGGGCAACTCAACTTCATCCCAATCTGGTTCGATAGGCTATAAGTTGGCGCTTGTAATGATCGCAGCATCTCGTATACGTCTAAGCGGCCTGCTCCATAAATGTTGCTCTTTAGCTCGGTACCCATACCGGCAACCTTGTCGGCGGACACTACCACAGCATCAACTGCCTTTGTAGGGGTTGCGCCGTTCTTGATAGCAACTGTGATCGCGCCGGCTACTACAGGCGAGGCGAATGATGTGCCGATACCACCGCAAACGCTGGCGGCAGTTTCGTCGTATGGGAACCATCGATACGAGCACATTCCGACTCCAGGAGCAACAATATCAATGTTGTCGCCCCAGTTAGAAAAACTGGCTAAGACGTCATTCTGGTCAGATGCTCCAACAGCTACGACTTCTGGGAAGTTTGCTGGGTATCGCACGCAATCGCATGATTCGTTACCAGCCGATGCAACAACTACAACACCTTTATTCACGGCATATTGTATTTGCTCGTGCAACCACTCATCAGGGTACACGCTGCCGAGTGACATATTAATTACATCAACACCGTTATCTGCTGCGTATCTTATAGCCAACCCAACCGCAAGGGTGTCACCAAGGCCGTCGTCACCTAATGCTTGAAGAGGAAGTATTTTTGCACCTTCGGCAATGCCTTTTAACCCGTTATAAGGAGCACCTGCAGCTAGACCGGCAACAAATGTCCCATGGGAGGTATATAGGCCATCTGGGAACTGTAGGCCTGTCTTTGGGTCATTATCGTCCGACATAAAGTCCCATCCTCGCCAATCATCTATATATCCGTTGCCGTCGTCATCAATATTGTTGCAATTTTTATTGAGCGCTAGACCTCGACTAGTACAGTTAGGGGCAGAACCTTCAGTAACTGTTGTGCCGATCTCGGCGGGATTTGTCAGCCAGGTTGAGCTTAAGCCCAGATGGTTGAGCGCAAAACCGGTATCAATGACAGCAATCTTTTTACCAGTGGCGTCCATGGACTGAAGGTTGCTCTTGATTGTAGTTGGGTGCCATGCCGTTAACTGAGCAGAGAAGTCTTGGCCTATCTCCCCGTGAGCCTTGTATGGGTAATTTGGATACTTGCCATCAATAAGAGCGAATTGTGGGGGACGGTTCTTTTTTACACTCGTTGTAGTTTGAGCCACGAGTGGTGTTGAAGTTGACGGGTTTTCAAATAAAGCCGATAAGTCAGCATTGTTGTAAGCTAAAGATCCGGTAGCGCCAGATGGTTCATTTGTAATTACAACATTTGTATTCCGGTGAATATAGTCTGAAGCAATGCAAATAGTAACGATAAAGGTCATCGCTAGTAGCAAAAATACTTCAGAATGTTTTTTTGTTTTTTGTTTCACCGATATATCGGGTATTACAGCTAAAATTTTACCATAAGAGCTATGTTTTCAATAGAAAAATTGTTATTCAGCAATATCTCAGATAGATGGTATAGTCTTTTTCTGTATTCAAGATAGGAAATAGATGAGTAAAGGACTAAAAATAGGATTAATTTCGCTTGCATTAATAGGGTCAATTATCTTGACAGGTGCAATGCTGGCATACCTTAGCACACAGCCAAATAGCTCTCCGGTTTCATTAGTAACGGGAGCAAACAAGACTTCAAGCTCAGCCAATGTAATTACGCTTGATCAGCTGGCTCAAAAAAATGGGTTAAATGGAAGCGATTGTTACGTTGCCATTGATACTAAAGTGTACTTGGTGAAAGGGTTTGCATCTTGGGAGATGGGTAGACATACTCCCGCCGATAGCAGTGTTACTTGTGGCAAGGACTTAACGCAGGCACTACAAGAGTCACCTCATGGAGCAAAAGTGTTGAGAAAATTGCCTGTTGTTGGAACGCTCCAGAATTAAGCTTCAGATATTCGAATAATTTCAGAGATTGTCGTAACACCAGACAACGCTTTTTTTACACCATCTTCTAGAAGCGTCATCATGCCATTCTTGATAGCGACGACCTCAATATCTTGAGAGGTAGTTCTTGTAACCTGTGTCATCAACTTCTCAATATCTGGTGTAATTAGCATCATCTCGATAATGGCAACGCGACCCTTATACCCAATGCCGTGACACTCAGGGCAACCTTTGCCGTGCTTTAGCCTAAGAGTGTTGTCAATTTTTGGGCGCCTTTCCTCTGGAAAATGCTCAATAGCTCGCTTAATGTAATCTAGCTCTTCCTTTGTTGGTTCGCGTTCTTCAATGCAATGAGGGCAAAGTCTACGGGCAAGACGTTGTGCAATAATCATGCGAATAGCAGATGCAAAGAGAGGATTTTGCCCAATCATGTCTAGCATACGGCTTACAGCTGCTGAGGCACTTCCGGCGTGGAAGGTAGAAAGCACAAGGTGCCCTGTTAAAGCAGCCTGAAGTGCGGTCTTTGCAGTATCAACGTCGCGGATCTCACCAATCATTACAACGTTTGGATCCTCGCGCATTACCGCTCGAAGTTTTTCGGCAAAAAGTTCCTTGTCATCGGTACGAACCGGCACCTGACTTACGCCATCGAGGTCGTACTCAACAGGGTCTTCAAGAGTAACAATCTTTACTTCGGGGTTATTTAGCCGGTTGATCATTGCATACAAAGTGGAAGTTTTACCTGAACCCGTAGGTCCGACTGTTAATACCATCCCATTAGGGTGGCTACTGACCTCATCGATCTTCTTTACCTGATCGGGTGAGAAGCCCATCGTCTCGAGCTGAAGGTTTCGAGTTTCGTCATTAAAGATACGTACTACAATCTCCTCGCCGTGGAAGGTTGGTATGGTCTCGATGCGCATATTAACGTTAGTCCAGTTGGTGGTGTGGTCCATTAACCTGTAACTTATGCGGCCACTCTGAGGTTCATCAGACCCCCACTTAATTTCGGCACGGGTTTGGAGGTCGCTCAAGAAAATTTCGTAAGCCTTTGTATTAACCGTGCTGATTGGGTGTAAAATTCCATCAATTCGGAATCGAATCCTGGCTTCGTTAGGTTGGGGCTCGATATGTATATCTGAGGATCTCAACCAATAAGCAAGCTGCGCTATGTATTGAAATGCCTCTTTAGGGGCGGATTTTGCCAGCTTTTCGCCAAAGAGCTTAAAGTCGCCACTTCTTTCGGCGTCGAACTGCAGATAGTAGACCTGATTCAGTATCTCGTCGAACCCTATAGTAGAAATTGTTTTAAATGTAATCTGGGTGTGCGCCAGCTTCTGTTGTAGTTCAGGCAGCTTAGCCAGATCGGTAAGACTAGTTACTCCAAACTCAAGGCTGTGATCGTTGTACTGGTGAAGGGGCGCAACCTTAAACTCCCGCATTTCATCCAGAGTAAGAAAATTACTCATAGGTACAATTTGCTCGATCGTACGAGAATCGTAGTAGGGGAAGCCTCTTTTTACAGCTTCGTCAGCTGTTTTTTGTTCCAGTTGATCACGATCAATTTTTGCATCATTGTCAGGGCCTGCATTTACTTTTGTAGGCTGCTTGGTTGGTGCATTTACTACCTTTGGAGTAGTCGGTTCCATACCTTGAACTTTAGCATAAGAGGAAAACTCCTTCCACCTAAAATTATCGCACTCATGCTTGAATTTTTGGTACAATGGGTTGGTAGTATATGCGTGACGAAATAGTAATTCATCAGGATGAACTTGACCTTCCAAAGCGGAGGTCTGTTAGCGGTTTGTCAGAATCAAATGGTGATGGTCCAGAACCTCAACAGAGAATAAAGTTGAAGCGAAAGTTCAACTGGAAGCGTATGTTTAAGCTCCTGGCAGTTGCCTTGGGGCTATTTGCGGTTGCAGTAGCTATTTTTCTACTAACGAACCTACTTAAGGTTACGGGCAACCCTTTCAGTTTTGGTGCTCTCAAGGGTGAGAAAGACGGCAGGGTTAACATCATGATGCTTGGTGTAGGCGATCCTGGGCATGACGGTGAAAAGTTGAGTGATACAAACATGATCATCAGTGTCGATACCAAGAATAAACAGGTTGCAATTATAAGTATTCCTAGAGACCTTCGGGTTAAGATTCCAGGATACGGTTATAGCAAGATCAATAATGCCCATGCCCAGGGGGGTATTGAGGGAGCAAAGGAGGTCTACGAAGAAACGTTTGGAATTCCTATTCATTATTATGTTAAGGCAAACTTCACCGGTCTAAAGCAGGTCGTCGATGCAGTTGGAGGCGTTGATGTTGAAAATAAAACAATGTTGTACGACCCTGAATACCCGTGTGATAAGAACCAATATAAGATGTGTGGGTTTAAATTGGCGGCTGGTCAGCACCATCTTGATGGAGCGACTGCACTTAAATATGCCAGATGTCGCAAAGGCACTTGTGGGGACGACTTCGGTCGTGCCGAGCGTCAGCAGCAGATCATGGACTCGATACGCGAGCGAGCTACATCAGCTGGCGTTCTGGCAAATCCCGTTGCGCTTGGGAAGTTGGTCAATGCCGCAGGCGACAACATTGATACCGATCTAAGCGTCAATAATGTCCTTCGCCTAAACGAGATAACAAAGGACATGGATAAGTCAAAGACTATTCGCGTTGTCTTCAATATTGACGAGGGTGGCTTCTTGGTTAGCTCTGGCAATTCAAGCGACCTGCTTCCGAAGGGTGGCAGCTTTGATGACATCCAGGCATTCGTCAAAAACGTATTCAAGTACGGTCCAATATGGATGGAGAAGCCAACGGTACTTGTTGAGAATGGTACAACGACTCCAGGTGTGGCAGGCGCATTTCAAAAGCAGCTCGATAAGGATGGATACAATATAAACGTGCTCGCCGTAACAAATGCGACCGAACGCAATTATACTCAAACCAAGATTATTGATTATACAAATGGTCAAAAGCCAAACAGCATAAACTATCTCCAAGGTCTTCTTAAGGTACAGGCAACTCCTCCTGAAAAGCCACTTAAGAACCCGCCAGCTGACATAGTCATTATCCTTGGTAGTGATTACGCTTCTACGGTTCAAACAACTGGTTCATCCGCCGCTACCGGAACAAGCTCAAGAACTGTTAGATAAGCTTACGTTGCATTAGCCAAACCTTTTTGGTAGAGTTTGGGCACTTCAGTGGTGGAGAGAACCTTCAAGAAAGGAGACTCATGCGGCGCAGGAAAAGTCGCTACACTGCAGCAAAACGCGGCAGGGATACAGCTCTTTCGGCAGAGGTAATCAGGCTGAGGGCGCGCCTTCAAGACCTGGAGAAGCGCCTTGCGGATGCAGAATCGCTTCCCGAAATAGCTGATAGACAAAGCTTCGAGGAGGCCCGCCAACGTCTAGATAACGATCCAGCGATTCAGCTCATCATGTTTGATGCCAACAACTTCGGTATGGTCAACAAGATTGCCGGACATGATCTGGGTAATCAAGGGATCGATGAGATGGCGTGTGCAATTCGCGGCGCCGTCGATAACAGCCCCCATGCTTCAGCTCGTCAAATCTGGAGAATTGGGGGTGACGAGTTTGTTGTTGCCGTGCATGGGACCTACGGTGATGCTCACGAACTTGCACTAGATGCGATCGAGAGATTCGGGCATAGGACCCTTGTTCGTGGTCCAGGGGATGTTGTTGTGGTAAGCCTGGAACACGGGATTGGCGATACGTTTTGTGAGGCAGATCGTGAGCTGCGTGGGTTCAAGGAGGCAAGAAAAGCCTCCGATATGGATCAACACTACCTCCAGTTCAGCAAGCCCTTTGTTGAACACGACTAGTGGGGCCCAGAAGATTGGGCCCCACTCAACGCAATTATTCCTTGATTCAACCCAGAAGTGCTACAATGTGCTTATGTTAGTTCTTGAGGTGATAACCTGGTGGTATGGCGCTGGGTGGAAGGGGTTAATACTAAGGCTCCAAAACCTAGTAAATAGGGTATGGGTTGTATTTTCTGTACCATTATTGATTAGGACACTGTTCGCTCCTTGGCGAAGAATTATTAGCTATACAGATAATAGTTTTATTCAGAACATCCGAGCTGCCCTAGATAATGCGATATCGCGATTTGTTGGGTTCTGGGTTCGACTCATTGTTATATTTACAGCGGTATTATTCATAATCATCGTAATCATATCTGGAATAGTCGCAGTTGTAGTTTGGCCGCTTTTGCCACTTGTCGGCGCAGGTGCATTAATAATGGGGCTGCTTCCATGAGTTATCAGCTGCGACTCAATACCAATCGGGCAGCAAAAGCGCGGTTTGCTCAAGCCCTCAAACCCTGGCTTACAAAGCTATTGTGGTTCATCTACCTTTCTTTGCTAACTACTTCTGGGTATTTATTGATAAATGGGCAGAATTCAGGGTGGTCATTATTTGGTATTGCTACCTTCTTACTTATGTTCCTTATATGGATAATGTGGGATGTTAAGGACATTAAGGTTGAGGGAAGCGCTGCCGATTCAAACTTATCTTTAGATTCAATACTCGAGCCAAAACTACTCGCTCAAATCAAGAAGTGGCCAATCTCTCCGGCGGAAGCTTTGGGGTATGCTGCAAGAACCTGGGAGGGCAGATTCATAATCAACCGCATGGGAGTGCCGTTAGAATTGATTCAACAGATCCTGACCAAGCAGGGTAAAACCGATATCTGGGAAAGTGCGGTCAGACTGGCGGCAAATGCTCGCATAAAGGAGCTAGACGGTGGCGTTGTGGTTGCAGCGGTAATGGGTTCGGATGAGATATCAGGTCTACTTACTGAACTTAAGCTGGAGAACTCGGACGTAATTAGTGTGTTGATGTGGCAGCAGAGGATCAAGCAAGAGCTGGTAATAAGTAAACCAAAGTATTCATATGGTGGGATCGGAAGAGATTGGGCAAGCGGATATACTCCAACTCTTAACCGGTTCGCAAAGAACATCAGTAGAGAAGTGGAATATGGTTATTATCGACATATACCACAGGTACATGAGGTTATTGTCGACCGTATGGCATCGCAACTAGCGAGCACGAATCCGCGAGTTTCACTTGTTGGCGATGTTGGTAGTGGGAAGACAGCCCTTGTTTACTCCCTAGCGGAACGGCTTATAACGGGAAAGAATGCCCATGGGCTAGAGTACTTCTATGTGATGGAGCTTAATGCATCGATTATTCTTTCGGAGGGTAGAATTGAAGAGACCGTACTGCAGCTTCTCTCGGAGGCCGTTCATGCTAAGAACGTTATCATCTTTCTCGATGACGCTCATCTCTTCTTGGGAGAGGGTACTGGATCGGTCGACCTTTCTCAGGTGTTACTCCCAATTGTGCAACAATCTTCACTCAAGCTGATCATGGCGATGTCGCCTCATGATTGGCAGGCTCTTACAGCAAAGAACCCTGGGCTGGTTAATAATATCTCTAAACTCGCTTTAAGTGCTCCCGCTCCAGAAGACACGATCAAGATCGTTGAAGATGCGGCCCTCGGTATCGAGGCAGAGAGCAAGACAGTTATCTCTTACCAGGCAATTAAGGAAGTTTATCGACTTGCCGAGCGCTATCTAACGGAGTCATCGTTCCCTGGTAAGGGGATAACCTTGCTCGAGGCAGCAGCCAACTACTCCGAGAGCGGAGTAGTAACGACAAAGTCTGTTCAACAAGCGATTGAGGCAACCGTAGGAACAAAGGTGAGTACTGCTGATGCCGGGGAGAAGGTAAAGCTACTCAATCTTGAAGACGAGATTCACCAGCGCATGATCAACCAGACTCATGCTGTTAAGGTTGTGTCGGATGCACTAAGGCGTGCTCGAGCCGGCGTGAGCAATCCAAATCGGCCAGCGGGTAGCTTCTTATTCCTAGGCCCAACAGGTGTGGGAAAGACAGAATTAGCGCGTGCACTTGCCGATATCTATTTCGGTGGCCAGGACAAGATTGTGCGAGTAGATATGAGCGAGTATCAGCAGCCGAGCGACATCGATCGACTCCTTGCGCCTTCTGCCGGGCGTGCCGGCTCGAGCCTAATATCTAACATCCGCAAGCAACCTTTTAGCGTTGTACTACTTGACGAGATCGAAAAGGCTCATCCGGATGTTCTAAACCTATTGCTTCAATTGCTTGATGAGGGGCGTCTAACAGATACTGGCGGACGTGTTGCATCGTTCAAGGACGCAATTATCATTGCAACATCTAACGCTGCCGCAGATAAGATCCGCGAGAAGGTTTCTGCCGGGCAGGAGCTGGCTCAGTTCGAGGACGAGATTGAAGAGCAGTTAATCTCCTCACACCAGTTTAAACCTGAACTGCTCAATAGATTTGATGACATTGTTCTATTCAGGCCCCTAAATAAGCCGGAACTCCGACAGGTTGTAGATCTTATGATTGCCGATGTAAACAAGACTCTATATTCGCAGAAGATAAAAGTCTCGCTCACCGATGAGGCGGCAGACAAGTTGGTTGAAGAGGGTTACGATCCAAACTTCGGTGCACGCCCGATGCGCAGAATGGTCCAGCGGTCTGTCGAAAATGTTGTTGCCAAGAAAATTCTCGCGGGCAATGTTAAGTCGGGGCAGGCGGTTGAGCTTGGCTTAGACGACATTGAATTGTCTACGAAATAACAAAAAAATTTATAAATTTTTTACGCGTTTTTTAATAATTATTTTGCATTCCAAAATAAAAATATAAATTTTCGAAATTGAAAATCTGCTGTTTCATAAAAACATAAGTATTTTGACAAACAAAAAATAACGGCTTGGTAAAGCCGTTATTTGGTTCTGTTTCGTTGGATTTTTGTTTTGAGTACTGATTTTGTTCAAGTACCTATTTACAGATTACATAGGTACAAAAATGCTGTCAATACATTTTTTTAAAAAAAGTATAAGCGGAATGAACTTTTTTGGCCGTGTGCCCAATTGGATGTTAGTGTCTTTGTGCCAAACTGCGTTATTATGTCACACGAAATCCCAGCCAAAGTTTAAGCGGAGTTAGTCAATGCAAATTACAAAGTACCCACAGTCGTGTTTAAAAATTGAGCGTGAGGGCCGAGCTATTATTTTTGACATAGGCTCATTCGCGACAGAAAAATATTCAGTTAGCGATTTTGGAAAGTTGGATGCAGTTATTTATACGCATCGTCACCCCGACCATTTAGACTTGCGAGTGATCGATGAGCTCCACAACAAGGGTGTATCAATTTATGGCAACAGTGACGTAGCAGACGCGATCGGAAAAGATTACGTAGAGGTTGTTGAAGACGAAGAGGAGCTTGTAATTGCCGGCTTTAAGATCAAAAGCCTTCATTTGGAGCACTGTCTTCTGGTTGATGGCAGCAAAACAGTGCCAAATACCGGCTTTGTTATTGAAGACAAGCTCCTAGTACCTGGTGACAGTGTTGAGCCAGGCAATCTTAAATTAGAAGTAGGGGCTTTGCCAATTTTCGGTCCCGACATCACGTTCCATGATACCTATAAGATGGCCCTAGACCTGGAGGCTAAGGTTGTTATTCCTATTCATTACGATATAGCCAAGATGGATCCAAGCACATTTACTCTTCTGGGGGGTGACTTTCATGGTAAGTTTAAGGTCAATATCCTTAAAGATGGTGAAAGCATAACTATTTAGGCATAAGCACTTTGAGTCGTTTTAAGCCTTTTTAAGGGCTCTTCCAGCTTCGCGATCCTGTTCCCGCCGTTTGATCGTTTCGCGCTTGTCATAGCGCTTCTTTCCGCGCCCAAGGCCCACCTCAAGTTTTACCAGACCCTTATCTTCTAGGAGTGCCAATGGCACAGCTCTTATCCCGCTATTCTGGCTGCCAATAATCTCGTTGATCTGTTTCCTATGAAGTAAAAGTTTGCGACTTCTGTCGGGGTCTAATTTTACCCCTGAAGCAGGGGGGTAGGGAGTGAAATG
This sequence comes from uncultured Candidatus Saccharimonadales bacterium, assembly GCA_964423965.1. Lineage (GTDB taxonomy): Bacteria > Patescibacteriota > Saccharimonadia > UBA4664 > SCTI01 > CAZWEJ01. The sequence goes on from CAYRGI010000001.1 coordinate 29,362, forward strand.
AGCGTTGGTTAACCATGCTTCACCGTCTTTAAAGGCAATAAAGCTACCTTTAAGGCTTACGTTGCCTAATTTGGCGCTTTTTACTTCTGGGCCAGACAACACTAAGCCCGCCATCAGCTTATCTGTTATGGCGTAGTCAAAAAGGGCTTTTCGGTTTTTGGCTAACAGCTTCATACTATGATTATAGGATATCGCTTCATCTAGGTATAATATCGTTATGGCAATGCAAGAAATCAAAAGCATTTTATCTCAATCAATTGAAGAAAACTTTGAGCAAAAGATAGAGCCCGAGGTTACATATCCAGATGTAAAGTTTGGTGATTTTTCCACGAATGTTGCTTTTCAACTGGCGAAGCCGCTCAAGAAAAGTCCTATCGAGATAGCAGAAAAACTATCCCAGTACATCAATCATAAACATATTGAGTCTGCCTCGGCTGTTAATGGCTTCATCAACATCAGGATGAAGAAAGATTATTGGATAGATAGACTTCATGAGATTGATGGAAAGTACGGCTCATCCGATTTTGGGTCTGGGAAGAAGATGCAGGTTGAGTTTATCTCGGCCAACCCAACTGGCCCACTTACTCTCGGGAACGCTCGAGGAGGTTATGTGGGTGACGTAATCGGAAGGGTAATGCAGCACCAAGGCTACAAGGTGACCAATGAATACTACTTCAATGATGCTGGTACACAGATACGTAACCTTGTGGGCTCGGTTAAGGCTGCGGCTGGCTTTGCCGAGAAAAGCGAAGATCATTATCCAGGTGAGTACATCGAGGAGTTAGCCAAAGATTTTAAATCTGATCTTGAGTCTAAGGATGAGAAGGAGCTAGCTCAGGTATTAACACAGGCAATCTTTGAAAGATGGATTAAACCATCTATTGATAAGATGGGGGTTAACTACGATGAGTGGTTCAACGAGAGCAGCCTGGTTGAATCTGGCGAGTTCGAGAATGTGATCAAGATTCTCCACGAAAAAGGTATGTCCTACGAGAAAGATGGGGCGCTTTGGCTCGAGAGCTCAAAATACGGCGATGAGAGAGACAGAGTAATCAGGAAGTCATCCGGTGATGTAACGTACCTTGGTACCGACATAGCGTACCATCTGAATATCTTCAATAAGAGAGGATTTGACCAGGCAGTCAAGATATGGGGAGCAGATCATGCTGGTCAGGTACCATCACTTAAGCTAACAATTGATCAGCTTGCACCAGGAAAGAAGCTGGACTTTGTCTTGATGCAATGGGTGCGCTTAATCAAGGAAGGCCAAGAGGTCAAGATGAGCAAGCGAGCGGGCACATATGTAACGGTTGAAGAACTGGTTGATGAGGTTGGTTCGGATGTTGCAAGGTTCTTCTTTTTACAACGTTCTACCGATACGGCAATGGATTTTGATCTGGATTTGGCAAAAGAACAGTCTCAAAAAAATCCGTTGTTTTATGTTATGTACTCTTACGCTAGGGCACACTCAATACTCAAGCAGGCTGACTTACGTGGTCTAACTCCGGTCAGCAGCATCTCCGAAATATCAGATCAGGAATTGGCGCTTATTCGTTACATCAGTCGATTTCCTGGTGTCTTAGATGAGGTGGTTCAGGATTATGGTGTCCATAGGCTTACTTTCTTTGCGATGGAAACGGCAAAGCTTTTCCACGATCTTTACGAGAGTGAGCGAATTATTGATTTGGATAAAGGCGTTGCATCTAAGCGCCTCTACACAATTCAGAAGTACACACAGTTCATGCGGCTTCTATTTGGGTTGATTGGTGTAACTCCAGTCGACAGGATGGAGCACAACGAAGAGCCAGATACATCCAACCCGGCTTAACTGCTATAATCGGCATATGAATCCGGGGGAGTTAAAGCAGTCAGAGTTGGGGCTTTTTGGTCAGCCAGAAGAGGTTGTTCTTAATGACGCCCAAAAGGCTGCTGTAGAACATCTTGATGGCCCTGCCTTGGTTGTTGCCGGAGCAGGAACTGGTAAAACAAGGGTTATTACCCAGCGAATCGCACACCTTATTGGTATCGGTAAGGCGGAGCCACAGGAGATATTGGCGTTGACCTTTACCGAGAAGGCGGCTCGAGAGATGGCTGAAAGATTGTACGATCAGATTGGGTGGCGCTCCTATCAGGTGGCGGTTCTGACCTTCAACGCCTTTGGATCAGAACTGTTGGGTCGTTACGCCTCTCATATAGGGCGATCTGTTAGCGGTGGACTGCTGAACGATACCCAGAAAGCCCTTCTTCTTCAACAGAATATAGAACGCGTTGAGCTGTCATATTATGGTCCTCACTCGAATATTTTTGAGTTCCTGATCGGAGTGGTTGAGTACATTGGCAGACTGCAGAATGCAGGAATAGGAAGTGCCCAATATACGAAATACGCCTCCGGGTTGAAACCGGGAGCGGAAATGCACCCTCAAGATATTGCTGAGCAGCAAGATTTAGCTAGGCTTTATGAGCTATATGAGCAGCTAAAAGAGGAGTCTGGGACCTACGATTTCAATGATCAGCTCCTGTTGCCATTGAAAATATTACAACAAAGAAAGAATTTAGCGCAAAGACTCAGTAAGCAGTACAAGTATGTGCTAGTAGACGAATATCAGGACACGAACAAGCTGCAGGATGATCTGCTAAGAGCCTTCATTAGTAAAGAGGGTAATCTATTCGCTGTTGGAGATGATGACCAGGCGATATATGGGTTTAGAGGAGCAGAAATCGGCAACATACTTAACTTTGTTGATCATTTTAATGTTGAGAAGCCTCTAGCTCTAACCGAGAACTACAGGTCGGGTCAGGAGATACTAGATTCGGCTTACAGACTAATCAAACACAATGATCCCAATAGGTTGGAGAGCAAGTTGGGTATCAATAAGAAGCTGTCTTCTTCAAAAAAGGGTAGCTCAATTGAGTTCAAGCTTTTCGAATCACCTACAGATGAGCTATCTGGAGTTGCAGAAGAAATACAATCAAAAATAAGTGAAGGCATTGAGCCAAAAAATATTGCTGTTCTATCCGCTACCCATGCTCCTTTAAAGCAGCTAGCAAAGATGCTCAAATCGAGAAATATTCCATTTGCACTATCAACTCAAGTTAATATTTTTGAGCAACCAGAGCTTAAACATCTCTGGTATTTGCTCGAGTGGCTCGGGAACAAAGCCGATGACGAAAGTATTTCTCACGTTTTGATAAGTAAGTTTACAGGTTTGAAAGCCGAAGAAGTGAGGAAATTATTACAACAAAGGGACATCGATAATGAAAATTTAGAAGATGCTCTGCGTAAGACGGCTGAATCTGATGAAAATCTTGAGGGCGTAGTTCAAAAAATAGATGAATGGCGGAGCTGGGCGCAACAAAATTCGGTTAGTCAGCTAACATACAGGCTGGTGTTTAAAACGGGCCTGTCCGACAGCCTTATTGAAGCCGCCAAGAGTGATGACCGCATTATTAGAGTTTTCGAAGACTTGGTTCAGCTACTTACACAGATGCAGGACTATGAGACGGTTGCAAAAGATAGCACGTTAATTGGTTACCTCAAGTCATTCCCCAAACCACCTACCATTGAGGTCCAAGAGCCGGTAGGAGACGAGGGAGGTGTTCAGCTTCTAACCGTTCATGCATCCAAAGGTCTCGAGTTCAGCAGGGTATATCTTATAGGCTGCACACAGCGTAGTTGGAGTAGAGGTCGAGATTCGGGGTGGCAAATCCCTGAAGAGTTAAGAAGAGATAGTGATTTCGGCCCAGAGCACGAGCTCAGAAGACTGATGTATGTTGCAGTAACAAGAGCCAAGGATGATATTCAGTTAAGTGCAGCAGCCTTATCTGCAGGAGGCGTTCGTCAAACAGTTAGCCCATTTATTGATGAGCTCTTTGGTGACCTAAAGTTCAAGATGGGGAAGCAATCACTAGACAAGCCTGCTATTGAGAAAGTATTGACAAAAATACAACGTATATATCCACTGGCGGGCTATAACGTCGGAAAGAAACTACCATTCGAAGATTCCGACGGATGGCTCAACCTAACTGTTGGAGAATTAGCTTCCTACGAGTTTTGCCCGTATGATTTCTATCTGGAGAAGGTGTTGGGAATAAAACAACCCTTTGGAGCCCAATTAGCATTCGGGTCGGCAATCCATGGCGCGATCCAGTCATATTACGACTCCATTTTGCGAGGTGAAGAGCCAGTGGAAGAAGAGGTTATTCAGAGGCTCGACGAGCTTTGGAGCGAGCGTGGTTACCCGACAAAAAAGGCTGCAGAGCAAGCTATAAAATCAGCTCAAGAAGCTCTGCATAAATTTGTTGCTCGAGAGTTAAAATCGGATCGGCAGGTGCTCGGGTCTGAGGTGCCTATCAAAATCGAAATACCGGAGGCGAAGCTTCGTGTTCGGGGACGGCTAGATGCCTACTTCAAGACACCTGATGGAATTGAGCTTAGGGACTTCAAGACCGGTCGTAAAACAGATCCAGAAAGTCTGAGTCGTACAGCCAAGTCCAGCATCCAGCTCCGTACCTATGCTATGGCTTTTCAAGAGATGACTGGTAAGAAGGTGGATCAAGTCGTCCTAGACTATGTTGTGAGTGGTGTTGAGGGGGGCGCTAGGCTGACGCCTAAAATCCTTCAAAATCATCGAGATAAGTTGATCTCGATTGCAGAAGGGATAAGGTCTCGTGAATTCAAGCCGAAGCCCTCGAATGTACATGAGTGTGCGGCAATCAAGTACTTCGGGGATGTCCAAGACTTCGAAGGCTATGAGGTGAGTGATGCGTGACGACATTTGGTTGCAGCAGCTTCTAGATGAGACTTGGGACAGGTACTTCAGCGACGTTCCTCAGGAAAATATTGTCCGAATTGAGTTCGGCCGCAGGGCTAAACGTCAGCTTGGTTCAATTAGGCGCGATCGAAAAGACCCATCGGTCACAATCATCACGTTGAATGGTCTATTTCGCTATGAGAATATTCCAGAGCACATTCCTCAATCGACTCTGGTGCATGAGTTGATTCATTATGCTCATGGCTTCAATTCGCCTTTAGAACAGCTCCACAGGCATCCTCACGCGGGTGGTGTGGTGCGTCGCGAGTATGCTGAGCGCGGCCTTGAGCAGATGTATCTCGATCAACAGAAATGGCTTAAGGATAACTGGCCCAGAATACTTGAAGAGAACTTTGGCACAAGCCTGCCAAAACCCAGGAGGAGTCGACGCCGCGTACCCAAACCATTTTGGTTTTAGCGATAGGGTAGAATAAGCATATGTGGTTTATTTATGGGATTCTAAATGCTAGCTTTTTATCGGTTAGGCGACTCTACGACAAGAAAGCCTTAACAACTGGCCATGTACCTCCATTGACCTTGAGCTGGTCGACCAGGGCGATTGCTGCAGTAATTATGCTTGCTGGCTTAATACTCTTTATCCAGCCTGATGTAACCATTTCAACAGACTTCTATATTGCAATCATTTTGGTGACGGTGGGGTTTTACCCGTTGTTCTCTTGGCTGTACTACTCTGCGCTCAGGGACGGGAAGATTTCGACTACGCTCCCAATACTCGGCTTGATACCGGTCTTCAGCTTGGTAGCGGCTTACTTTGTAAGAGGAGAGACACCACCTCTTTGGGGTATTGTTGGAGTCCTCTCTATAGCGTTCTCGATATACTACATGCACTTTCATACTTTCAATCATCCACTTCAACCATTTAAGGAAATACTATCTGAAAAACCTGCTAGAAAGATGCTAGCTGTTGCGGTTATTGCAACGTTTGGAGCTTTGGTAGACAAATGGGGAGTTGATGCCGGTGGTCCTTTTCTTTATGCAACTTTCAATCTGGTTGGAGCGGTAATGGCAGTCGCTATAATCGATGCGATTATGCATCACAAAAGAGCGATTCAGCCAGTGTTTGAGAGGTGGCACATTATTTTATTCATTGGGCTAGTCGAATTGGGTGTTTTCGTTTTTTACAACCTAGCATTAGCTAATACACCATCTGTAGCATATATCGTTGCCATGAGGGATCTAAGTATCTTAGTGACGGCGGCCGTGGGAGCTTATGTCTACAAAGAGAAGGTCAGCAACCATACAAAAGCCGCGTATTTGATCGCGGCCATTGGTTTTATACTTATCGCTGTTCAATAATACCTGGTCGGGGTGAAAGGACTCGAACCTTCGACCTCAGCAACCCGAATGCTGCGCGCTAGCCAACTGCGCCACACCCCGCGACGGGGGAATAATAGCAAAAATGAAGGGGGCCCCGCTAGCTCTCAAGGATGAGAGGTAACGGGGCCCGGTTGGGTCCGGCGATGGTTTTACGCATCGTTGCCCCCGTAAGGGCTGTAGTCGGACTTGGGGTTGGAGTTGTCGCCGCGATCGCTGCGTCCTCCAGAAGACTTTGGACGGTTGCCGTCCTTTGTCGTCTTTGACTTTGCGCTCTTGCTTCGCGAGCCCTTTGTCTTGGACCCGGTAAAGACAACCTTCTTACGAACCCTTGACTTCGGCTTCGAGGGAGTCTCGGGGCGGATGCGCTTTGGTGGCGCGACTGGGACTCGGTTCGTGTCGATGTCGAACTCTTGATCGCAGCTGGGACATTTGATCATCCCGTTGGTTCCTACTGAACCCCAGTCAAGTGCCTTGCACTGAGGGTTGGGGCACCTTGGTACTCCTGACATGTTCCTCCCAGAAATCGTATTTCTAGAACAGATACATTATACAACAAAAACATAAGCATTACAAGTATATTAATGAAAAATTCGTGACAAAACCAAACAAATACCGTACACTTTCATTATGGAACTGATTATTGGAGCGGTAATAATTGCAGCAGCACTGATTGGTGTTGGCATCTATTTATCTTTCCTCATAAAGCGAAACTCTCAATCTGAATCAAAGCCAGATCAAGGCCTGCTTTTGCTCCAAGAGCAGTTGGGAAAACTAACAGATAGGATGGATGAGAGGCTCGATAAGTCTCATGAGAATATGCAGACTGCAATTCGAAGCCAGTTTGCCGCCTCAACCAAACTCATCGGAGAAGTTACTCGGGATCTAACCGAACTCAAAGAAAGTAACAAGCAGGTCATGAACATTACTGATGAGCTCAAGCTTCTGCAAAATACACTTCAAAACCCTAAGCAGAGAGGAGTTCTAGGGGAGTACTTCCTACAGACGGTCCTAGAGAATGTTCTCCCGCCTGAGCGCTACAAGCTTCAACATCGATTCAATGATGGCGAAACAGTTGATGCTGCTATTATTCTTGATCGGGGCAAGATCCTTCCTGTAGATTCAAAGTTTAGCCTCGAGAATTACAACAGACTTGTTGACGAAAAGAATGAGCAGAGGCGTGAGACCTTGGTTAGGGCAATCAAGAATGATCTTAAGCTTCGTATCGATGAAACTTCAAAGTACATCCGTCCCTCAGAAGGAACTATGGACTTCGCCTTTATGTTTATTCCTAGCGAAGCGATATATTACGACCTGCTGGTTAACAAAATCGGTACGTTGCAGACAAATGCCCGAGATCTTATTGAATATGCTTTCCGAGATAAGAAAGTCATAATTGTAAGCCCAACATCATTTATGGCTTATCTTCAAACGGTCATGCAGGGGCTAAGAAGTCTTCAAATTGAAGAGCGGGCCAAAGAGATCGAGAAACGTGTGGGAGAGCTTGGCCGTCATCTTACTGCTCACGAGACATATATGCAGAAGCTCGGCGGTTCGCTTGGCACAACAGTTAACCATTTCAATGCGGCACATAAAGAGCTCGCCAAGGTTGATAAGGACGTAGTTAAAATTGCCGAGACCACACCTGCCGTAGAGGCAATACTTGTCGACAAGCCATCATTAAACGACTAATATTTACATATGAAGCGTGTCCTTTCTGGAATCCGTTCAAACAACGACCTGACCCTCGGTAATTACCTTGGAGCTCTAAAGCCATGGGTTGAGATGCAGCCTCAGGTTGGTGATGCCGACAGAACGACCGAGTACTTTTTCTTTGTTCCAGATTTACATACTCTAGTCGCTCGGCCAGAGCCATCAGTGTTGAGACGAAACACGCTTTCGAACGTCGCCTGGTTCCTTGCAGCAGGTCTGGACCCAGATCGAGTAACCCTGTTTGTACAATCTCAAATACCGGCTCATAGCGAGCTGGCTTGGATATTCAACAACTTTGTGACTATGGGCGAGCTAAGTCGAATGACTCAGTTTAAAGATAAGTCTCGCAAAGGTGGATCAGAGGGCCAGTTGGTCGGGATGTTTACATACCCAACCCTTATGGCGGCAGACATACTTTTGTACGATGCAGACGAGGTTCCTGTTGGAGATGACCAAGTCCAGCACGTTGAGCTAGCTCGTGATATAGCACAGCGCTTTAACAATCTTTATAATGGCGTATTCAAGCTTCCCAAGGCTGTTAAGCCGGTTGCAGGTGCAAGAGTTATGAATCTCCAGGATCCAAATTCTAAGATGAGCAAGAGCGACGAAGATTCGAGCGGTGTTATTTTGCTTAGCGATTCATCCGAAACAATTCGAAAGAAAATTATGAGAGCGGTAACTGACTCAGGAAGCAACGTAAAAAGGGGCGAGGGGAAAGAGGCAATTTCGAATTTACTTGAAATTTTTTCTGCCATTACCGGGGACAAAGTGGAGGCAATTGAAAATCGATACAAGGGCAAGGGATATGGAGACTTTAAGAAAGATCTTGCCTCGGCAGTGGTTGATCACCTAATGCCGATACAGGAAATGCATAACGAGCTTATGAACGACCCCTCAAAATTAAACGCCGTCCTGGAAACAGGTAGAGAAAAAGCTGCCAAAATAGCGGACGATAAGCTAGATCAGATCAAGCAAAGCTTAGGACTAATATAATAATTGTAGTTTTTACTACAGATTTTACTCGAAGACTGTTGACATTTTTATACTACTTATGCTAATATGAGGGCAATCAAACAAAACAAGGTTTGATTTACCTTGAAAAACAAAAACCTCAATAAAGAAACTCGCAATTACACCAATAGGGAGGCGGTCCAAACGTCCATCCCTCCGTAGAGGACTGTGGGACCAGCCCGGACTTAGAAGTATCCCCCTTACTTTCTAAATCCGGACTTGTCCTACTGTTCTAGAAGTGTCATGCAATTAGCACTTTGCTGGAATCTGAGGTAGATCCTGGTCGCGATCATGAATCGTGGTCAGAAACTACCTCAGATACCGTACCAACGGTAGTGATTGCACCTGCTACTGCGTAACCTTACCACACGCAGTACTCGGAATCTTTGCACCACCGGTGTAAGGAATCTTATCCGGGGCGACAGGCGCCAACTAAGTAACATACATTGGGCGATTCCTAGTTGCCCCGGCACGCTGAAATTATCTCGTATCGGGTTGTTGTAGTATTCGATACATCAATTATCAATAAAAACGTCTGGATCCCGGCCAGGCGTTTTTTATTTATTTGAAGCATAAGCCATAATTTGACATACTTGTATCAAGAAAAGAGGTAATTGTGGCTAAAGGTTATGTAGCCAAAACATCAACCATTGCATTAGCGGCCGGTGCGGTCTGCTTTTTAGCGCTTATAGCTACGAACCCCTCATCGGTTGGGCCCATTGGTGTAACCATATGGTTCCTCTTGCTATTTGCAGCCCTCAGCTCCCTGGCGGCTCTCGTGAGCTTCTTAGTAGCCAATAGCATCACTAAGAACGAAGCCAGCAAGTCAGCCGCATGGAGACGGGGATTTTTTATAGGGGGCTATATTACTATATTGCTCGCCTTAAGCTCTCTTCAGCAGCTCAACCTTAGGGATGGAATCCTCCTTGCACTATTACTACTGTTGGCGGAGTTCTATATGGTGATGCGAAAATGAGTAATCTAGATCTTAATAAAGCCTTAAGTGAAATTGAAAAAGCTTCTTCCGAAAAAGAGCTCAATGAATTGCGCGTAAAATATCTGGGTAGAAACGGATTAATTACTCAGAAGCTTCGTTCTATTGGTGAGCTTAATGAGTCCGAGCGTAAAAAGGCAGGCGCTGAAGCAAATAAACAACGTTCACAAATTGAGAGTGCAATCTCTCAGTCGTTGAACAAGATACAACAGCTACAGATTAAAAATGACTTAAAAAATATAAACATTGATGTTACCGCCCCGGTTAAACTCCCCATTGAGTGGGGCCATCATCATCCAGTTAATACGGTCATCGATGATATCGTTAAGGTTTTTTGGCAGATGGGTTACGAAGTAGTCGATGGCCCAGAAGTAGAAACTGAGTGGTACAACTTCGATGCACTACTGGTCGGCAAAGATCACCCCGCTAGAGATATGCAAGATACCTTCTATCTAGAAGAGGGTAATCTACCAAGAACTCACACTTCTAATATGCAGATAAGACATATGGAGGAAAATAAGCCTCCAATAAGGATCATCTCGGTTGGGAAGGTTTATCGCAACGAGGACGAGGACGCAAGGCATGTCTGGATGTTCAACCAGATTGAGGGGCTGGTGGTCGACGAAAACATTACGCTAGCTGATCTAAAGGGTACCTTGCTAGCTATGATGCAAGGAGTGCTCGGCCCCGATACGAAGCTACGATTGAGGCCAAGCTTTTTCCCGTACGTTGAGCCTGGCGTAGAAATGGACGCAAGCTGCGTTATCTGTAAGGGAAGCGGCAGAGTTGATGATGCGGAATGCAAAACTTGCTCCGGGACTGGATGGCTTGAGATTGGTGGTGCCGGCATGGTTCATCCTCAAGTCTTGGTGAATGTGGACATCGACCCCAAGAAATACTCAGGATTTGCATTTGGCTTTGGCGCAGAGCGCATCGCAATGATAAAGCATGACGTTGGAGATTTACGCGAATTCTGGCGACCAAATCTTAAGTTCCTGGAGCAATTCTAATGAAAGTATCGGTTGAGTGGGTCAACAGTTTTCTGGAGAAAAAGCTGACAGCAAAGCAGATGGCGGATGCCATGGAGCTGGCAGCGATCGAGGTAGAGGACGTTTCTGAATCAAAAAGTTTCGACCCTAATATTGTTGTAGGGGAGGTTCTTGAGGTCACCGAGCATCCTAATGCAGATAAGCTTAGACTCGCTACGGTTGACGTTGGTAACTCCACAGTATTGGAAATTGTGTGTGGAGCACCCAACCTAGAGCCAGGCCAAAAAGTTCCTGTTGCACGAATAGGTTCAAAGCTTCCAAATGGTTTCGAGATTAAGAAGTCTAAGATCAGAGGCGTCAACTCTAATGGTATGATCTGCAGTGAAGCCGAATTGGAAATCAGCAGTGATCACGAGGGAATTATGATCCTACCAGAAGAAACCAAAATAGGTGCTAAACTCGTTGATATAATTACATCAAGTGAAGTTATCGATGTTAAGACTCCTGCTAATCGTTGGGATCTCAACAGTGTAGTAGGTTTAGCACGCGAGGTTGCCTCCCAAACCGGTCAGAAGCTCGCTCGAAATTACCCAGAACAAAAATATAGCTCGGGCAATGATTTTGATGCGTCTGTAGAATCCAAGGACTTAGCGTCAAGTTATGTACTAGCAAGGCTCAAAGTTGATCAAGGCAAGCCTTCACCTGATTGGCTGGTGGATCGTTTAAGAGATTCTGGTATACGGCCAATCAGTGTCATTGTAGATATTACGAATTACATAATGGTTGAGTATGGACAGCCTCTGCATGCGTTTGACGCTTCAAAGGTGGAAGGTTCGATCAATGTAAGACGAGCCAAGCAGGGGGAAGTTCTTACAACTCTAGATGGAGTCGTAAGAAAGCTGACTCCAGAGGATATAGTCATTGCAGACCAGGCAAAGGTTATCGGCTTTGCAGGGGTTATGGGTGGAGAGAATTCCGAGATTGACGAAAATACAACAGAAATATACTTGGAAGCTGCAAGTTTTCATCCAGCCAGCTTAAGGAAAACTGCTATTAGGTTTGGATTAAGAACTGATGCTTCCGCTAGGTTCGAGAGGGGGCTTCCGAATAATCTTCAACTCATCTCATTTGGAGGGGGCTCGGGAAAGAATAAGGGTGCCCTGGATTTGCTGGTTGAGTTAGCCGATGCAAAGATACTGGGGGTAAAAGCAATCTCAAAGCCTGATGCAGTAAACAATCTCACCGCCGATAGTAACCGGATTAGTGGACTGCTCGGAATTGAGTTGAGTGCCCAAAAGATCGCCAGCGAGTTAAATAAGCTAGGCTTTAATGCACAAACCGGTTCCGGCAACGAAGTCAGAGTCCAAATACCGTGGTGGAGAACTGATGTAAAAATGGAGGCAGATGTTGCTGAAGAGGTAATCAAGCTAGTTGGCTTTGAGTCTCTGCCGTCAACAATACCGAGCTGGCGACCACTGAATATCAAATTCGATAGTCACTGGAGTAATATTTGGAAGATGAAATCTGTTCTTATGTCATTGGGCCTATTTGAGGTATCAACCTATTCTTTCATCAGCCCACAACATATTGAGCAGGTTGGCTGGGATCTAAAGGGGCACCTTAAACTTAAAAACCCACTTTCCAGCGAACAGGCCTACTTACGTAGCTCGCTATTCCCAAGCTTGCTTTCAACTGCGGCGAAAAACCGTCATTACTCAAAAAACTTCGGCATGTTTGAACTATCTAAGCTGTTTCACAAAACTCAGAAGGGGCAGCTACCGGTCGAGTCTCCGTATCTTGGTGTAATCACTGTTCGGGAAAAAGATGCATACAAACAAGTTAAAGCGACAATTGATCGCCTTGCCGCCGACTTCAACGTACAACTCCAGGTTGAGCCATTTGTATTTGACCCGAATATTGCTCACCCCTCAAGAGCTGCTGAAATTGTAATCAACGGAGAAAGGCGGGGCATAATTGGCCAACTCCATCCGGAGCTTACTTCTAAAAACAAAATTAGCGGTGAGGTTGGTTATCTCGAGCTGGATTGGGACGCGTTTGTTGGAGCGAGCCGACCAAAAACCTCGCGTAGTTTGAGTAGGTACCCAGAGATTAGTCGCGATTTATCAATTGAAATAGATGTAAGCGTTCCTTGGGTAGAAGTCGAGAGAGAATTAACTGGTTATAAAGTTGAGTTCATAAGTGATTATTACGGAAAGGGAGTTTCAAAAAATAAGAAGTCCCTCACTTTGCGTTTAACATTTAGATCTGACGAACGAACTCTTACAGATAAGGAAGCTGATAAAATGGCTCAAAAGGCGGTTGATGTCCTTAAGAACAAGTTTGGTGCTCAACTCCGATAAAAGGGGTAGCCAAGTAAAAACCATAAGCGTTATAATGAAGGCTGTAAGTATGGAGCCGCATTGCAGGCTGACGCTCACGAAAAAAATACAATTCCATCTGTAAATCCAGTTTATCGACAGGATGTTTTTGGTGAGCCCGTTTCGCGTATAAGGCAAGCAGCCTTCATCATTGGTGGTTTTCTTCTCGTTGCACTAAGTACCGCTCAGGTACTCATTGGATCAATCTATGCAGGCAAAGCATACCCTGGCGTTAAAGTGGCAGCGCAAGATATAGGTGGCATGACAAGAGAGCAGGCCAAGGAGCTTCTACAGCAAAAAATTAATGGCTACAAGGTTACGATCAAAGTTGATACCAAGACTTATACCGCAACTCCAGAAGAAGCTGGTATTAGTTATGACCTAAACTCAACTCTGGACGATGCGTTTGTTCAGGGTAAAAAGCAGTGGTTTGCGCCAGTAGGCCTATATCAGACGATAAACTCTGTAGGCATAAACTATTCCTACAAAGTTGATAATGACAAAAAGAAAGCTTTTGTCGACAAGATCGTAACAGAAACCGGGAAGGCTCCTGTTGACGCAACGGTCGTTATTGAAAACGGTGAACCTAAGGTACAGCCTGATCAAAATGGGATCGGGCTTAGTTCTTCGCAGGTGGAAAATGCTTTGTTTGAGCGAGTTTCTACAGTTGACCCTGATCCGGTCGGTTTATCTCAAAGCTCTCAGCCGGCCAGGATAAAAGCTAAGGATGTGGAGCCGGCAATCAAGGAGACAAAGCAGCTACTTTCAACTCCTGTAACGATTACATATCAAGGCAAGGTCTTTCAGCCGACGCCTTCTGATATGAGCAACTGGTACGCATTCGAAAAGACTCAACCAGAAGAGCCCGCTGGCGTTAAGCCAGTCGTTAACTCTGATGGGATCAAGAACTATTTGCAGAAGGTCGCTATCCAGATAAACGTTAATCCGATCAACAAGAAGGTAAAGATTGAGAATGGAGTTTCTCAAGTTGAAAGAGAGGGTGCGGAAGGCCTCGCATTAGATCAAGACACTCTTTCAGCTCAAATTGCCGAAGCAGTTGGTCAGAAGAAGTCATTCACCGGTGAGGCTCCCACAGTAAAGCTAGGCTTTAAAACTGAGACAAACAGAGTTACAACGCTCGCCTACGGAAAGTACATCGAGATCAACCTATCACGGCAGTATATGTGGGTTTATCAAGATCAGAAAGTAATATTTGAGTCGCCGATAACCAGTGGGGCAGCAGGTGCCGGTTTTCCCACAGTTCAAGGACTGTTCTCGGTTCTTGCCAAGCAGACGAACCGTAACCTTAACGGGTACGCCATCGGTTACAACTACAATGTGTTCGTAAAGTACTGGATGCCATTCTTTGGGAACTATGGACTACATGATGCCAGCTGGCGCTCAAGCTTTGGTGGATCAGATTACTATTACGGTGGATCCCATGGTTGCGTAAATATGCCGCTAAACGCCGCCGCATTCCTTTATGGGTGGGCCGATGTTGGCACTCCAGTTTGGGTCCATTCTTAAGATAGAAAACAAGACATATCATCCTATTGGAATTCAACCATAAGTGGTATAATTTCCATAAGATAGGGGACAGATATGGAGCCAACACAAAATCCGAACGTTAATCCAAACGTTCAACCTATGCCAGAAAACGGGAACATTCCCGAAAACTTGCACGCACCTGGGGCGCCCGAGGTAGCGCCGATAACACCACAGGCAGCACCATCATCAAATAATGCGCCGGCTACACCTGTGCAGGTGCCTCAAAATCAACCTCAAACTCCGGTTGCTGGTAATCCAGCTGCCCAGCAGGGTGCACCCGAGGCAAATGGTGCACCCGCTGTTGCAGGAGACGTTGATGTTATCGAAAAGGAATGGGTCGATCAGGCAAACAAAATAGTTGATCAAACCAAGGAAGATCCTTATGCCGAAGAAGAAGCGGTCGAGGCACTACAGGTAGATTATCTAAAAAAGCGCTATGGTCACTCGGTAAAAAAGCCAGGTGAGAAGTAGGAAAATAATAGAAGCATGAGGCATCATTCGAGGTGAGTGGAATTGCAGGGTTAGTCGCAATATTTGTTGTTGTCGCTCTAATACTTGGCGTCTTTTCATTTTTCGCTTACCGTCGAGTTTTGAGGAGGGCAAAGGGGATAGAACGTGGTCTAAAGATGGTCCCGCTATTAATCCATCTGCCGCCACCTTCAGATGAATCCGAGCAGCAAACTATGCGCGATGTTCGTGATGTCATGCGAGAGAAAGCATCCCAAGCTCAAACACTTTATGACCTGATCGCTGGTACTGCTCAACCCGGGCTTAAGAGTACGTTTTATGGTCAGCGTCATATTGCCTTCGAGGTTATTGCATCAAATGGCTTGGTGCATTTTTTCACTGCTGTGCCGGTGGCTTTGGTTAGTACTATTGAGCAAGCCATACAAACTGCATATCCAGGAGCACGTATAGAAGAGGTTGAGGACCACAACATCTTTAATCCACAAGGGAAGCTGTCCGGCACCGTTGGTGGCGAGCTTGTGCTGAAGCAAGAATACTCATACCCGATCGAGACTCTTGACCAAATGGAGAGAGATCCAATTGAGGGCCTTCTTAATGCGTTGATTAAGTTACAACAAGGTGATGGCGCTGCAGTTCAAATTATGCTCAGGCCGGCAAAACCCAAATGGTCAAATCGTGGTAAATTCTTGGTTGCTCGAAAACGCCGCCAGCGTCAAGGCACGCTCGATATTAATCCTGCCGACATTGCTAAAGCGGCATATAAATCACCTGATGAGTGGCATCAGGAGTCCGTTCAGTATCAGCCGAGCAAGCTTGAAGAAACCATGCTTCAAGCGATGGAAGAGAAGATGCGCCATCCAGGGTTTGAGGTTCTTATTCGCGTAATAGCAAGCTCAACCACATATGACAAGGCGGAGATGATTTTAAGGAATCTAATCAATAGCTTTGCTCTGTATGAGGCACCTGGTTCCAACGGCTTCCGGTTCCTTGAGTCTCGGGACATACAGGGCCTAGTTACTGCATTTATCTTCAGATTCTTCCCACCAGAAGTTACAAGCAATATTCTTGCAACCAATGAGCTTGCGACGCTTTTTCATCTGCCGAACGACCAATTTACAGCCAGCACAGCAGTCGAGAGGCAGCTATCTAAACAGGTGGATGGCCCGGTTAATCTGCCTTCAACAGGGCTACTACTTGGGTACAACATGTATCGAGGCGTTAAGAAAGAGATTCGTCTTAGCGAGGAAGATCGTCGTCGACACATGTACATCATCGGTCAAACTGGTACAGGTAAGTCGACAATTCTCGAAAACCTTGTCGTCCAAGACATGCTCGCTGGCCGAGGGCTAGCATTTATTGATCCCCATGGTGACGCTGCCGAGAAATTACTCAAGATGGTCCCCAAAGAAAGGGCAGAGGATGTAGTTTACTTCAATCCGGCAGATATGGAGCATCCGCTTGGCATCAACCTGTTTGAGTTTGATACGCCCGAGCAAAAAGACTTCATTATTCAGGAGTCAATAAACATGCTCTATAAGCTTTACGACCCCGATAAGACTGGAATAATAGGACCGCGATTTGAGCACTGGTTCAGAAGTGCTGCATTAACCCTGATGGCAGATCCTCAAGGGTCGTCTTTTATTGAAATTCCAAAAGTGTTTACAGATACAACTTACTTAAAAAATAAATTTAAATATCTCAAAGATCCAACCGTAATTGATTTCTGGACCAAGGAAATGGGGCAGACAAGTGATTACCACAAGAGTGAAATGTTAGGGTGGTTCGTGAGTAAGTTCGGCGCATTCCAATCAAACGATATGATGCGCAATATTATCGGTCAGACCGAGTCGGCATTTAATATTCGCGACATTATGGATAAGAAGAAGATTTTGATCATTAACCTTAGCAAGGGAATGACTGGAGAGTTGAACTCGAAGTTGCTTGGAATGATCTTTGTTATCAAGATTCAAGCAGCTGCCATGAGCCGGTCCAATGTACCCGAGAGTGAGAGGGCAGATTTTAGTCTGATAGTTGATGAGTTCCAAAACTTTTCGACAGATTCATTCGCTAGCATATTAAGTGAGGCCAGAAAGTACCGACTTAACTTAGTCGTTGCTAACCAGTTTATAGGTCAGTTGAGCGAAGAGATCAGGGAAGCAGTATTCGGTAACATCGGAACAATGATGAGTTACCGTTGTGGTCCTGAGGACGCGGAATTCTTGGTCAAACAGTTCCAGCCGATGTTTACTGAGCGCGATCTTATCAATATCCCTAACTTTAACGCAGTTATGAAGCTGCTTATTGGGGGACTACCTTCGCTTCCATTTAGTATCGCTGCGATGCCCCCACTGGGTCAGATGAACGACGAGATGGGTCTTGCCGTAAAGCAGTTGAGCGCCGCCAAGTTTGGTGTTCAGCGATCCCAGGTCGAAGCCGATATATTTGCCCGACTTCAAAACCAACCTCGTCCTAACTTAATGCCAGCCCAATCTCCGCAGCCGGCTCCAGCTCCTACTCCAGTTGCCCAGCCATCAGCTCAAACTCAGCCGTTAGCAGTACAAACACAGGTGCAACCTCAGCCACAGCCTCAGTCTCAAACCCCAACGGTTCAAACACTCCCGCCCAAGCCAATTGAGCCACCACAACCCGCTGTTGCAGCTCAACCACAATATGTAGAATCTCCAAGTCAGCCACCAGCCCAACAGCCTCCCGTCTTACCGCAAATGCCTGGAGCTGTTCCGGCCACACCGTCTACCACCCCACAGGTTCAGCAATCGGTGGATACTGTTACTGCGCAGCCGATTCAATCGCCGCCGGCTCAGTCGGTTCAGCCTGCACCAGTTGAATCAAAACCTGCGGCTAAATCAGATCTAACCCTGACCAGTCTCCAAAAACCGGTGGCCGCTTCATCAAAACCAGTAAGCCCGCCCGCCTCGTCTAAATCAGATACAAACCAAATCGCCGACATTGTGGGCCCACCTGATATAAAACCGGCTACTACGACAAAACCGGTAGCGCTAATAGAGGCTCACGAGGAAGATGGTTATACTGATACTTCTTCAGTGGAGAATGCACCTACTGCGCCTCAATCTGTTTCGCCGCCAATGCAAGTTGCCCCAATAAATACACCAAGCTCTCCGCCAAAGTCAGATCCGACTCCAGCTCAAGCTCCAGCTTCAAAACAAATACCAACCCCTTCAGCTACCAGTTCGACTGATAGCGAAGAAGCGAAGCTCAATAAAGAGCTCCAAAAGGACGTTGAGGAGTCGATGAAGGCGGTTGCTCAGACCAAATCTTTCACGCCTCCAGAAAATCCTATTCCTCCGGCACCGCCCAAGTCTGCTCGAGCAACGTCGGATCCACTTGAAGATATCACCGACAAATTAAATCAAGAATTAGAGCAAAAACTTGAGTCCGCATCGCATCCACTAATAAAACCCAAGGAATCGATATCTGTGCAGGCTGTGAAACCAAATCCTGCCCCTGCAACAGCACCAGCTCCATCGACATCGCCAGCTTCTGTTCCAGCTCCTTCTACAAGCGTCCCACCAAAGGTGGATCCCACTCAAGCAACGGTATCCGTAAAAGCTCCAGACGTACCAGCTAAATCTGCGCCTACAGCTCCAAATACGCCTCAAACGGTAGTTCCTGCACAACCAGTTGCTCAGCCGCCATCTGGTCCTGCGGCAGGTAAGACGATGATTGCTACACATAGGAGTCCAAGGATTCCTGATACGAATCTGGCACCCCAGCCCGCAGCTCAGGAGTCAACGCTTGCTGAGCCAGAACCACCTACCATTGCTGTGCCAGCTCCTGTAGAGCCTAAGCCTTCATATACAGAGAGCGCTGCACCAAAGAAAGTTGTCATTGCCCCAGCGCCATCAAGCCAGCCCGTGCCGATTCCTAAAGATCCAAATCCCTTGCCGCCACCGCCAGCCCCTGGAACATCTTTCGCTCCAGCTTCACCTATAAAAATGGTGAATCAACAACCTCTGCCACAACCTGAACCGTCCACATCCGAGAAGGTGGATAATGCTTCTGCTCAGAAAGAGCAAGCACCTGATCTCAAGCCAGGCGAAATTCGCATAGATAAAGACGGTAACGTAATTACTGGATAACTAAAATCTGCCGCGAATCCGGCGGACGGATTTCAGAATTCCCTCAATGATTAGGCCGAGTACGCCGCCGATCACAAGTGCAAAGAGAATTTCTGAGCCACTTAGCAAGAACCCATTGGCTCGAGCAAAGAAGTACATAGCGCCGCCGATCAACACTGCAGTTGTTGTTGCCCCAAGAGTTACAGATGGGCGAAATACAGTTTTGCCTAGTGCTTCACTTGTTGAGTCTACAACTGGTGAGTGAATAAACTTACTAAATTGGCGTGTAGCCGGTTTCATTCGGTGTTGTAGGCTACGCATAGTGTTCTTGTAGTTTATTGAAGGCGTAATGAGCCTATGATGAGCATGCCCGCCCTCGTTCTTGGTAGTCGTCTCATTCTTGGGTTGTACGGCCTCTGCCTGCTTAAGCATCTCCCGAGCTTTTTCGATGCTTTTCTCCTTGTTTTCCGGCCTTTCTCCATGGTTCTCGATCGACTTAAGTCTCTCTGCAGCCGCTCGCTCAATCTCGTTGTTGCTAGATCGTCGGTGCTCTACATTGCTAAGCTTTTCGCTCATCGTGGGCCTCCTTGATCATGTCTTAAGATAGATACCTCATATATAAGCTGGCGGTTGCGGAAGAATAAGAATCCAATAATTGCAGTAATGATCATAATAATAAAAGTACTGCTTCCAGAGCCCGTTTGAGGTAACGCGGCGCTAGCGACTTCAACCTGCTTAGCGACCGTTGGTGCGGTGAGCTTTGTACTGACACTATCTTTCTCATAAACATTGTCTATCTGTAGATCGTATGATCGAGGGTCGGATAGTGCAGCTGGCGTAGCAGGCAAAGGGCTTTTTATTCTTGCAGCGAAGTGCACCACTAAAGAGGCTCCAGGCGCGATATCAGTGGGCGCCCATGTAATAACCCCATCATTCAGTACGCCGTTTTCCGTATCGACGATATCGGCATACTCCAGGATGTCTCGAACGTTATCTCTTATAACGAA
This sequence comes from uncultured Candidatus Saccharimonadales bacterium, assembly GCA_964423965.1. Taxonomy (GTDB): domain Bacteria; phylum Patescibacteriota; class Saccharimonadia; order UBA4664; family SCTI01; genus CAZWEJ01. Next base: position 49,713 of record CAYRGI010000001.1, read on the forward strand.
TGATTTCTCGCTAGCAGTACCACTGTTTGTGACAGAAACGGTGTAGGTTACGGTTTCTCCGGCCTGTGCAGTTGCGCCATTCGCGTCCACAGTTGATCCATCAAGTCGAGTTAAGATGCCCGTCTTTAGGGTCGAAATATTTGGACTAAGATTCTCTGTTGGAGGGGGTATGACGGGTGTTATCGGCGTAGGGGTAACAGGTTGAGCAGGGGTGGGAGTTGGGACGGGCTGCGGGGCAGGGGTTGGAGGCTTTGGAGTCACCTTAGGTGGCGTACTTGGCTTATCAGGCTTTGGAGGCGGAGCAGGGGTAGTATCGGTGATGGCGATGTTGCCGCAGTTGATCATTATGGCAAAGTATTTACCATCAATTGCGCGTCGGCCCTCAATAACTTTATATGTTATGTTATCTCCCCAGGAGTAGAGTGGACGCAAGTAGTATGTTGTCCCATTGATGACAACTTTTGTGTCCCAATTCTTACCAGGCTTGTTATTAGGGTGGGGGTTTCTACCCAAAGACTTGATACTGTGGTTACTCGAGTTCATCGTGCCATGTTTTGTATTTTCGATATCGTTACGATTGATCCCGTAACGATTAAGTATGGCCTTGATGTCACCATTGTTGTCGTAGTAGTGGAGCATGGTGGCTTGCGGATGGTTGGTTCCACCGATACCACCTCTAATGATGTCATTCGTGGAACCAGCAGCATTTGCCGGATCTGGTGGAGCGATTACGGTCATAACCTGCAGGCCAGCCACGGCTACCGCCATTACGATCGAGAGTTGCCTGGTTAGCTGCTCACCCTTAAGACGCCTATAGTAGTAGGCGAGTTGAGTAGTAGCCGAGGGGCTCAAACTGAGGTTAGAGACAATACTTCTAAACATAAAGGGTACACACAATCGTACTTATGCTTAATTATGGGGAATAACAGGAGTAAAAGCAATACGCTTATGCTAAAAAGCCACGAGAGTACGCCGCAAAACGTAAAATTAGTGATATTTTGCGACATAGGCAATCAAACTTAATGCACATGTTTGCATGCCAAATAGCCAAGCGGTATAATAGATACAAATGGTGAGGTGACCAGTTCACCTTTTTCTTTTTCAAACGTAGGAGTTTATGTCAGCTAAATCCAATTCTCAGTATGGCGCAGAACAAATCCAAGTTCTTGAGGGTCTAGACCCAGTTCGAAAGCGGCCAGGTATGTATATCGGTGGTACCGGCAAAGAGGGTCTCCATCATATGATCTGGGAGATCATCAATAACTCGATCGATGAAGCAATGGCTGGATATGGGGACACGGTAGATGTCACCTTACTCGAGGACGGCGGGGTAAAGGTTACCGATTATGGCCGTGGCATTCCGGTTGAGAAGCATAAAACTACTGGTAAGAGCGCGCTCGAAACCGTTCTTACCGTTCTTCATGCTGGTGGTAAATTTGGTGGGTCCGAATCAGGATACAAGGTTTCCGGTGGACTTCACGGTGTCGGAAGCAGTGTGGTTAATGCGCTTTCAACCAAGTTGGTCGCCGAGGTGCGCCGAGATGGAAAGTTGTACCGCCAAGAATATGAGGTAGGCAAGCCGCTGACCGAAATCAAGGAAGTCGGTAAATCTTCTGAAACTGGAACCACGATTATGTTCTGGCCTGATAAATCAATTTTCGAAACCGTTGATTTTGACTATGACATTATTCTCGATTACCTAAGGCATCAAGCTTATTTGACGAAAGGTATTCATCTGAGGGTAATTAACGAGAAGACCGGCCAGCGCTACGGTTATTATTTTGAAGGCGGAATTCGTAGTTATGTTGAGCACCTCAATAAAGACAAAGCGATCGTCAATCAGCCGCCATTCTATATCGATAAGCAAGTGGGTGATGTAGCAGTTGAAATAGCTATACAGTATTCCGAAAGCTTTACCGAGAATGTAAAGACATTTGCAAACAATATTACAAACCCTGGTGGTGGTACTCATTTGACCGGGTTTAGGTCGGCTTTAACCAGAGTAGTTAACGACTACGCGCGTAAGAACAACCTTCTGAAGGAGAAAGAAGAGAGTTTGACGGGTGAGGATGTACGAGAAGGTTTAACGGCAGTCATATCTGTGAAACTGCCCGATCCACAGTTTGAAGGACAGACCAAAGATAAGCTTGGCTCCCCGGAAGTTCGCGGTGTTGTCGAGCAGATTATGAATGAGTGGTTCTCTTATTATCTTGAAGAAAATCCCAACGAGGGGAAGAAGATTATTGGTAAAGCGACTCTTAGTGCCAGAGCCAGGCTTGCAGCTCGAGCCGCTCGCGATACTATCATTCGAAAGGGCGCACTCGATAGCATGTCGATGGTTGATAAGCTGGCCGACTGCCGTACAAAAGATCGAACAAGAAGTGAGCTTTATATAGTAGAGGGTGACTCAGCAGGTGGCTCGGCAAAGGGTGGACGCGACTCGGAGTTTCAAGCGATACTTCCGCTTCGTGGTAAAATCCTCAACGTTGAGCGCGCACGTCTGGACAGGATGCTTGGTAACAATGAGATAAAAAACCTGATTGTAGCTATGGGAACAGGTATAGGCGACCAGTTTGAGCTGGAAAAGCTGAGGTACGGTCATATCATTATCATGACTGACGCCGATGTTGATGGTGCCCATATTCGCACGCTTCTGCTTACTTTCTTTTACCGCCATATGCCCGAAGTAATCGAGCAAGGTCATCTTTACATAGCGCAGCCACCCCTATTCCTGCTGCCAGTCGGTCGTAAGAAAATCTATGCCTACTCAGACGAGGAGAGAGATGCCATCATCGATCGCCTGATAGAAGAAAGGACCGGCAAGAAGAAGCCTGCTAAGGATGAGGAAGTGGTTGAGCCAGTAGCTGTAGAAGATCCGGAGCCAGAAGAAACGGAAGAGGTTGAAGTACAAGAAGTAGAGGCAGCTGAGGGCACAGAGGAAGACTCGCCCGTAACCGAAGAAGAGCGAAATCGACTCAAGAATGCAGGAATTACGGGCAACATTCAGCGCTATAAAGGTCTTGGTGAGATGAACGCAGATCAGCTCTGGGAAACGACTATGAATCCAGATAACCGTATCCTATTACAGGTCACCATCGATGACGCCGAGAAAGCAGACGCCATCTTCAACAAGTTGATGGGCGAGGAAGTATTGTTAAGAAAGAACTTCATCCAGACACATGCTCGTGAAGTTGTTGATATTGATATCTAAGGTAAGTAAATGAATCCAGAAGAACAGACACCAGAAGAAAAGATTACGCCCGAAGAAGCCGCTGAAGCTGTAGAAAACGCTCAAAAGCATATCGCAAGCGGGAATATCAAGTTCCAGTCTCTTGAGACCGAGATGGAGACTAGCTACCTTAACTACGCTATGTCGGTTATTGTTTCCCGCGCCCTTCCAGATGTTAGAGATGGATTAAAGCCAGTACATCGCCGAATTCTGTATGTCATGAACAGCATGGGCCTCAGACATACCTCAAAGTATCGCAAGAGTGCTGCAGTTGTAGGTGACGTTATGGGAACCTTCCACCCTCATGGTGACTCGGCAATTTATGACGCCATGGTTCGCCTGGCTCAAGACTTCTCGATGCGCTATCCATTAGTCGATGGACAGGGTAACTTTGGGTCTATGGATGGCGACCCTGCGGCCGCTATGCGCTATACCGAAGCACGTATGACTCGTATTGCAGGCGAGATGCTCTTTGACATCGAGAAGAACACGGTTGATTTTCGTCCCAACTACGACGGCTCAACAAAAGAGCCAACGGTTCTTCCTGCAAAGATTCCAAACCTGCTCCTAAATGGGCAAATGGGTATTGCTGTTGGAATGGCAACCAATATTCCACCTCATAATCTTGGGGAGCTAGTAGATGGTGTAATTCACCTAATCGACAACCCAGAGGCTCCGCTTGATGATCTAATGCAATATATTAAAGGACCCGATTTCCCAACTGGCGGGGTTATCTACGGCAATAATTCGATAAAACAAGCGTACGGAACCGGCAAAGGCTCAATTGTTATCCGTGCCGTCGCCGAGATCGAAGAGGACAAGAAGGGCAATCAACAGATTGTCATCACCGAGATTCCTTTCCAGGTGAATAAATCGACTCTTGTAACTAAGATTGCTGAGCTCGTAAAAGAAAAGCGCATTGTTGGAATTAGCGACCTACGCGATGAGTCAAACCGTCACGGAGTGCGCGTTGTCGTCGAGCTCAAGAAGGATAGCTACCCGAAGAAGATCCTCAACCAGCTATACAAGATGACCCCGATGCAGAGTGCCTTCCACGTTAATATGCTGGCATTAGTTGATGGCATCCAGCCTCGCGTGATGACCCTCGAGATGATGCTTCGAGAATTTACAAAGCATCGCCAAGTAGTAGTTCGCCGCCGCACCGAGTTTGAGCTCGGTAAGGCTAAGGAGCGAGCTCATATTCTGGAAGGGCTCAAGATTGCTCTCGATCACATTGATGAGGTAATCAAGACAATTCGAGCCAGCAAGACATCGGAAGAAGCCGAGACTAACTTAATCAAGCAATTTAAGCTGACTACCGTTCAAGCCAAGGCAATTCTTGCAATGCAGCTCAGACGTTTGACTGGCCTTGAGCGACAGGTCATTGAGGATGAACTCGCAGCCCTACTTAAACTTATCGCTGAGCTCGAGAAAATTCTGGCGGATGAAAAAGAAATCCTGCGCATTATTAAAGAAGAGCTCACGGAAGTCAAAGATAAATATGGTGATGATCGCCGAACCAAGATTGTAGCCCAAGAGCTTGGCAAGTTTAGCGAAGAGGAGCTCGTTCCAAACGAGCAGGTAATTGTCACGCTAACGCAAGGCAACTATATCAAGAGGATAGCGGCGAATACATATAAGAGTCAGGGCCGCGGTGGTAAGGGAATTATGGGCATGACTACTAAAGAAGAGGACGTAGTAGAGCATTTAGTTCTGACCCAAAACCATGATTTTATACTGTTCTTTACCAATAAAGGACGCGTGTTTAGGCAAAAAGTTTACGAAATTCCTGCCGCTAGCCGAACCGCTAAGGGACAAGCGATTGTGAACCTACTCCAGTTGGGTCCCGATGAGGTAGTAACTTCGCTCAATACATTTAGCAAAGATACAGCTGGCAAATACCTGTTTATGACCACAAAGAATGGAACCGTAAAAAAGACCGCACTTACAGATTATGCAAATGTTCGAACTAATGGTTTGATTTCTATCAAACTTGATAGCGGAGATGAACTCAAGTGGGTTAAGCAGACTAGCGGAAGCGATGAGATCGTGATCTCAACTATGCTGGCGCAAGCAATTAGATTTAAAGAAACAGATGTGCGTCCGATGGGGCGTGCTACCAGAGGGGTTAGAGGAGTTCGACTGCGCCCAGGTGATACGGTAGTTGGAATGGATGTTGTTTCGCCAGAAACCCAGCTGCTGGTAGTCATGGAGAACGGCTATGGCAAGAGAACCAAGGTTGATCAGTTCGCAACTCATGCTCGAGGCGGAGTAGGCATTAAGGCAGGTGTTGTTACTGATAAGACTGGTAAAACCGTTGACGTACGTGCTATCGAAAGTGTGGATGACGATCTGGTTATTGTGTCTACCAATGGCCAGGTTATACGGTTGCCACTCAAAGAAATTTCATTAATAGGACGAGCTACTCAAGGCGTCAGAATAATGAGAATGAAAGAAGGGGATAAAGTTGCTTCGGTGGCATTAGTCGGAGAGGCAAAGCTAGAAGAGGAAATTGCAGCTGAGTCATCCGAAAGTGAAGCATCATCCAAGGAAGAAGAGAAGCCCCAAAAGAAGGTTTCGAAGAAACCCACAAGCAAATAATTGTTGATTTTTCTACAATAAGCATAAGCAAATAATAGCTTAGCAAAGCCATAAAAACATAACAGAGTTGGGATTTTTTTTGGGCCATCATCCAATTTATTGGCATGTTCGCCTTGCTTTTTATTGTGGCAATTGATCGTGCTCTTAACCTACAAGAACCTTTATTCTTTCATAAAGTAGGAGGGTGTCTTGGGCAAGAAAGCTAGGCAAATACTTAGCGCATTAGCTTTTACCGCAACTGTTGGTTCAGGAGCGGCGTTAGCCGATGCTTCTGTTGTCACAAACTCTACTGCAAGCACAACTGTAAGTAATGAAGTTGAAAGTAGTATTGTATCTAACTCATCTACCATTTCGAGTTCTTCAAATGAACAAAAATCAATTGATTCATCTCCTCTACAGGGTGAGTCAGCTACACATGAGGATTTTCAAATAAGCCAAAAACAATTTGATGAAGAGCAATCAACTACGCAAGAAAATAAAAGCGAAGCCTCATCTGCATCTACACAAAATGAGGGGGTAGTTAATTTGAGTAAAGCTTCGGTATCATCGAGTTCAACGGCTCAAAGCAAAGGTAAATTGAGCCCACTTTGGTATTCCGATGCAAATCCTGAATCAAGATTAGATGCCAAGTCATTTGTATCGCAAACACCAGCAACTAGTTCCACAAACTCAAATCCACCACATAAATCAGATCCATTTAGTGGAATTATTGATGAGCTAGGTTTCCTTTCGGAGATAACTTTACCACTTGCTTTAGGAGGAGGTTTCGGAGGCTTTGCGTCTGACAAGAACTATCCTTCGTTAGTACTCATATTCATTCCCTTGATTTTGGCGCTTATTGCTTCTCGGATGTATATATTCTCTAGATATACAGACCGTTTGCGATACTCAGGGTTCATACACGCTCCGCGTAGTGATACGTTGTGGGCCTTCGATTTTGCCACTCCACCAAGATGGGTTTTATCAACTGCTCTAAGCAGAGCTTGAAGGTAAAGCCTATTTTTGGTGGGTGCGAATGAATAACGCTATTAGAAAGGAGGTGAAAGATGCATGGGAGTTAAAGAGATAGCAAAAGCAGCTGTTATTGCAGGTTCTGTGACACTGGTTGGAGCGGGGGCAGCATTCGCAGATGAAGCTTCAATAAATGAGACTGGTCCTGATTCAAGCAACACGATCAGTGTCAGCTACAGTAACAACATGAGTGTTAGTAATCAGAATTCAGTTACGGTAACAAATAACAATCAACAATCAGCATCGTCCGGGAGTGCAACTGTTAGCAACAACACAACCGCAGGAGATGCAACTAGCGGTAACGCTAGTAACTCAAACAGCACATCAACAAGTATAGAGATAGGTAATCAAACTCAGGGCGGAAACGGTAACGGGCCCGGCGGCGGCCAAGGGAGTGGCGGCGGCGCTGGCTCCGGTAGCGGTGGCCAAGGTGCTGGAGGATCTGGTGGTATGGGCGGTGGAAGCTCCTCAGCAGCTGGTGGTTTAGGCGGTGGCCTTGCCATGGGCGGCGTAGGTGGCGGAATATCGACATTGCCAGCAGTAGGATGTGAAGTGGTTTGTGATGTCAGTGGTTTGAGAGCAGGATATAACGATGAAATTGCAAAAGCAACCGAACAGGCGAGAGGCATATCGGCCAGTCTGCTAGCATTAGCAGCGATATTAAGTCTTGTAGGAGCGGGAGGAAGCGCATTCTTCGCACGTAAGCAAGCATAGGGGGTAAGAATGGTAGTTCCAATAAAGAAGACAGCTATTGCAGTTGGAGTAGTAATGGTATCAGGTGGTGCGCTTATCACCCTTGCACACGACCAGATGCCAACTACAAGTTCTAGTGGTAATCAAAGGGGTCAGCAAAACTCTGACGTCCAGGGTGTTGTGGAGAATCCACCCGTGGATGTGAAGATAAATGGCCAGCAGGTACCGGTTCAGCCAGGGACAACTAGCTTTGACACCGGTTCTGGAAAAGCCACGGTCAGCGCTTCTAATGATCGAGTTGAGGTAAATCACAAGTCAACATCGGTTACCCCAGGGAACGTTGATGTAAGAGTCAAGACCGAGAGTCACGGGAACTCTAATACTAGTGCCCGGTATCGGTCTACTACCAGGAGCTCAACAGAGAGTTCATCGTCTTCGAGTGTAGAAATTTCTACTAAGGGGGACAGCAAAGTAAATATTGAAGAATAAATAAGTGAGGAATATAGGATGGAAAAAGTACTAAAGTACGCGTCAATCGGATTGGCATCGTTGGGAATAGGTTTAGGAGTGGCAGCGGCAGATAGTGCCGACATTGGCACCACTGGACCAGATTCAGACAATAAGGTCGAGATCAGTAGGCATAATGATCTCGATATCGATAACAACAATGATGTTGATGTAAATAACAACAACGACCAAGAGGCTCGTACCGGTGACGCTAAAGTTTACGACAATACAACCGGTGGTGATGCCGAAAGCGGTAATGCCGAAAACTCGAATGACACTTCAACCGAGGTTAGTGTGACAAACTCGGGGGCGGGATCATGGTCCGCGATGTTTGGAGGCAATGGAAGCTCCAGCGCATCGATTGATACTACTGGCCCAGATAGCTACAACAGCATCAAGTTCCACTATGATAACGATGTAAATGTTGATAACGATAATGACGTTAATGTTAACAACAATAACAGTCAGACTGCCAAGAGTGGTAATGCAACCGTTCAGCACAACACATCAGGTGGGGGTGCTTCAAGTGGTAGCGCAACAAACACAAATAGCACATCAACTTCGGTCCATATTAGCAACTAACTAATAGACTGAAGCGGGAGAGCATGTCTCTCCCCGCAATTATAGTTTTTGGAGAATTAATCAGATTGAGAGGTACGGGATGTTAAAGGTAAGAAAGAGAAAATTCTGGGAGAAAAGTGTTTACTCAGTGTTGGCGGGTGCTCTAATCCTCGGTCAATCTTCGGGCGCAGTACTAGCTGCAGAGGGGGAGTTGGCAACCGTTCAGCAGGTTGAGCAGCCCACAGAGCCGCAGCCCGAAGCCGCTCCTCAAACAACAACAGAACCAGTAACCGAAGTTCCTGTAACTGACCCTCAACCGGTTCAACCCGTTGAACCATCTAATTCTCAAGGGCCGACATCAACACCGGGTCCAACAGGGCCTACTGGGCCAACGTCCTCTCCAGGACCTACTTCTCCAACAGGGAAAATACCAAACTATGCCTTTGATGACTCGGCAGGAAGATGGGTCCCTACGAACACAGCAACTTTTTCATGGAACCCGAAGTCGGGATTATATGAGTCACCTCTATATCGTTACGATCCAGTAGTTGGTTGGTATCATGTGATTCCTGGCGCTCAAGCCCAGGCGCTTACTCTGCCTACAAGCGCTCAGGGTGCTCCGGTTGTAGCATCATCAGCTCAGATAAACCCTGCCGCAGTTCTTGCTTCCATGCTGGGGCTTGCTGGATCAAATTCAAACACCGGTCCAGATTCGCAAAATAGTATAGGAGTAGCAGCTTCAACCGAAGCAATGTTGAAGAACCTTACAAACGCTCTGATCAACAACATCAGTAACACAGCAGCGATTAGCGGTGATGCAACCGTTGATGGCAACACCAATGCGGGTGACGCCATTACAGGTGCAGCGCGAGTAGTTGAGAACCTCTTCAACCTACTAAATGCTGCTTGGTCTTGGGCAAATGGAGGATTATCGTACTTTGCTCAAAATCTTTTTGGGGATCACTTTGGAGATATCACGATTGACCCACAAAGAGTTGAGGGAGCAGGCGGGCAGTTAGGAAGCTACAACCCGAATACTGGCGCATCTAATACTAACACTGGGCCAGATTCGCAGAATGAAGTAACGCTTGATGGTTCAAGCGATATTACGGTTATCAATCAACCTAACGGAGCAATCAACAATAACCTTAATTTATTGGCTCAATCTGGTAACGCAAGCGTCACTAACAACACCAATGCAGGAAATGCTACTTCAGGTATGTCATCTGTTGAGGTGAATATTTTGAATCTTATTAACTCTGCAATCAACGCTGGAGATTCGTTCTTCGGTCTTCTTAACATCTTCGGCGATTTTAATGGCGACGTTCTTTTCCCAGATGGTTTCTTGAACAGCGTTGTTGGCCCGCAGGGCGGGAGTGGTAACTTAAGCGCCGCAAATTCTTACACCGGACCCAATTCTAGCAATGCTATTCAGTTAAACGGTCAGAATAATACAAATATAGCTAATAGCCCAAGTGCGTACTTCAATAATAATATCGAGTCAGTAACTCAAAGCGGTAATTCACTAGTAGATGGGAACACATCTGCCGGTTCGAGTTTGACAGGTAATGCAACTACGGAAAACAACTCATTTAATATATTCAATACCAGCTTAGCCGGCGATAATGCGGTATTAGTCTTGGTTAATGTTATGGGACAATGGGTGGGCCATATCATGAATCTTCCATCGGCAAGCGGGTCAACGGGTGCGTTGCTAGCCGGAAATGCGACTTCAAGCAACTCAATGACTGGACCTGGTTCGGGAAACACTATAGATGGCAACTCAAACACCAATCTCAACATTACAGATAACCCAGTAGGAAGTATTTCTAACAACATTAATGCGGGTGCAATTAGTGGAAATGCGACCGTTAGCGGTAATACATCCGCCGGAAATGCGACTAGTGGTGATGCTAGTGTTTCTACAAATATTGCCAACATATTTGGCAGTCAATTCAACTTAAATAGATGGTTCGGAGTACTGGTCATAAACGTTTTTGGTAACTGGACAGGCAGCGTTGCTGATGATACCTCCGCGGGAGAAAGTGCATCTAATCTGTTGAATTCTCAGCAGCAGAGAACTGCAACGACAAAAGAAACAATTATTCAGACCAATAGTATGTATGATGGGCAAAGAAACAATAGTCAGTTCATAAGCAATACTGGTGGAAATAGTTCATTACAATCGGGCTCAAATGTTGAGAGTGGTACAACAACCAACCTAACACCCAATGCAGTGTTTGCTGCTGCAACAAATAGAAGCCTGGATACTAGACAGGTAGCGGACTCGGCAGGGTTGCTAGCCGGTTTAGCCGCAGCCGCCTTGCTAATGTCGGGCGCCGCAATTCAAATTCGACGAAAGTTGATGGTTTAGAGTATCCCAAGTACTCAATACCTGCTTTATTACTGACCAAAGTGTAGTTGAATAAAAAAGTTATACGAACATTCGTAATAAAGGTTTGTTTGTAGCCAATGTTTATAGGTGACACGAAAACCGTTCTTTGCTAGCATAAGCCTAAAAGCGGAGTTAGCATGTACAATCCATATCTGGTTATCCCATTTGTCGTTTGGATTATCACCCAGTTCTTAAAATTTATTATCGCTGCTGCAGGCGGCAAGTTAGATTTTAGGTATCTTTATGCGTCAGGTGGTATGCCTAGTGTTCACTCCGCAGTCGTCATATCACTAGCTACAACTGCTTTTCTTGTAGATGGACCGCAGTCGCCGCTATTCGGCATAACGGCAATTTTGGCTGCGATTGTTATGTATGACTCATTTGGGGTTCGGCGATCTTCTGGGGAGCAAGCTATGGCTATAAACCTAATTCTAGATAGCTTACAAGAGGACAAGATACCCTTGCATCAACCTCAATCCCGCTTAAGGGAGCTCCTTGGTCACAAACCGTTGGAGGTTACAGTTGGAGCAGCTCTAGGGTTTGTACTAGCATGTCTCTTCAATGTCGATAAACTCGATAATTTTATTAGCAGCATTACCACACCTGTTAGCCAGCAAATGGCGATCGCTATGGGCGGCATCTCAATTATTTTGCTTGTGGGGGCAATTATTGTGCGAAGCTTATATATGAAGCAGTACAAAAAGGTGCCAGTCGTTGCTAGGGCAATAAAGCAGGCTTTTTGGTTGATGGTAGTTCTTGCGGGTGTATCTTTAATAGTCGCTTTCTTTGCGTACCAAAAGATTGCCGTTGTAAACTGGCTGCTTTGGCCAATTCTCATAATTTTATTTACACTCGCCATCTTTGGCTGGCTATTCAACTACTACAGAAAAATTATTCCAAACGTTATTGCTGAGAACATTGTTGAGGAAGACAAGGCCAAGTGGTTTGAGGGCCCAAACAAAAAGCGTCGGGCAGCTAAGGCGCGCTCCAGAAAAAGAAAATAGCTCAAACCTATTGCACAGCATAAGCACTATAGTCTATTATTGCTTCTAGAAGCATAAAAGGCCTTTATGACCGATAAAAAAACCAAATCAAAAGTAGGCGGTACAAGGATTAGGCGAGCGCGTAAGCCGTCCATTATTGCAATTATAGTACTTGCTGTTATATCTATCGCCATCGCCACATGGTTCATTCTGAAAAGTTTTGCCTATACTGAGGGCTGGATGACATTAAACATGACTACACCAAATGGTGCTGCTGTGCCAGGGGCGAGTATAACGGTCATGGCGGCAGACTCCAATTATAATGACATGACAACTACATGTAATGGGGTAAATTACCCTCCTGGATCACCTGTTATTACTACTGGTTCAAATGGTTCAGGACGCCAGATGTGTATGGTTTCCTCAGCCACTGCGACATCGAAGCTTTATAAGATAAAGGCAATTAATGTACCTAGTGGCTATGTGCTCGATGGAAACTCTTTGTATGCTAGCACTCCAATTGATTGGGCTCATAATGCATTTGTGCATACACCCGGGGGGACTACTTTCAATTTTAAAGCAATACCGTCCGGATGTGGTGCTGGCACACAGAATAATCAATGTGCTTCAATTAGTTCATTCTCCGTTAACCCTACGGCAATTCCATATCTTGGTACGGCAACTTTTAATTGGGATAGTTCGTGGGTGTCTCGTTGTGGGCTTTCGCTGCCAGCTAATTTGAATGTTGCCATTAGCGTTGGTCCAAAAGGTCCTTACACAAAAATAAATATTGAAAAAGGGGGTACAGTTACCCTGACATGTACCCCGAGCGCGGGAGGTGCAACTATAGCAGCTCAATTGAACTTGTCCGTCCAGGCCCCCCCATCAATTACATATTTTAGAGGCGCAACATCGATCGCTTACAATTCTACAACCACACTGTCTTGGGACTCTGCAAATACATCAGGTTGTGCTCTGACTGGAGGTCCAGGTGCTCCTGGAGTAGTAGGCGTCAAATCATCATGGACCTCTCCAAAATTAACCCAAGGCACAAACTATCATCTTGAATGCAGCAACTCAGCTGGTGTTAAAACGGCTTCTCAAACAATAGGCATTACTGTAGGAGGAGCACCACCACCACCTCTTCCCGACGGCTGTGGCCCAGGCACAAAAAACAATACCTGTAAGCCAGGCACCGG
>CAYRGI010000002.1:0-9277 GCA_964423965.1 uncultured Candidatus Saccharimonadales bacterium
CTGGCCGCGTACAATCGGTCGCTGTTCGTCTTATAGTTGAGCGTGAACGCGAGATCGAGAACTTCAACGCAACTTCAAACTTTAAGGTCTGGGGGAATTTTGATGCCGATGGGTCCAACCTCAAAGCCGATCTAGCTAGAAGGGTTGATGGAGAGCCCGAAGTTACCAAGATTCTAGAAGAACTTGCGGATGCAGAGTTTATTGTTGATGCACTAGAGAAGAAGCCGGGTAAACGCACCCCTGCGGCCCCTTTCACTACCTCAACTCTGCAACAAGAAGCCAGCAGAAAATTGAGCTTCTCGGTTCGTCAAACTATGTCGGTTGCACAAAAACTGTATGAAAGCGGTCTTATTACTTACATGCGTACAGACTCTGTGAATTTATCAGAGACTGCCCTAAGTGGTGCTGCATCCGCTATAGCATCGAGCTTTGGAAGCCAGTACTCTCAGCGCCGCACCTACAAGAGTAAATCCGCAGGCGCACAGGAAGCCCACGAAGCAATTAGACCAACGGATTTTTCCCGAAATAGTATTGATGGTGATCGCAACGCCCAGCGGCTTTACGAACTTATTTGGCAACGAGCAATCGCATCCCAAATGAGTGATGCCAAGATCGAGAAAACCAGTGTTTCAATAATACCAAGTACGACCACCGAAAAGTTCAAAGCCGAAGCCGACACGATCATTTTTGATGGTTTCTTGAAAGTTTACATTGAGGGAAGGGACGAAGACGAGGACGAAGAAAATCTTCTACCCGCGCTCAATCAAGGACAGAAATTAGGGTTGAAGGAGATCGTGGCCAAAGAAACATTTGCTAGACCAAAACCTCGTTACACGGAAGCCACCTTGGTGCGAAAACTTGAGGAGGAGGGTATTGGTCGTCCTTCTACTTATGCTCCTACAATTTCAACAATTCAGGATAGGGAATACGTTATCAAGGCCGACGTTGAAGGAAGCACAAGAAAAATTACTCAGCTTACATTAAAAAACAAAGAAATTAAGCACGAAGAAATCGATGAAAATTTTGGAGCCGATCGAAATAAACTTATCCCAACTCCAATGGGCGAATTGACCACCGATTTCCTCGTAAAGTTCTTCCCGGATATTGTAGATTATGACTTTACAGCTGAGGTCGAAACAAAGTTTGACTCAATTTCTGAAGGCAAAATTGAGTGGCATAAGATGATCTCGGATTTTTACGGTCCCTTTCACAAGACTGTAGAGGGTGCCGAGCAGGTTAGTCGACAAGAAGCCAGCCAGGCGAGAGAAATTGGAACTCACCCGAAAACCGGTAAACCGATTATCGCTCGAATGGGTAGATACGGACCGATGCTCCAAATGGGAGAGGCGACCGATGAAGAGAAGCCGGCTTTCGCACCGATACCCGACGGCATGAAGCTAGGTGATATTGATATGGAACAGGCTTTAGAACTATTTAGCTTGCCGCGAAAGCTTGGCCAGACCGATCAGGGTGAGGACATTATGGCCAACTTTGGCCCATTTGGTCCTTACGTAAAGGCAGGGAAAACGTCCGCGTCTATCCGTCCCGAGGACCCATTTTCAATTCAACTTGAAAGGGCTAAGGAACTTATAGCCGAGAAGAGGCAGACTGAAGCCGACAGAATAATCGCCGATTTCTCTGATGGTATCCAGGTTCTCAATGGACGTTTTGGCCCATACATATCCGATGGTAAGAAAAATGCAAAAATCCCTAAAGATCGTGATCCCAAATCAATTACTGAAAAAGAAGCCAAGGAATTGATTGCAGCTGCCCCAGACAGAAAAAGTCGCCGGAGAGTGCGTAAGAACACCTAGTTTCTTCTTGTAATATCAACATATAAGTGCTAGGTTCAATAGTAGAGTTCAACGAAAAACCGCTAATTCTGGCGGCTTTTTTAGACTTTTTGTATCAAGGGTAACGTGAAGGTGCGCGGTAGCATAAAACTATGGCGAAATGGAGTGACATTAATTTTAATCATGTTTTAGCTGATTCAAAGGCTATCATTCATGATATGGGCAAGGGCGCCGGAAAGGTGTGGCGCGGAGCTACAGGTCACTATTCTCGCATTGCCATTCTTTCTGTCACTTTCCTGATCATTCTATCCGGCTCTGCAATTGCAATCGATATTGGCATGACGACCATGAAAGCAAGCCAGCGAAATATCAGCAACCCAGAAGCTCTTATGAATAGCAAAAACACTGGAACAACTATTCTCGACCGTAATGGCGAAGTACTTTTCCAGGGTTACGGGGCAGTTACTCGTCACAACATTCCGCTGAGCGAAATGCCTGATTCACTTAAAAAAGCGACCCTTGCTACGGAAGACCCGGAGTTTTACCAGCATGGTGGTTTTTCATGGAAGGGCACTACACGAGCCTTAGTAGCCGACCTTCGTCACACCGGTATGGTCCAAGGTGGCTCAACCATCACTCAACAGTTGGTTAAGAACACACTACTTACAAACGAGAAGTCATTCACCAGAAAATATAAAGAGGCTGTATTAGCCGTTGATATGGAGAACAGGTACTCCAAAGATCAAATATTGCAAATGTACTTAAACACTATCTATTACGGACAGGGCGCATATGGAGTTGAATCTGCTGCTCAAACCTACTTTAATAAATCCGCCAAAGACTTAACGATTGAAGAAAGCGCATTACTAGCAGGCCTTCCTCAAAGTCCGAGTGTTTACGACCCAAATGTTGATAAAGAAGCAGCAAAAGATCGTAGAGATTATGTTTTGAGTCGCATGGAAGAGGAGGGTTACATCAGCGATGAAGTCGCAAGTGAGACTTCAAGCAAACCGGTTGTGGCAAATATGCGAAAAATCACCATCAAGGCGCCTCACTTCGTCTTCTTCGTACTTGAAGAACTTAGACGCAAATATGGCTCAGATATTGTCGAAAAAGGCGGTATAACAGTAACTACTACGCTTGACCTTAAAAAACAGGAAGCCGCCGAGCAAATTGTTAAGTCCCAAGTTGAGAAGCTCGCAAATCGAAACGTTTCTAATAGTGGACTGGTAGCCGTGACCCCGAATAACGGCGACATAATATCGATGGTTGGCAGCGTCGACTACAACAAGCCAGGATATGGAGCTGTAAATGTTACCCTAGCTCAGCTTCAACCAGGATCGAGCTTTAAACCAATTGCGTATGCAACTGCATTCACTAAGGGCTGGAATGGGGCGACAAAGGTTGATGACAAACCGATGCGTGTTCCAAATGCTGACGGAACTGTATACGAGCCAAAAAACTATGATGGTAAGTTTAGAGGCCAGATGACTCTTCGACGCGCGCTTGCAAACTCATTTAATATACCGGCGATTGAGGTTCTCAAGCACGCGGGGCTTCCAGATACAATCACTATGGCTCATAGCCTTGGGATTCAAGCGCCAAGCTTAACCGAGCAAAATAGATACGGGTTGAGCCTCGTACTTGGTGGGGGAGAGGTACGACCCCTTGATATGGCAGGGGTATACTCAACTTTTGCGAACTATGGAACAACCGTAACTCCACGAGCGATCAAAGAGGTAAAGAATAAATACAACGAGGACATAACAAAACCTACCCCCAATACTTCAAAGCAGGTTATTGACCCACGAGTAACATATATGGTCACAAATATCCTTAGTGACAATAAAACTCGAGAAGAAATGTTTGGCACAGACTCACCTTTAAAGTTGAGCCGTCCAGCAGCAGTGAAGACAGGAACCACAAACGATTACCGAGATAACTGGGCTGTTGGCTATACGCCAGACATAGTTACGGCAGTTTGGGTGGGCAACAATGACCATTCAGCCATGGTAAATGTTGACGGTGTAACTGGAGCTGCCCCTATTTGGAGGGATTATATGGAAATGGCTCATTCTAACATGCCGGTAAAAGATTTTCCGGTGCCATCAGGCCTTGTCTTTGCAAAAGTATGCCCAAGTGATGGTGGGCTTGTTGATCAGAATGACCCAAATGGGGTAACCGAAGTATTCCTTGCTGAAGCTCAGGAAACACGAAAATGCGGTTCTGGTTCTAGCGCCCCAAGTACGCCACAACCTAGAATTGAAGTTCGCGCCGATAATCAGCAACCCGTACAACAGGCTCAGGCTCCAATTCAACCTGTTGATGAGCCGGGCCGAGGCGGTGGAGGCGGTGAAGTACCACAGCCTGTTCCACCCGCTAACCCGCCATCAACTCCAGGCAATAAAAATAACCCAGCTGGGCAATAAAATCGCAATTAAGAAGCGTTGACAGCTTAATTTCTATATTTTATAATTTATCTAATATCAATAACGATTAGACTGAAATTTTTCAATAAATATGCCTACCGCAACCAATTTAGAGCTCGATTATATTGCAGCCGCAGAATCAATTCTCAACCAACTAAAAAATGAGCGCGATCGCCAAATTGTAGCTCAGCGCTTTGCGTTGGGGCTTGATAAGCGTCAAACTCTTGAGAAAATTGGGAGTGATTTCAACATCACCCGTGAGAGAGTGCGACAGATTGAAAAAGCTGCTACCAACAAGCTAAAGCAGAGTAGTACTGCAGAGCTCAAGCAGATCGACGAGCTGCTTCGAAATGAGTTACGTTCTAGGGGCCATATCACTCTTATTGACGACGTGGCAAAGCTAATTGGCGCTGATTCCGATTCGCAAAAATCTTATATCAATTTCTTGGCAACTCTTGCGCCCACCATTGAGGTTATCGAGGACGGCGATCATTATCATCATGCATTGGCTGTGCTACCTGATTTCGATAAGAAGACGATCAATCAGATCGTGGAAGACATCGTTGCTCAATTGAAGAAGAATGGTAAGCCAATGCCGGTTGATACTATTCATGCCAAAGCGGCACCAAACCTTGAGCGTGAAACTGTAGAACAGATCGCTCGGATCTCTAAAAAGCTTGCGCATCTTGATGGGCTATGGGGCCTCAGCCACTGGCCAAACGTAAACCCAAAGTCTATCCGCGATAAAACCTACTTGGTTCTTGCGAAAAGCAACCAGCCCCTGCACTTTAGTGACATAGCGAAACAAATTTCCAGCATGGGGCAGAAGAAGCGCGATGTTACCGTCCAGGCGGTTCATAATGAGCTTATTAAAGACCCTCGCTTTGTGCTTGTTGGTAGAGGAATCTATGCTCTGTCGGAGTGGGGCTACACCCCGGGTACAGTTGCAGATATTATCACCGAAATTCTAAGCAAAGAATCACCACTCCATAAGGATGAAATCGTCAAGCGCGTTCTAAAGAAACGTCAGGTAAAGACAACCACTATCGTTCTCAATCTACAAGAAAAGGATCAATTCATACGGGTGTCGAAGGCCACCTACGCACTGAGGTAGGGAAGTGATAGAGGGTATATTCCAAGCTATCTTTCAAATTCTCGGGATCGTAATATTTCAACTTTACGGATGGGTAGTAATTGTGGCTGTCCTTGCGTATTTAATCTGGCAAAATCGCCGTCGAGAGCAGTGGATTAACCAAACAGATCATATTCTTTTGCTTGTAGAGGTTCCAAAGGATAACGAAAAGAAAGAACTTTCGGCAGAACAAATGTTCGCCAGTCTTCATGGAATCCTAAGACCGAAGTCTGAGCTTCGTAAAGAGGGCGCCATTCAAGAACATATTAGCTACGAGATTGCATCAATTGGAAACCGGATCCAGTTTTATATTTGGACCCCGAAGCACTTAAAAGACTTTCTTGAGGGCCAAATCTACGCTCAATACCCAAGCGTGCGAATTCGTGAAGGAGTCGAGGACTATTCTAAGACGGATCTAGGTCATCGTAACGCATATACCACCGAGTTGAAGCTTACTAACAACGAGGCATTGCCAATAAAAACTTTTCAATCTTTTGAGGTTGACCCGCTAGCCGGGATTACTGCTGTTTTAGCAAAACTCGAAGAAGAAGGTGAGGAGATGTGGATCCAAATAATGGCCCGTCCGATCGACGACTCTTGGCAAAATAAGGGTGCACGAGTAGTTGAAGAGATTAAGAACGGCAAAGGCATATCCATCCGCGGCCAAGTATTTAGTGAATTACTAGCAATTCCCGTTTATGTGATTACTCACTTTATAAGCGCGTTATTTAGCCCGCCGGAAGCCAAGGAAGTTAAAAGGGACGACAAGCTTTCTACAACCCAAAGTGCAATGATCAAAGCGATCGAGGAGAAGACAACAAAGCTTGGTTACCAGGTTAAAGTCAGGATCACTTATCTAGGTGCAGATCAGTCACTTGCTAAGCAGCGTATACAGGCCATCGTTGGTGGGTTCAAGCAGTTCAATACCACAAACTTGAATGGATTTTCGGCTGGTTCAACTCAGCAGGGCAGGGAGGGAGTAGACGAGTACAGGGCGCGTTTGTTTATGGATGACGGCTTTATTCTCAATATTGAAGAGCTCGCTAGCCTCTACCACTTGCCGCACAAGAGCGTTGAAACACCTAGCATGGCCTGGACAACAGTAAAGACCTCGGAGCCACCATCAAATCTGCCAACAGAAGGTGTAGTGCCACCTGGAGAGGTGAGCCTTTTCGGTCTGACCAACTTCCGCGGGATACAACAAAGATTCGGCTTGAAACGTAGAGATAGAAGCAGGCACCTTTATATCATCGGACAGACTGGAACAGGTAAATCCAAGCTATTGAACCTGCTTACACTCTCTGACATATACCACAATCAAGGGTTCGCAATTGTTGACCCTCACGGAGACTTTGCAACCGATATGCTCCAGTTTATTCCAGAGCACAGGCTGCAGGACGTAGTCTACTTCAACCCAACAGACAGAGACAACCCAATAGCTTTCAACCCGCTCGAGGTAACAGATGAAGCTATGAAAAACAGTATTTCTTCCGAAATGATTGGTGTTCTAAAAAGAATGTTCGACTCATGGGGACCTCGATTGGAGTATATCCTTCGATACACAATTCTGGCGCTTTTGGACTACCCAGACTCAACTCTCTTGGGGATTACCCGGATGCTTACAGAGAAAGAGTTCCGAAAGAAGGTCATAAAAGAGATAAAAGACCCTGTTGTAAAAAATTTCTGGGTCAACGAGTTCGCAAGCTGGAATGATAAATTCGCAAACGAAGCTGTGGCTCCAGTTCTAAATAAGGTTGGCGCATTCACCGCCAACCCTCTAATCCGAAACATCATTGGGCAGCCTAAATCTGGATTCGATCTTCGCCAGATCATGGACGAAGGAAAAATATTGATCGTTAACCTCTCAAGAGGCCAAATTGGAGAAGACAACGCCGCGGTACTCGGAGCCATGATGGTCACCAAGATTCAGCTAGCCGCCATGGGTCGAGCAAACGTGCCTCTAGAAAATAGGCGCCCATTTTACCTCTACGTCGACGAGTTTCAGAACTTTGCCACCGATTCATTCGCGGTCATACTCAGCGAGGCACGTAAGTACGCCCTAAACCTGACAGTTGCTAACCAGTACGTCTCTCAAATGCCTGAGACTGTCCGTGACGCCGTTTTTGGTAACGTAGGCTCAATGATAAGTTTCCGCGTAGGAGCGGAGGATGGACGCGTTTTAGAGAAGTATTTCCAGCCTTCTTTTGAAGGAGCTGATCTAATCAAACTGCATAACCAGCATGTTGTTCTTAGCCTAAGTATTGATGGAGAAAAAGCGCCACCGTTCTCGGCTACGACTCTACGGATGCCCGATCCTGAAAACGATTTAACTTCCCTTATAATTGAGCAATCACGATCGAGGTATGCCTCTAGACGAGACGAAATTGAAGACTCTATCACCCGTTGGAGCAGTGGGCAGGCTGATGATGCACCAAAGGATTCACATGGCAACCCCGTCGTCAAAGAACAAAAACCGAACAAGGATAATGATACATTTCTTGGACAGCTAAAAAACCCCAAAGAAAATCGGCATAAGAATCAATTTAGAAGGGGAGATGGGCAAAATAGACAGAGAAGAAATCCCGACCAGCAGCATAGCCAAAGGCATGGCTCCGGATCATCACAGAGGCCCAATAGAGAAGTTCAAGTAGCTGCTGGCTCACGCGCACATTCACCTGAGTCCTCTATCCCCGCTGGGGAAGAAGTCAACCTTCGTAATAGATAAGAAATAACTTATACATAGAGTGAAAGGGCGGTATATTGAATTCACTCAAATCATACGACCCTAAACCATAATATGTATGAGCGGATTGGACTATTGTTACCGTCTATAGTCCGTGTCGCACAATGTATCTTTTGCGACGTAGTATATATATTAATGTCCGTGTGTGATTGGACCTTTTAAAAAATGCTTATTGGCTGGATAATGCCTTTGCAAAGGTAAAAACTAATAACTAGCATCTACCAATATCGCCCTGCTATTGTCTACTATTCAGAATATAGGGAAGTAAGGGAGGTGCATTAATAGTTAAATAGAATTCTACAAAACTTAATATAGATTGTTTACTACCAAATGTATTACTTTTTTGCGATGTTGTATTTACTACACTCAATATTTGGAAGTATATTTTGCGACCATAATTCTCTATTCTTCTCTTCCCCGCTCTGCGGGAATAGCTGCACAATATGTGTATAGAAAATAATCAATATTTATGAGATAAACAAAAACCGAACAAAATATTGTAGAGGAGAGAGGACCTACTTGTAATATGCCTTATTTTCGATGCGCAGATCAATATACTCGGTTGGAACTTTTTTGGCTTTCGCTAGCTCCGATTGAACGGCTTTTAGATCATTGAGCTCCCCCTCCACCGTTCGAGTTGTGTCCATTTTTATTAAATAACCCTTATCAGTCTTGAAGTTCACTTCCGTTGTAGTTTCTGGAACTATCATATCAACTGGCTTCACCCCCGCCTCGGGCAGCCTTTTGTACATTTCTGCACAAAAACTTACGAAGCTGGATGGGGCTACCCTCTTCCCTGACTCTACTGGGAGATTAGTGCTATCGGTAACCGTTGGAAGTTTTACATAAGGCCCCTTGCTCTCGCCTATTACCGTTCCATCAATATCCAATAGATAGATCACCCCTCCCGCCTTCCAATTTAGACTTGGCTGTCTCTCAGCAATTATTAAGTTTATTGAATTAAACCCTTGTCGCTCAATTTTTACCTCCTTAAGACCTGGCTCCGCCTCAATCATATAATCACTTAGAGCTCCGGTACTTAACAACATAGTATTTCGACCGAACCATTGCTTGCGAGCACCCTCCTCAGCAACTCTTTGAAGATGTTCTTTATCTAGATCTTGAGCGCCGGTTATGGATATTTTCTCTAATTTGGTAAGTTGGGCAAAAGCGACTAATA
>CAYRGI010000002.1:9377-38075 GCA_964423965.1 uncultured Candidatus Saccharimonadales bacterium
TAGATTATCTTCTTTCATCAGTTCAACAGCTCCTGATTCTGCTAAACGTATGGCGTTTTCGAGCTGGTGTGCTGCCATTAACTGGTTTGGGACCAATATAACTGCCTTCTTGACTGCCGCAAGCTCTGCGACTGAGTTCGCCCCTGCCCTACTAATAACTAAATCGGCAGCCTTATATGCTTTGGCTATTTCTACTGCGGATAGAAAGTCTTTGACAATGTAGCTTTCACTGTTAATTTGCCTACTAATGATGTCAGATACTACTCTTTCGTAATCATAAGCACCAGTTATGTGTATTACTCTAACAATCTTGGTTAGTTCTTTTGAGTGATTAACAAGCGCGTTATTTAAAGGAACCGCACCCTGACTGCCACCAACTACTAATAATACTGGTAGCCCTTTGGTTTTAGTGCCAAAAAAGTGCTCTACGCAGTCATTTCGAGGAGTTTTATCGTTAATTATTTCTTCGCGCACAGGGTTACCGGTAAAAACTACCTTTCCAGCCGGCAATGATTCGTAGAGTTCTGGCGGGAACCCAACGGCGATATCATCGGCCCATCGACCGAGTATTTTTGTGCCAATCCCTGGGGTAGCATCTGACTCGTGGATTATTAACGGTATCCTTAGTATTCTTGCAGCGATTCCAACAGGTAAGGCCACAAATCCACCCTTGCAAAAAACTACGTCGGGCTTAAACCCCTTCAGTAGGCGTAAGCTTGCACCTACACCAGATACGCTCCGTCCAATATCACGAACATTAAGAGCTATATTCTTTGTATCTGTCAGCTTTTCTTTTAAACTTGCATGAGGAGCACGGCGGTATTTACCAGCCTTTATGCCCTTAAAGTTTATCCCAGCAGATTTTGCCATATCAGCCTCCATGCCAGTCTTCTGACCGACATAAAGTACTTCAATAGACTTATCTCGCCGCTTTAACTCGGCGACGGCTGCTAGAATTGGTGAAATGTGGCCTGCTGTCCCCCCGCCGGCTACGACTATCCGCATTGGCTCCCTCGTTTACTGTATATCTAGAAATGTTGAACAGAATACCTACTGCTAACATCATTATAAGCATACTTGATCCACCGTAACTGATAAACGGTAAAGGTATACCGGTAAGTGGAATAATTGAAAGCATAGCCCCAATATTCACAAAAGCCTGGAACATAATAATTAGTGATATACCTGTGGCTAGAAGTCTTCCAAACTGATCTGGCGCTTTTCTAGCGATCTCAATCCCTCTATAGGTTAACAGCCCAAATAGGCCGATAATTATCAAACATCCTAATAACCCAAACTCTTCACCAATGACGGCGAAAATTGAGTCGTTTGCTGCTTCTGGTAAGTACCCATAGATTTGGATGCTCTTGCCCAGCCCCAAGCCTAGTATCCCGCCACTTCCAATAGCCAGTAATGCCTGACTAATGTGGTAACCCAAACCTGAGGCATCTTTTGACGGATCAAGAAAAGTCATCAGCCGCTCCATTCTATGAGGGAAGCTGACTATAGCGAGCCAACCAAGAGTAAAACCAGACGCAAGTATAAATGCCAAGTGCTTCAAACGCATCCCAGCGACGTAGAACATACCAATAGATGCTAGGGCGAGTGCCATCATTGTTCCCATGTCGCGCTGTAAAACAACAATAATTATGCTTGTGACACCAATCATTATCGAGAATGGGACCACGCCATCCCAAAAGCTCTTAATTTCGTCTCCCCTTTTCTCCAGCCAAGTGGCAAGATATAGAACCATTGCTATCTTAAGTAGTTCGGCGGGCTGAAAGCTTACAGGTCCTAGTTCTAGCCATCTAGTCGCGCCATTCTTCTCGATGCTCACCCCGGGTATCAACAGCATTAACACTGATATAAAAGCCGCTACCAAGAGAGGCAGAGATAACCTTCTCCACTTTTGATAATAGAAGTTAATAGCAAAAACCCAAGCAACAACACCGACAGCGATATTCATGAGCTGGCCCCTAAAATAGTAACCACTATCAACTCGCCCGAGGAGCTTTTGACTCAAAGCAGGATTGATGTTGTACATCATGATAAGCCCGAATGCAATCAATATAAAGACAGTAAGACCAAGGACATAGTCGCCCCTGTGGCCTCTGATTGGATTGATCTTGTTAACTGCTGCGGGTAGCGCCATTTCTACCCTACAATGCTCGGTTGCCTAAAAGACCGATGATTAAACCAATTACCGCAGAAATTTGACCAATAACCCAGAAGCGCATTGTAACCTTGGTTTCTGGCCACCCCTTTGCCTCAAAATGATGATGCACGGGCGCAGATAAGAATATTTTTCGTTTGAATAATTTCTTTGAAAGAATCTGGATTGAACTAGACCCGGCCTCGAGAACAAAAACTAATCCTATTATAGGCAGAACAAGCACTGCATTTGTTAATACAGCGATTGCGCCCAGGGTCGTTCCAAGCGCAAAAGCTCCCGAATCGCCCATAAAGAATCTTGCAGGATAAATATTGAACCAGGTGTATGTGAGCATTACGCCAACAATTGTTGCGCAGAAAGCAGCTATACCGTAGTTCTCCTGGAAGAAAGCAATTGCCCCAAAAGCAGCATATGAAGATGCGAGCAAGCCACCTGATAGACCGTCTAGCCCATCGGTAATGTTTACCGCATTTGCTGTTGCCACAACGACCAGCACAAACAGCGGGACGTACAGCCAGCCTATCGAGAAATCACCTACTGCGGGGATGTGGATCAAGTTATAGCCAAGTTTAAAATAGAAGTATAGAGCACCAAATAATGCTACACCGAATATTAGAGCAAACTTCAGTCTACTTCTTAAGCCAGCAACTCCAGACCCATTTCCTCTAATATTTATCCAGTCGTCCAACAAACCAACCAAACCGGCTGACACAAGAATTGCCAATGGTAAATATGTTTGGCTCCTGCTCAAGTTGAAAACCAATGTTACTAATACAATTGCCACAATAATTACTAAGCCCCCCATTGTAGGGATGTTCCGGCGATGCTTGGCGGCATGCAACTTGTGGAAAATGGGTGCCTTTTCTCCAGTTGTGGCGGTGTCTCGTACTTGCTTCCACCATTTGTATCGGTAAGCCAGCTTTGTATATACCGGGGTCAAAAGCATTGAGACAGCAAACCCGAGAAAACCCAGGAAAAGTATTCTTGAAAGTGAAACTATATCGGCTTCATTAACGAATTGCATTAGTAGTACCTTACCATATTTTTCAGGTTAAAAACATTAGCGAAATGCACTTTATCGCTCCCCTGCCCCGGGTGTTGGCGGCACGGAATAATACTGGAGTAGCCACCGGCTTAGATTCGCAAATACTGGAACGGTAGTTTTTTCTGCAAAGCCCTCAACTTTTGGCTTGTTTATGCGAACCATAATCACAAATTTCGGATCCTCTGCAGGAGCAAAACCAACAAATGTTCCAATATTCCCCTGTTTTAAATACCCGCCATTAGGATCTGCAATTTGAGCTGTCCCAGTTTTACCAGCGATGTTGTACCCTGGTGTTCGAGCAGCCCATCCAGAGCCTCGCTGGACCACCACCTTCATCATTTCTGTAAGATCCTTGGCAGACTGCTCGCTGATTACATCATTTTTAACAATCTTGGGTTGAGTTTTTTCAGTAGACCCATCAGGCCTGGCTCTTTCCTCAACAATATATGGCTTGTAAAGTGTCCCGCCGTTTGCAATTGCACTTGCTGCCGAAGCCATTTGTATCATTGTTACCGAGAGCCCCTGACCGAAAGTCATATTCGCGTAGTTAACATCGTTGCTAGACGGAGGATTGATTAATCCCTTTGACTCAACCGATTGCTCGATCCCCGTTCTACTACCAAACCCAAACTGATCAGTTACATAGTGATAAAAATTCTTTTTTGACTCAGCTGTAACTTTATCTGGGTTACTCCCCAGTTGGCGCAGAATAAAAATAACACCCGTATTGAGAGAGTCGCGCAAAACAGTTGTCATATTTGTGTTGGGCCCACCTTTGTGGTTGTCGGCGTTACATATTTTATATTTTGCCATCTCCAAGCAGCCTTCATCGTTATATGTAGTGTCTGGCCTAACTTTCCCAGAATCTAGCCCTGCCGCCATCGTAAAAACCTTAAAACCTGAACCTGGCTCGAATGAACTTGACACTATGTCATTTTCGAAATTGGTATAGTCCTTAACCTTTTGATAAGCATTGGGGTCGAATGATGGGTAGTTTGCCATTGCTTTAACAGCGCCTGTTTTAGGATCCATCACAACTATGCTACCCGAGTCAGCTTTTGTACCTTTAACCCCTTCTTGGAGGAACTTCTCGGCTTGAGCTTGGATGTTGCGATCGAGAGTCAGTACCAGGTCATTACCGGGTGTGGCAGCTCTGCTTAAATTGTCGGTTGTTGCGATAGGTATGCCGTTAGTGTCGGTCTTAGCATTAAGCAAGCCATTTACGCCTTTAAGCTCACCGTCTAAAGCGCCCTCAACCCCATATTGACCTTTACCCTCCCCATTAACAAAGCCCAATACTTGAGCCGCCAACTCACCTTCTGGGTAAGACCTATAATCTTGGTTAACCATTCCAACGCCTCGCAGCTTTAGAGCCTTTATTTTATCGGCTGTTGCATCGTTCACTCGAGTTTTTAGAACCGCATATTCTTTGCCATTCTTCATGGCATCAATAAAGACTTGAGGATTATCTCCTGTAGCTTCGGCCAGCTTCTTAGCCGTTTCCTCTTGATTAGGAATGATACTTGGATCAGCGTAAACCAGCTTGAGTGTCTGGTTTAAGGCTAATGGGACCTTTTGCTCGCCATCATGCAAATAAATCTGTCCCCTTGGGGCAGGTACTTCATATTTCCTTAAATGTGTTGAGTTTGCTAACGCGGCGTAATGTTCATGCTTGAATATTTGCAGGTACACCAAACGCGCAACCATTATTCCCCCTAGAATAAACATTAGGATGATGAGGCTGCGCAGTCGTGATCCAGAACTGCCGGTGGCGCTGCGTTGCATCTGTATTACTTAGCGTAAGTTACTTGTGAAGTTGGCACAAGCCCGCTAACCACCTTAGATTTTTGAATGTTTTGTATTGAAGTAAGCCTAGCCGCTTCAACTTCTAGCTCTTTCTTGGCATTCATAGCTTCGTTACGCTGGTGCTGGAGTTCCGTAACCTTATATCCAAATACACTCGTTTTGGTAATGGAGTTTAAGTATAGAAGCGCTAGAACTGCGATTATGGCGACCACAACCATGCCGCTTGATACCGGACCAAGCTTAAACTCAGCCTTTGTTCGGTATAGGTTCTGGTTGCGTCGCACGGCTAAGGTGGCTGTGCTCATATAAGTTCTCTCTTTCTCGTTTGTTTTTGTTTTTTATCCGCGGTTGGCGGCGCTCATCTCGTGTTTTACACCGCCAACCGCTCGCAAATCAAAGTTACTTACTAATTCGAACTTTGATGCGGCGAGGAGTTTGGTTTTTGATGACTAAAGTCATAGCTCTCCTTTGTTTTTGTTTAATTTCACTGCGGCTCGAAGTTTCGCGCTTCGTGCTCGCGGGTTAAAAGCATCTTCTTGACCACTTATTGGCTTCTTGGTGAGTTTCTTTATTGTCGCCATATGGTCACAGGTACATACCGGCTGTTCTGGTGGGCAAATGCAGTTTTTCGATTCTCGGTTGAAGAAGTCCTTTACGATTCTGTCTTCTAGCGAGTGAAAGCTTATGACCGCTAGTCTACCGCCTGGTTTAAGAATCTCAACTAGTCGAGGTAATGCAGTCTCTAGCTGCTCTAACTCCTGATTGAGGTAGATTCTAATTGCCTGAAAAGTCCTAGTCGCTGGATGAATATCACCGCTGCGCCCAACCGCCCTTGTAACAACTTCGGCTAAATGCTTGGTTGTTTTGAATGGTCGGTTCTCGACTATGAGTTTTGCAACCCGTCGACTTTTTCGCTCTTCACCATACCGGTAAATGATGTCCGCCAGTTCGCTTTCTTTTGTATTGTTGACAATATCAGCAGCTGTTTCTTCTTGCGACTGGTCCATTCTCATATCGAGCGGGCCATCACTGTTGAAACTAAAGCCTCTATCCGCAACATCAAGCTGTGGCGAAGATACTCCAAGATCCAGTAAAGCCATGTCAACTAGTCTCCTTTGCTCAATTAATTGAGCAATAACCGAAGAATAATCTCCCGGCCAAATTTCGGCTTGATCTCCAAACTTATTCTCAAGTTCTTTGATCGCTTGTTGATCCCTATCTACAAGAATTAGGCGGCCATTAGCTATTCTTTTTTTGATAGCATCTGCGTGGCCCCCATAGCCAGCTGTTCCATCAAAGTAGGTTTCGCCTGGATGTGGATCCAAGATCTCAACCACTTTATCAAGCAGAACTGGAATATGTTTTGAGGTATCTTTCATCATGTTTTCTGACTGTATCACATTTGCTAGCATTAGGCCCTAGGTGGTGACCGGAGCATAATGCCGTGGACAGTGCTTGTTAGGTTCAAGGTCACCTACCCAGCAGCCAGCTTTTGTTTGCTGTTTTTGTTTTGGTAGATTTTGAGCTCTCGTTGGAGCTCGAGTTGTGGTAAGGAAAGGTCATAATTCCTGGGAATTTTGGCGCATTCCTTATAACGATTGTGTGAGGTGGAGTTTTTGTTGGGAGGAGCCAGGGTTTTACGGATCCCTCGGACCGTGGTGCTGACTGCCAAGTAGGTGTTCTCGAGTTTTTGTTTTGGTTTTAAAAGTACAAGTGCAAAGATTATCAGTTAAGCAGCTTCTATAGCCCAGTATGATCGGCCACCGGATGTTTTTACACGAAAGGCATTGATGTTCTTTTTGATGCCTGCGTGCTCCAGAAAGCGCTGCTCTATTGTGATACGACCCTGTTTGGCATCTAGGCTGGTTTTGCTTTGCCCCGACTGAATTTGTCGGTTAAGTCGAAAGCTTTCGACGTCACGGAAGTCACCTTCCAGTGCCGGCTCAATAACGTTCTCCCAGTACTCCTGTGAATACAGCGCCAGAGTGTTGTCGTATCCTTTAGTGAGGACAATGTAACCTTTTTCGAATTCAGGACGAAGCTCGACTGGAATTGTCAGCCGATTTTTGTCATCCAGTTTTCGTTCGAAGTTGTTCATTGTTCTCCGTTTCAACCCTCTATGAGTAGCTGTATGCGACTCATTGATCTCAGTATATTACCCACTATAACCCACGTCAACCCCCTTTTACCCACTTTCTATAATTTTTTCTATCATAAACAAAACACCCCGCTAGCTGATACGGCGGGGTGCCTGTTAAGCTGTTGGGGCTAAATGGTCTACTCGTCTGCGAGTGAGAGTTCTTCGATGCCTAGTGCATCCTCGATTTCCCTGACCTTGACCGGGCCAATCCCCAAGGCATATACCTTGAGATACTTCCGTGTGGTCTGGGTGAGATCGTGGACTGAATGAATCCCGGCATTATGCAAAAGATTGACAGTCTTCTCTGAAAGCCCTAATGCCGTTAGGCTGCGGGCTTTGTTCTCGTATAGACGAATTAGCTCCGTGCCACTTGGGGTCATTATGTGCAACTCTACGTCATCAAGATGAGGCTCGTACGAGGAGACCAAATCACTAACTCGATTGATGTAGCCAGGCTCCACGATGAGAGAAACAACGATGATTTGCGGCCTTTTCTGGATGACTCGAGCTTGTGAGTCAATCTGACACGCAAGGTGCTCAAAGCCATTGAAGATGTGTGCTACATATCTGGGTTGGGATACCTTGACTACCAGGTCAACGGCATAAGCCAGGGGCGGCATGAGGGCTCCTTTGAAGGTGCGAAGATACCGTAATATACAATGTTTTAAGCTAAAAGTCTAGAATTGATCTAGCTGTTTCTTTATTTCGCTAGTAAGTTCAGAGATTTTAACTCTTACCTGCTTTAGAGAATCTCGATTTCTAATCGTTACCGATTTGTCGTCCAATGAATCAAAATCTATGGTAATACAAAGTGGCGTGCCAATCTCATCCTGTCTGCGATACCTTTTACCAATATTGCCATTGTCGTCGTACATCACCGCCCCAAACTCTATCTTGAGGTCCTTATAGACTTTTTGTGCGACCTCAACTAGTTCCGGCTTGTTTCTAAGTAAAGGCGAAACCGCGACTTTGACTGGAGAAAGTTCAGGCTTGAGCTTTAAGACTGTTCT
Organism: uncultured Candidatus Saccharimonadales bacterium; assembly: GCA_964423965.1. Lineage (GTDB taxonomy): Bacteria > Patescibacteriota > Saccharimonadia > UBA4664 > SCTI01 > CAZWEJ01. The sequence goes on from CAYRGI010000002.1 coordinate 17,552, forward strand.
TGATTCGCCGTTTACTTCTTCAACTGTGTATGCAGCTGCAATTACTGCGAGCATTAACCTGTCAACACCGAATGATGGCTCAATTACATGCGGGATAAAGCGTTCCCCGCTATGCGGGTCCTGATACCTAAGTTCTGCTCCAGATTGCTTGGCATGATTCGCTAAATCAAAATCGGTACGATATGCCAGGCCAATGAGCTCTTTTGTTCCGAAAGGAAATTTGTATTCAAAATCGATGGTCTTTTTACTGTAGTGAGCCCGTTCTTCTTCAGGCACGTCAAGTTCATGAACATCCTCAAGATCGATACCAATACCAGTAAGAAATGCCTTTATGGCATCAACCCATTCATCAAAACTCTTCTCCCATGAATCAGGTTTAATAAAGTATTCAATCTCCATCTGTTCAAACTCCCTAGTCCGGAAGATGAAGTCTTTAGGAGTAATCTCATTCCGAAATGCCTTTCCAATCTGGGCAAGACCAAACGGCAACTTTGGATGCAGGCTATCCATCACGTTTTTGAAGTTTACGAATATTCCTTGAGCGGTCTCCGGGCGAAGGTACACCTTTGATGAAGTATCTTCCACTACACCCGCACGAGTTTCGAACATCAGGTTAAACTGCCTTGCCTCACCAAGCTCATTCCCGTCAGGGCTTTTGAGTTTGAGATCTTTGATCTTGGCAGACATTTGTTCAAGAGTCATACCTTGAGGATCAACGCCATTTTCCTCTAAAAAGTGGTCTACACGATAACGTTTTCGCGTCACCTTATCTTCAACCAGTGGATCAGCGAATCCTGCTCCTGTATGTCCACTTGCCTCCCAAGTTTTGGCGTTCATCAAAATTGCCGCATCGATCCCAAACATGTCATCGCGTTGCTCAACAAAAAAACGCCACCAGGCTTGCTTAAGATTGTTACGCAGCGCAACACCATAAGGACCGTAGTCATATGTGCCCGCGAGGCCGCCGTAAATTTCGGAGCCCTGGAAAATAAATCCCCTGCGCTTTGCTAAAGAAACTAATTCTTCAATTGTAAGATCATTTTTTTGTGTAGGCTTTGACATTATGCGGCTTATTATACTTTAAATACCTTGTGGAGGCGACCTCTACCTTAGCGCCTGTTCAGATCGGAATTTTTTACCAAAGGTGTATTCGTAGAACTGGTTGCAAATCACAAGGCCCTCTTTAGCAAGCTCAATCGAATTTTTTACGTTTCGAGCTTTCTGCAACTCATTGGCAAGCAAGAATCTCCAGAATTTTATTTGCGTAGTCGACATGGACTGCCCTCCCTCAACTCTGCAGCTCTTGCATACTATGCCGCCTAGACTATCACTGAACACATACGTTTGGCTCTCATCTTTTTTATGGCAACTCATACAAGCTTGAAGCCCCGGCCTGTAACCCAAAACATCTAGTAGCCTGATTTTAAACCATAATTCTGTCACCTCATCTGAACTTTTCAAGCTATTAAGTGTGTTATGGACCAGCTCGTATAATCCAGGGTGGTCTCCCTCGGAAGCAAGGCGGTTTACCATCTCACCCACGAGATAAGCGATCCGCATCTGATCGTAACTAGATGTCACGTCTGGCCTTGAAAGCATCCTAGCCGATGTACAGACGTCCATACTCTTCCCCTCGGCTAACATTAATTCCGACTCCGTAAAAAGTTCAAGATGGCCAGCCATTCTGGATTTGATTCTACGAATGCCTTTAGCTACGCACCTAATTATTCCTCTTTCGGGCGTAAGTAGGACTATTATTTTATCGGCTTCCCCAAACTCGTAACGGCCTATTACAATGCCTCGAGTTTTATATAAAGACATACTCTAAGCGCTGAGGGCCTTCATCACCTTCTCTACCACTTCGTCGGGAGTATGATGTGACTTAATTAGATAATCATTAACGCCCAAAGCACGTGCTAGCTCTTGGTTCATATCTACCTGCGCTTCACCCAAGTTTGTTAAAAGTATGACCGGGATACTCCTAAGTTGAGGCTGTTTTTTGATTTCCTTTAAGACATGAAATCCATTCATCTTGGGCATTAGAATATCGAGGAGAATGATGTCAGGGGTATAACCCTCTAGCAGGTTTAGACACTCTTGCCCGTTTGAGGCAACAACAATGTCATGCCCCTCCATTTCAAATTTGGCTTCGTACATCTCAACCAGGATGGCATCGTCTTCAACTAGCATAATTTTTGCCATGTAATTCTCCCTTATCTGTCCTCAAGTTTGTCTATTATATCAAACGCATTAAAACTTACTTCCATACATCCACTAACTAATTAATGGTAGTTGTTTTGCTATTGGCAATGAGAAGCTAAACTTACTGCCCTTCCCAACTCTAGTCGTTACCCAGATATTTCCTCCATGTGACTCTACAAGGTTCTTTACGATATACAAGCCTAATCCAGTACCTCCGGCTTGCATGCTCATTGGGTTATAAATTCGTCCGAATTTTTGAAAAAGGCGCTCAACTTGATTAGCAGTAATGCCCACCCCTTGATCACGCACACTTGTGATTAACTCACCACCTTGAACCTTGAAATCGACGACGACCTCGCTCTTAGGCAATGAATACTTAATCGCGTTATCAATCAAGTTTACTAATATTTGCCTTAAGCGAACCTCGTCCGCAAGAACCAATGGAAGCCGATGCTTACGATTTACCTTGATCATTATCTGCCGCTCGAAACCTTTGGTTGAAAGTTCTGTAACGACCTCGGAAATGATAGGCTCAACTGCAATAGGTGTAACCTTGAGTTTAATCTTTCCGCTCTCTATGTAGCTCACATCGAGCAGGTCCTCTACAAGCCCTATCATCCTTTGGTTCGTTTGATATACCTTGCCAAGATAATGTTCCTGCTTCTCATTAAGATCGCCGAAGTTTCTCTGAAGCAACATACTCATAAAGCCTTTGATTGCTGTCAGTGGTGTCCTTAACTCATGTGAAACAATTGAAATGAAGTCGCTTTTTACCGCCTCCATTTCTCTTTCTTTTTGAATATTGCTTATCACTGCAATACCGCTGCTTGCAGCACCTTGATCATCAAAAATTGGCGAATAACTAATCTCTGTCCAAATGGTATTGCCATTTTTAGTTTGAAGAAGTTGTTCTCGTTTAGTTACAACCTCCCCCTCTCCCAAAACTCTCTTGATTGGAGAAATTGCAGAAAGATTAAGCCCCTCGGGTGAAACTGTCTTGATAATATTAGTAAACTTCTTGCCAATTACCTCATTCAGCGAGAAACCGGTAAGTTTTGAGGCAGCTGGGTTAAAGCCAACTACACTTCCGTCTCGATCAAAGATGACGATACCCTCTTCGGCGAATTTAAACACTGCCTCCCAGCGTTCACGTCTAGCGTTTACTTCGTTATATAGTTCCGCGTTCTCGATTAATATTGCCAGGCGTAAAGAAATGAGTTTAATCAATTTAACATCGTGGCTGTTATATTTTTTGGCCCGGTGGCTCACCACTAGAACACCCCAGCACTTAGATCTGTAAATTATTGGAACTGCCAGTAGATTCGATTCGAAGGTCCCCGCGTCTTCAGGATCTGGAGCATAATTCTGCGCCCTCCTGTTAACAAAAGCGTTTACAACGGGGTTTTGACTTCTCAGGTCCCACTCGGCAGCATGTTCGTTAAATACTGTTAAGGTCGCATTTCTTTCCAGTTTTTTATTTTTTGGACGATAAAGATAAATACTAGCGTTAGGTGAATCTAATAAAGTGGATATGGTAGTTAGATACTTATTGAAAACCTGGTCGTAACGGAACCCCACAAAAGCACTGAGCTCTAGTAGAGTAGTGAGTTCCCGTGAGTGCTTTCCAGCTAGCCTCGCCATCTCATTTGCTTCAATAGTTTTCTGCACAAGCGGGGTTACATCACGAGCGGTAATCACAATCCCGTCATGGGCATAATCCCTAGAAATAGATCCTGCAACTAATTGAAGGTGTTGAGTCTTGCCTCTGAGTTTGGCTTCGGCATAAAAGGTTACTTCGCGACCATTTCTGACCGATTTAAGAACATTTTCGATGTCAGTATCGAAAAGCATTACATCTTTTAGCTCGTTAGACTTGAGGGCTATAAGTACATTTTTTCCAATGAGAGCACGATCAACCTCTTCGTACTTGGTTTTCATAGAGGTGACATTGTTATCTTCATCTAGCAGTATGAGCCCAATACCATGGTTTTCCTGAATAATGCGCAGCTTTTCCCTTTCGGCGTAGATCTCTGTCTGGTCGCGTAAACTGACTAGAACCCCAATTGTTTCTCCCCCAACTCCAAGATATGGACCAAAAATAGCCTCAACAGTAGAATCAGGACCTGCCTTAATTATCTGTAAAGCCAGGCGCTGCTGTTTACCCGCTTTTGCTGCAGCTATGGCCAGGTTTATGTCTCCTTCAATGCTTATTCCATCAATATTTAGCCCAAACTGTGCTGGACGGTTGATAACCTCAACAAAAGAATGATCGATAGCGTTTTCGTTGACCCCCATTAGGTCTTGAGATGCCTGGTTGAAATAAGTTATGCTCCCCGATTGGTCCAAAGTTATCAAACCATCTTGCATGCTCTCTCTGACTCGGTCAATTTCGTTTTGAGTTTTGGTACTATATGCTAAAAGTTCTGAATTATCGAGTGCTATTGCTGCTTGGTCAGCAAGAAGCTTAACGAGCCTTTGCTGTGAATAACTAAAGCGGCTCCTCTCAATCGTGGCCAGCAGCAAAACCCCTGGTCTCTGGTGTTCTTGAATAATCGGGGCGATAAGGATGGTGCAGAATCCCTGTTTCCTTAGCTGCTTTGCCAAAGATCCACCTTCCTTACTTGGTAGCTGAATTTTTACGGGCTCACCTTTAGCAAGCGATTCAGAAACTACTCCATCGAGCAGAGAAATATATTCTGGGAGCCTGTGTATCTCCTCACCGTATGATGCCTGCGAATGGGCCATGCCTTGAAGCCCAGTGTTGGTGTAAATGGCAGAGGCATCCACCTCGAGTAAGGATTGGCCCTGCTTAAGAATTTCCTCAGCGACCCCCTTAAAATCCCCCGCTGCCGTAATCGTTTTCGAAAGATTTAATAGTGTCTCGATCTCTCTTATTCCCCTATTTGCTCCAAGCTCATACCTAAGAGCCTTGTAGGCTAAAGTGGCTTGAGAGCAAAACGTATCAATAAGAGTCGAGTCAAAGATTTCTGATTCAGAAAAAATAATTGCATAACCGAGGTTATACCCTCTGGCAGAAAGCGGCTTGGCAAAAATATATCTCGACGGCTTAGCTGGCTTAATAATTGACTCATCTATTTTTGTTGTTGAGGAGGGCATTTCGGCCTCAACAAATCCAATAAGATCTTTGACCAATGCGGGCTTAATCTTATCGTCGCTTGTTGCGCTATGATGCATCCTACCTAAATGATTCCGCCCCAATACAACTGCCGCTTCAATCCCTGGTGTACCCGCAATCGCATCAGCTAATTCTTTAAGAACACCGATAAGTTTAGTTTGACCGGTTAGGTTACTTAAATTATTAGCTATTCTCTGCTCGTCATTTACAAAATTGGTAACTTTTTCGACAGCGCCATCCTTATGAATTTGAGTTTTCTGCTGCGCCATTGTCACCCACTTTAATACCTACTAAAGGTACCACTTGTGTGGTGCCCCCTCAAGCATAAGAGTCGCGATTTTTTAGATTGTCTTACGGATTAATTTTGGCCGTAGAGACAATTTTCTCGAACTCATCCTTGTAGTTCATATTTTCGGTGATCATTACGACCGTCTTGTCTCGAACTGGGAACACGATAGCAACCCCTGTATGGCGTTGGTTATCAATCTGACCTTCAAATCGTGTAGCGCTAATGCCAGAAACTTGCACTCCCTTGCTGGTAACCTTCTTAGATTTAACAAGAGCGTCATAATTTTTTATCACCTCTGTTTGGCTTTTCTTAAGTAGAAGCATCTTGAATCCCTGAGTATTAATCGCCCCTTGAGCTTGGTTATCGACGACAGCATTGGGGTTCGAAAGCATTTCTAGCTGGGTGGTTGGATCAACATTTTTGTTTGCAACCAGACTCCAAGACTTTGGAATTTGAAGCTGAAAACCTCCATCAAGTTGATCGGCCGTATACACGCGGTATGGCAGGTCGTTTGCCTTTCGATTTTCCTCAGCATCTTGCTTCTTTTGTGCCTCAACGGCTTTTGTGACCGCCGCTTTTACCTTAACGTTGAGGTTGTTTACCGCGTCCTCTCGCTCGGTGTAAGCGTAAACTGCAAGTACGCCAAAAAGCACCATACCAATACCAAGAAAAATGGTAAGCAGTAGGTGTAGGTTAACTTCGCCGCGCTGGTTCATACTGCTTATGTTTTACCACATGATCCTTGATGGGACAAGTAGCTAGGGGTAAATATACAGATTAGTGTTGGGTGTTGATTTTACCGGCTTACGGGGAAGCTCAAAAACATAACTTACTACTTTCGTCGTTTTTGAGAGCTCCTTAACTAGTTTTAGATCTAATTTTTTTGTATACCTATCAATTAAAAAAACATAAATCACATCAGAATTTGGTAGCTTTTTGGTCCAATAATTTCCTAGTCGAATAGATATTTGCTTTCTATATTTGAGGCAAGCCACTTTAGACCATAAATACATTATCGGATTAATTTCATAACCAATTGCTTTGGCCCCCCTTTTAGCGGCGGCGATCAACATTCTGCCATCCCCCGACCCTAAGTCTATTATTGTTTGGCCGGCTTTAACTTCTGCCAGGTCAAGTGCAGCGTCAGCGTCTTTTTGCCTTACGGGTAAAAAAGGGGCCCCCATAATGGCTCCTGCCGCAAAGCACGCGACAAACAAGAATAGGAGCAAAAACATTAAAAAAGGGTGGGCTCGTTATCGGTGGTATCTGGGGTCACTGCTTCGTTTGCCCCTCCAGGCGCCTCTAGATTGCCATCAAACTTTTGCTTTATAACCTCAACACGATTTTCGATCTGCTGGAGCTCTTTCTTTAAACTATCGGCTAGCTCCATGCCTCGCTCAAATTTCTTTAATGCTTCGTTAAGATCTACATCATCAGACTCAAACCACTCTGTGATTGATTCGAGTTCGTTAAGTTTTTTACCGAAATCTTCTTTGCTATTCATTTTTATCTACCGTCGTTTTTAGTGATCCTTCGGCCAATTGTACCATGAGAGAATTACCACTCGAAACCTGTTTACTGTTAGATACAACCATTCCTTCATGTCGAACAATTGAATAGCCGCGTTTAAGAGTTGCAGTAGGATCAAAGCTCGCCAGCAACCTCTGCATTGAAGCAAGCCTTTGCTTGTAGTCACTAAAAACTTGCCTCGATGAGCCCGATAACCTTGACTCAAGACGCTCTATTTTTGCTCTTGGCACCCTAACAAAGCGTTCTAGGATGTGGATTTGACGAGAGATTGTATGCTGCCTACTGTTGATCTGGTTTTTTATTGAACCGAGTAGTCTACTTTGTCGATGCTCAAGATCGCGCATAACCTCTTGCCTATCAGGGACCACTATCCTTGCTGCATCTGTAGGTGTAGCTGCCCGGCGGTCCGCTACATAATCCGCCAGACTAAAATCGACTTCGTGGCCAACTCCAACAATTGTTGGAGTTCGACTCGATGCGACTGCTCTTGCGACCTCCTCGGTACTGAAAGCCTGCAAATCTTCCAGACTCCCACCTCCTCGAATAATTATTAATACTTCTGGCGGGGCGGACAGCTGGTTAAAATAATTGATGGCTCCAACAATTTGATTTGGAGCAGCAGCGCCCTGGACCTGAACATCAGCCAAAGTAATACTCAGACCTCCCCATCTCTGTCCTAATATTTTTATAAAGTCAGCATATGCTGCTGATTGGCCCGATGTTATGAGACCTATTCTGGTCGGCAGTCTAGGCAGCTGACGTTTGCGGGATTCTTCAAATAGCCCCTCCTTCTCTAGTTTCGCCTTTAGAATCTCAAAAGCTCTTTTAAGCTCACCCTCGCCAGCGAGCTCAACGGTTTTTACAGTGAAGCTAAACTTACCCCAGTTGGTAATTTTTGGGACACCCGTGACCCTAACTTTCATACCATCCTCTAATGGAACTTTTAGTTGATACTTCGGCATAAAACAAGGAAGTGTTGCGTCTTCATCCTTGAGATCAAAAAATACCCATTTACCTTGGTTGACTTTAAAGCTCGAAACTTCCCCCTCAACTGTAACCGCTGGAAATGCGAAAGTAAGTGTTTCGTTAAGAATTTCTAAAAACGCCTTAACCGAAATTATCTGGTCAGATGGTGGTTGCATGCAAACATTATACCAACTTGTTGATATGATAGTTCTATGCAATATCTCGCGGTTCTTGGCCGCCAGCCAGAACTTGGATTAGTTGAGCTTGAGTCCCTATTCGGCAATGGCTCCATCTTGCCGTGGGGTAATTCCGCCGCCCTCATTAATTCTGAGCCTGATATCAATCGTCTTGGAGGAAGCCAAAAAATTGGGCGAGTTATTTACGAAGGCCCGACAAGAGACATAAACGAGGCGCCGATTAATCTTGATGATTTCAAGCGCCCTGGAAAACTGACTTTTGGGCTTAGCTACTACGGGTTAAACGCTACCCAGCGATTCGTTGTTGCTAGTGGGATAACTATGAAAAAGAGGCTCCGAGGTAAAGGCTCTGTTAGGTTTGTAGCTCCACAACATGGGCTAGCTCTAGGCGCTGCTCAAGTAAAATTCAATAGTCTGATTAGAAATGGGTTTGAACTTCTTGTCGTCATAAACAAACAAAAAATGGTGGTTGCGGTTACTACTCAAATTCAGGACATCGATTGGTATGCTGTTCGCGACTATAAGCGGCCGACACGCAGCGCAAAGGTTGGCATGCTGCCGCCCAAACTTGCACAGATTATGGTCAATACCACCCATTCGTCTCATGTTTATGATCCATTTTGCGGAACAGGAGTTATTCTCCAGGAGTCGTTACTTCTTGATCGAGCTGCATCCGGTTCTGACATCAGCCCCGAAATGGTTGAGGCCACAACAAAAAACCTAGATTGGTTGAAGACGCAGAAATTAATATCGAAGAAATGGAGCGTTAAAGAAGCTGACTCGCAATTAGTTACTCTACCAAAGAACGTGTGTATCGTTTCTGAAGGTTATTTGGGGCCCAATCAATCTAAAAAGGTTGAAGTTGAAACCTATCGTAAAATCTCTAAGGATCTAACGAGATTATACTCAAAATCCTTAGAAAACTGGGCCAAACAATTGCCAAAGGATGCCGAAATAACAATTACTGCGCCCGTTTGGCAAACCACAAAGGGCTGGAAGGTCCTCGCAATTGTTGACCAATTAACAGATTTGGGGTATACTTTTAAACAGTTTGCTCACGTAAAAAGTGATGCATTGGTTTATCGACGGCCGGACCAAATTGTTGGCCGTCAATTATTAATCTTGAGGAAAAGTTAAGTGTCCAAGACAAAAGCCGGTGGAGCAACAAAGAACGTTCGCGATTCAGCAGGAAAAAGGCTGGGTGTTAAGCTGTTTGGTGACGAAATTGCTATACCTGGCAACATAATTGTTCGTCAACGTGGAACCCGAATGGAAGCGGGCGCCGGAACTCGCCTTGGCAAAGACCAAACAATCTACGCCACAAAGCCAGGACGAGTAAAGTTTACCATCCGCCAGATTACAAAGTTTACCGGCCAAAAGGTCAGACGAACTTTCGTCAGCATTGAAGACTAAGCTCTTAGATCTCTAAACTTTGCTCCCCACCGAGGGAGCATTTTTAGTTTTAATAACTGCCGCGAAGAAACTTTCAAACAAAACATTAGGCTTGTTTGGTCTGGATGTAAATTCTGGGTGGAACTGACTGGCAATAAAAAACGGATGATCACTTAGCTCCACAACTTCAACTAACTTCTTGTCAGGAGACTGCCCAACGACTTTTAAGCCGGCTTTCCCCACCACATCTCGGTACTCATTATTAAATTCGTATCGATGACGATGACGCTCCTCAATTTTGTTTGATTTATACGCACGAGCTGCTTTCGAATCTGGATCAAGCACGCAGGTGTAATTGCCAAGCCTCATTGTCCCGCCCATGTCTACAATCTTCTTCTGTTCATCCATAAGGGCAATCACAGGGTGTTTTGTTTTTGGATCAACCTCAACTGTGTTTGCCGACTCATCCTTTAAAGCTTCCCGGGCAACATCAATAACTGCCACCTGCAGACCAAGACATAAGCCTAGATATGGAACTTTATTCTTGCGCGCAAATCTTGAAGCAGCAATTTTACCTTCCACACCCCTTGACCCAAAGCCTCCAGGGACAACTATCCCATCCAGGCTTTTAAGATGCTTTTCGGCTCCGTCCATTTCAATCTTCTCGGCATCAACCCATTTGATGTCTACGCCATAATCATGACTCCATCCGGCAGCCTTTATAGCCTCAACTACACTCATGTATGTATCCTCGTGGTCCAAATATTTAGCCACTATACCAATCGTCTTAGTTGGCTTTTCAGTATTAAAAATGACTTCGTTAAGATGCTTCCAGTCTCTAAGATCTGGCTTTGAGCTTTCGAGACCAAAAAACTTACAGACATAGTCTGCTATACCGGATTTCTCTAGGGTTAACGGTACCTGATAGACGCTTTTTGCAGTAGGCAGAGCCACAATGGCGTCCTCGTCGAGTCGGCAAAAAAGACTAATCTTGTTAATGATGTGTTCGTTTACCGGCTTGTCCGCTCTTGCAAAAATGATATCGGGGTAAACTCCAGCGGCTCTTAAATCCCTAACGCTGTTCTGGGCGGGCTTGGTTTTAAGCTCTTTGCTTGCCTCAAGATATGGGAGGTACACCAAATGTGCACATATGACATTGTCGCGGCCAACTTTGTATTGAAACTGCCTAATTGCGTCAATGTTCGCGAGGCTCTCGTAATCTCCTACTGTCCCACCAATTTCAATAATGAATATGTCGTATGCCGAACCAGCTTCAACTATCCACTTTTGAATTAAGTCGGTAACGTGAGGAATAACTTGAACCGTTTTACCAAGATACTTACCTGACCTCTCGTCAGCGATGAGATTCGCATAAACACGTCCATTCATAAGAGAGCTTGACTGTGTTGTCTCAATATCAAGAAAGCGTTCGTAATGCCCAAGGTCCAAATCGGTTTCTGCCCCATCAACAGTAACAAAAACCTCACCATGTTCGGCAGGATTGAGTGTGCCTGCGTCTGTATTCAAATAAGGGTCACTTTTCATGACTCCTACGTTAAATCCTCTAGCTCTCAACAGAGTGCCCAATGAGGCGGCAGCGATACCCTTACCTAGACCCGATAGCACACCTCCAGTCACAAAGATGTACTTTGTTTGTTTCCCCTTTTTCTCCACAATAAACTCCTTTTGTTTTTCCCCACAACTTGAGTCTAGTATCTCACAGCAACACCTGGCTGTACAACTTTACTGAGTTTGAAGCTGTTGAATGGCGCGTTCGAGCTGAGGGTCTCGATCTGCGTTGAAGTCTTCGGTGCTTTGTTTAACCTCGACATCTGGCTTAATACCCTCTTTGTCGATGCCTTTGCCACTTGGGGTGTACCAGCGAGCAATCGTGACTTTAAGCTCTGCTCCTCCGCCAAGCTTGATGACCTCCTGAACGCTACCCTTACCGAAACTTTTTTCGCCGATTAACACTGCCGCCTTATTGTCTTTCAGGGCACCAGCTACAATCTCACTTGCAGAAGCGCTGCCTTCGTTAATAAGAACAACCATAGGTAGCCCAACGAGCTGACCTCCACCCTCCGTCTCGAGCTTCTCAACAGTTTTGCCTTTTTGACGCTCTTCAACTACAACTTTCCCGGTGGGCAGGAACTGATTGCTGACATCAACTGCTGCATCAAGATAACCTCCCGAGTTGTTCCTTAGGTCTAATACAATCTTCTTAGCACCCTGAGATTTAAGATCTGCAGCTGCTTCTTTGATTTTTTGTGAAGTATCGGTGCCGAATTGAGTAATCTCAATATATCCGATATCGCCGCTCTTCATGCTCCACTTTACGCTTGGGACAGAGATTACATCACGAGTTATTTCGATAACTTGGGACTGTGAACCTGCGCGAACAACAGTAAGTTTAACTTTCGTACCCTTTTCGCCCCTTATTTTACTCACGGCTTCATCGAGTGTTAACGTCGAGCTGTCTGTATCATCAATTTTTGTAATCCAGTCTCCCGGTTTGAGCCCAGCCTCTTCTGCTGGAGAGCCGTCAACTGGTGAGACAACAACCAGCTTATTGTTCTTGATCGCAACCTCAGCTCCAACACCAGAAAGAGTTCCGCTTAATTGATCATTAAGTTCTTTGGCCGACTTTGCATTGAGATAGGTGGTATATGGGTCGCCAGCACCAGAAATCATTCCGGCCTTGGCACTTTCAAGAATTTTTTCTTTGTCTAAATTACCGTCATACTTCCGCTGAAGAATGTCGTAAGCACTTTGAAGCTCATTAAAATTTATTTGATCGCTTTTGGCGAAGGCTGGAACAATATTTGGGATAAACTGCCCGACAATAATACCGAGAATTAAAAACCCTCCGACAATTTTCCAACTATACGTCCTTTTTGGGCGCTCTTCCATCAAACTCCTACTTTTAGATTAAAAATGAATGAAATACAGTCCCGACTGCGGTATTGTCATGGTACTGTATTCGCCGGCGTTTCCAAAGTTATATTGGCTTACAAAAACACTATTTCCCGAGACGCTTTCAACGTACATAGCATGACCGTAAGGGCCTGCCATCGAGATAGCAACATCTCCCGGTTCAGCTCCACTGCCGTAACTTACGGGTATGCCTGCTCCTTGAGCGTTCCCGGGCCACTGCTTAGCGTTTCCGCGACCACCCCAGTAAGGCATATAACGACCGGACGAAGCCACTTTGAACGCCGTGTAGCTTACACACTCGCGGTTATACATACCCCACGAATCAATAACGGTGTCTTTTGCAGGCGAGCACCACTTTCCGGGGTATCCACCTCCACAGGCTCCACCGCCGGTTACATTTCCACCAAACTGGGCAGCAAGTATTGCAGCCTGCTGCCTTTGCAGCTCTTCAGCTTTAGCCTTATTCTCTTGAGCCATCGACGCGTAGCGACCCTCTTCCCCTCTGGTTGAGGCAAGTAACTGATTTGCTTCGGACTGTTGAATTGATAAGGCTTGTTGCAGATCACCTTGTTGCCTGATTGCTATTTGAACATCAGCTTCTTGTTTTTCCAGCTCAGTCTTCAACTTGGCAAGAGACTCGGCTGCTTCCTGTATATGGTCCTTAATCTCATCTAGGTACTGCTGACGATCAACATACTCACTAAAGCTTTTACTAGAAGCCAGCATCTCTAAGGGTGAAATTTGAGAGTTTTGATAAATGGCACGGATATTCTCGCCAAGAATCTCTTTTTTGATTGCCATCTCTTCTTTAGCTTTAGCAATGTCAGCGGTTAACTTCTGCTGCTTTGCCTTGTTTGCCGAAATCTGAGCTGAAATGGCTGCAGATTGAGCATTAATTCCGGCTAGCTTATTTGCCAAAGTATCGGCTTGCGATCTAAAATTCTGGGCTTGTTTCTGATTTGCAGCAGCTTGATCTTGAAGAGCTTTGATTTGCTGATCAAGTGATTGAGCGTTTGCTACAGGCGGGATCACCAAAAAAGCAGCCGCCACAACCGATAGGACTGCTTTTAATGCTGTGTTTTTGCTTTTTGTTACCAGTACCCTACTAATTGGTGCTGCCCCTTAACACTTATATTTTACCCTCTTATGCTTGTTAAAGTCAATCCGGTTATGATGCATTCAACAGATACGGTCAGAGCTTGAGGTATCGCTTTAAAGCGAACATACTAGATGCTGCGCCGATCATTATTCCCAAGAATAATTCTGCAAAGACTACTATGGCTACATTCTCTTTGAGGATATTTGTTATTGCAGCTGTCTCGATATAGTTACCAAGCTTAGGAACGCCCCCAATAATTACCGTGTAGATAAATATTAACGCTACAATTGCTGCAATTATTCCATACAGAGCTGCTTCAAAAATGAACGGGCCTCTAATAAACCAGTTGGTCGCTCCGACCAGCTTCATGATCTCAATCTCTTCTCTACGAGTGAATATAGCCATTCGTATTGTGTTAAAGATTATTAGCGTCGAAATAACGACAAAAACAATAGATGCGATAATCCCGAGCAACTTGAAGAAGTTTGAGGTTTGAATAATCTTATCAATGGTCGCCTTGCGGTCGCCGCTATAGCTAATTGCATCTCTGTCTGCAAGAAGTGGCTTAACCTCAGGTGTATTCGCTAAATCGGTAATAGGCTGAAGCTGGTTAGGATCTTTAGCCTTAATTTGTAATGATGCAGGGAGAGGGTTGTCGGTCTCGGTTACAGCCTCAAGCAGTTTAGGGTTATCTGCATTTTGTCGACGATATTCTGTTAATGCATCCGACTTTGACACATATTTAACCGCTTCAACATTCTCTAGCCCTTCAAACTTGGCTTTGACGGCGTTTGTCTGATCTTGATTGGTTGAGTCCTTGAGGAAGACAGATACATCAATCTTATCTACGACACTTTTAATTGTTGATGTAAGGGCAACGTTGGCAATATATGAAACAGCGACCAGGGTAAGAGTGACACTCATGACAGCAGTCGCTGCAGTACTCAGCCAGGCGTTTCGCACAAAATTATGAAGCCCGGTTTTTGAGATCCGGATAGTCTGGAGCAACATACTAGAGTGCGTACCTTCCCTGTTCCTCATCCTTGATTATCCGCCCGCGTTGAATAGTGATTACCCTTCTCTTTAATGCATTCACAATTTCCTTATTGTGAGTCGTTAGTAGAACAGTTGTACCGAATCGATTAATTTTTAATAAAAGCTCGATGATGTCCCAAGAAGTATTTGGGTCGAGGTTTCCTGTAGGCTCGTCAGCAATCAAGATTTTTGGTTGCCGTACGAGAGCGCGAGCAATGGCAACACGCTGACGTTCACCACCAGAAAGCTCACGTGGGAAGTTTTTTTCCTTACCATTAAGCCCGACCAATTGGAGTACACGTGGAACCGACCGTTTAATCTCGCGATTAGGAGCACCTGCGACTTCGAGTGCAAAGGCAACATTTTCATGGACATTACGACTAGGCAGAAGTTTGAAGTCTTGGAAAACAACACCAATTCGCCGCCTTAAATGCGGGACATTCTTTACTACAATCGTGTCATAGTCGAGACCGCCCACAATAATTTTGCCGGAAGTTTGAATCTCTTCACGCGTCAGCAGCTTAATCAATGTAGATTTACCGGCACCACTGGCACCCACAATCGTAACGAATTCTTTTGGCTGAATATGAAGATTTAACCCACTAAGCGCTATCTGCTTATTAGGGTACATTTTGGTGACACGATCTAATAGAATCACGAGATTATTCTAACATTAATAACTTTTAATCTAAAGCGTTTATGCTTATCAACAATTGGGGTAATCGGATGCCCTTGCGCCCATGTGCCCATAAATAGTGACCAATCCACCGCCGTGATCAATAATCACGTGGTCACCAAAGCCAGTTCGGTTATAACCCGCAAAAATTACCCTACCCGAAGCCGCAGCATAAACAGGGGCCCCAAAATGCTGGCTCATATCAATTCCAGTATGGTAGCTATATGGGGCTGCCCAGTTCGGAGGTCCAAACTCTTGATTCACCTGTAATCCGTCTTGAGGCCATCGAAACCTAGATGGGATGTAGCGGCGAGGGTTAACCGGCTGACCGCCCTGTTGAACCTCGAAGTGAAGATGCGAGCCTGTTGAACATCCACTTGTACCCTCAAAACCAACCAGATCTCCAGCGTTAACATAATCCCCAACAAAAACGACCTGACCGCCAAAGCGTGCAAGCTTACGCTTTAAGTCGGCGCGAGCTGATTCAATAGCCGCAAGCTGATTGGCTTCTTGAGCACGAGCGAAATTGAGTCCATTTTGCTGCGATTGCAACTGCTCACCCAGCTTAGCCAGTTCGGAAGACTTGGCTTCGAGTTGTTTACGAGTTGCAGCAACTTCTGCAACCAAATTCGCAACCTCATTTTGGCTCGCCTTTAAATATGTGTCGCGTTGAACAAAATCTGAAATGCTATTAGATCCCACAAGTAGCTCAAGACTACTCTCTCGGTTGCGCTGATACTCACGTCGCACCATTTCATTGAGCTTAACTTGATCAAGGGCCATTTTCTGCTTGGCTGCTTCGATTGCCGCGTTGGTTTCGGAAATCTTTGCCTGTGTGTCGTTAATTTGAGATTGAACACGATTAATCTGGCTGTCGATATCGTTTATATGTTGATGGGACTCGGCTGCCTTACGGTTTTGGTCACCCAGCTGGCTACTTATATCCTGGTAGCTTTGAGCAAAAGTTGCAGCTGGAATTAATAAAATTGCGGCAATTGAGGCAACAAAATAACCCAGTTTTCGAGCGAATGTGATAGTATCCCCCTCACGTTTCTTACCTGGGTATTTAAATGGAACATAAACATAATGTCAAATCCCATTTTTGCCTTTGCGAAGCCAATATTTATAAGCTTTAGAATTTTGAAGCGCTTACGCAAGGCAAAAAAACTAGAGCGTAAAAAGTTTACTTTCCGATTTGACTGCCGAGATATGAATCAATAAATTCGTCGATTTCACCATCAAGGACATGCTGAGCCTGACTTGTTTCGTGGCCGGTACGATGATCCTTTACCTTTGTGTATGGATGAAGAACATAAGACCTAATTTGCGAACCCCACTCCGCCGATTGAGGCTTACCCTTAATCTCCCCAAGTTCCACTTTTTGTTGCTCTATCATAAGTGCTGTCAATCTAGCTTTTAAAATCCCCATCGCCTTCTCTTTATTCTGGAGCTGAGAACGCTCATTTTGGATTGTTACAACTGTACCGGTAGGAACATGTGTAATTCTCACCGCCGAATCGGTCGTGTTTACGCTCTGGCCCCCATGTCCACCCGCGCGGAAGACATCTATGCGAAGATCTTTTTCGTCTATCTCAACCTCCTCTGGGTGCTCAAGTTGTGGCAAAACCTCGACCATAGCAAATGACGTTTGACGAAGATTATCAGAATTGAATGGGCTTAAGCGCACCAATCGATGCACTCCTTTTTCGCTTTTAAGTTTGCCGTAGGCATATGTGCCGTTAATCTCGACTGTGCAGCTTTTTATTCCAGCCTCTTCTCCATTGGATCGGTCAACAACATCGGCCTTATAGCCCTCTTTTTCGGAATAACGGAGATACATGCGGAGCAACATCTCCGCCCAATCTTGAGCATCGGTCCCACCCGTTCCGGCATATATAGAGAGGATGGCCGAGCTACGATCATGTTCGCCCGACAGTTTGAGCTCAAACTCTTTATCGGAGTAGACCTTTTGTAATCTTTCAAAGTTAGCCGCCAGGTCTTCCGACATTGATTCGTCGCCCATTTCAGCAAGCTCGCGTGCGACCATGACATCTCGATGCAGTTGAACCCAAGATTCAATATGAGTTCGTAAGGAAGACGCTTCCTGAGAGGTTTTCGCTGCAGCGCTCGAGTCGTTCCAAAAATCTGGAGCTGACATTTGCTGATCCAGCAGTTCAAGTCTATCTTGTTCTTGTTTGAGGTTGAGTCTCTCCATAGCTGTTTCGATCTTTAGCTGTAGTTCGCTCAATCTTTTTAATATCTGTTGCATAGGAGTAATTATATCTTAAAACACAAAAAGCCCCTTATTCATCTTAGAGATGAGGGGCTTTTTGCGGCCTATCTTGCGACAGACGCCAACTAAGAGTAACGGGCCATCCGGCCCGCACTCTTAAATTAGCTTTGTGTTATTTAGCGCGCTTTACAGCGTCGACTAGTGCCTTTCGGCTTCGGCGGTACATGTGTACTGCGTAACCAAGTGCACCGGTTCCGGCAGCTGCGGCTAAACCTGCCTCAGGACCAGTTGCTGGAAGTGAAACTGGCTGTTCTGGGGTTGGGGTTGGCTTTGGCTGCTCAGGGGTAACTGGGCAGTCTACCTTAGCTTGGAACTGAACAAATCGCTTCTGTTGGGTCGAAACACCAACTTCACCGATGTTTACACCACTTGAAGTGATGGTATCTGGCAAAGTGTTGAGCTTTGCATTGTTTGCATCAAGCAGCTCGGTGCTTCCTGGAACGTAGGTAAGCTTGTAAGCGCCTGAAAGATTAACACCTGCAGTATCGGTTCGGGTGTTTGGGTTAGAATCGGTTGAAGTAACAGTTACCAATGAGCTCTGTGAAGTTGCAGCTGCTGTAGGTAGAGTTGCTTTAACGTTTACGTTGCCAACTGTATCTGGACCAACGTTGTGAATTCGAACCTTAAACTGAACAGTTTCACACTTATCAGCAGATGCTGGGTCGGTGAACTGACCGTTATCGGTAACGTTTCTTACTAAATAGTTGTCACCACCAGTAATTTGACCAGTAGTAGCAGCTAAAGCTGGGGTTGCAAGCAGCATTACTGGTAGAGCAATTGCTGCAGCCTTTCGATTAATTTTCATAATGTAATCTCCTTTCAATATGAGATTCGTTAGATCGTTTATTCTTATTACTTATTGATACGAATTGTCAACGATCCTCGATCAGATCAAACCGGATAGGCATGAGATGTAAAGTGGGGTTTCCCCCGAAGTGGCCGAAGCCAACCTCGGGGGATTCCCAACTACTGCTCTAGAACTGGAACGGCTGCACCTCAACGGTGCTGATCGTCGACTTGACGGTCTTGCCGCCAGCCGAGACGACACCGCGGAACTGGAAGTTGCCCGGAGCCTTGGCCCAAAGCGTGAACTTCCAACACGTCTTGCCCGACGGGCACGCCGTGTTGTTCCAGCGAGTGCTGATCTCGTGGAGCGAGCTCCAGTTCGCGAACTCGCCACCAGAGACAACCTCGACGTCGGCGTTCTGAACGTCGCCATCGGGGTCGGACGTCTCCATGTACACGTCCCCGTTCTCCGCACCTCGACCTTCGGCGTTCGGCGCCATCAGGTGAGGGATGGAGGTGATCGTGATCGACGGAGGCCGATCGCAGTCACCGTTCTCCGGAACCGGGCGCCCATCGGGGCACTTCGGCGGCGGAGGCGGGATCGGACAGGTGTGCGTCTCCTCGCAGGTCGGCGGGGGCTTGATCGTGTCGTTGCAGTTGTCGCTGTTCACGGTGTTGTTGTTACCGATCACCACGACACCACAGACGATGTTGATCTGGACGCAGGCCATGACCTTGGAACTCCAGATCTCGTTGACCTTGCAATCCTGCCGCTGACTCTGCGAGACCCCCGGCGGAGCAACGTTCACGAGGTGCTTCTCCTGGTAGGTGCGGACCTTGCGGACCGTACGAACCTTGGTCTTGCACTTCTTGAACGTCCTGCCCGAAACGAGGTTCCGGCAGTAGCCCTTCATGAAGGGCTTGAGCTTCTCACACGTCCGGTACTTCACCTTGTACGTCGTGGTCTCCTTGATGGTGACCATGGAGAAGTTGGAGGTCGACCCGTCAGGGTTCTTGACTTCCACGGGCGTCGAGCCCACGACCACCTTCGTGATCTTGGACTTGCCGGCCTTTCCGACCTTCTTGGTCGTCTTGCCGACACGCACCGCCAGGACGTTCTTCCCGCCGTGGGCGTACTTGCCGTTGTACGGGTTGATCGAGGTGCCGGAGCAGAACGTGTTCGCGCTGAGGGTGTAACCCTTGGGCGTAACCACGTTCACGACACGATCGCTCGTGATGAACGAGTTGAAGCTCTGATCCGCCTGCATGATGTTGTGACTGCGAAGCCACTTCGTCATGCTGGGGACCATCGACTTGCCGCTGCCGTTGTAGTAAGCGACGGCGCTCGACTTCGAGCTGAAGCCGGGACCGCAGTAGGCCGAGGCCAGTGCGGGGAAGCTCATCACCGCCACCACGGCGGCGATGAGGATGGTGATGATGATGCGCGAGCGCATGCACCTCACCTCCTTTCAATATCGTGGGGCGGTCGGATTCCCCGACCCTTATTGGAACCGAAGCTCCAGGGCCGAGGCCCAGTGTACTACTAACTGCAAATGTGTCGTGGGCGGCACGGACACACTTGCAGGAAGCAGTACACTGGATATTGCAGTAGTTGGAATGGGTCTTAACAACCCATGCCTATCCAGTTTTCAAAGATCCCTCATCCAGGAAGTTGAAGTATTACTCACCTCACCATTACCTTTTTGAGTGAATATAGCAATATATCACTTTTTGGCTATTTTGTCAATCATTTCCTGGTCAATCTTCTTATGTATATCTGTAAGTTTTGTCACCCTCGTTAAGCATTATGACTATACCTTTTCACAATTCATCAATTGAACAAGTAAATATTGCTTGGCAAAGCCAAACTATATGTGTGATATTGCACTAGTGTAAATCAGCGCCGCTTTTTGCGCTTCTTCTTTGAACCAGATCTATTTGTTGATTTTGTAGCTCCTCTAGCAGCGCTATTGCCGGTAGCTCGCGGCT
>CAYRGI010000003.1:0-28140 GCA_964423965.1 uncultured Candidatus Saccharimonadales bacterium
TGAGATCTATCGCTCATGGCTTGAGCCTGTTCGGCTGCCTTTGTCATTGCTGTTTCAACGGGTTGCTCATCTACTCTGGTTATACTCGATCTAAGAATCATGCCAGCGATTTCGGACTCCATCTGAGCAAGCAACCTGTTAAAGATGCGGAAGCCTTCGGATTTGTATTCAACCAGGGGGTCCTTTTGAGCCATCTGACGAAGGCCTATCCCCTCTCTTAAGTACTCCATCGTTTCCAGATGCTGCATCCATAATCTATCCAGAACCTGCAGATACACTAACCGCTCTAATACACGCATTCCCTCTTCTGAAAACTGCTTTTCACGCTCATCATAGGTAGTATTTGCGAAGTCGATCAATACATCTGAAACGTCTCTGGGATCGGCCTTTTTTATCTTATCGATTATTCCCTGATCTAACTGCACCATCGCGCTCGCCTGCTCAAGAACCGCCTCAGTATCTAGGATTCCAGTCCTTACATCTGTGTGCACTGTAGTAAGAGTCTTAAACTCCTTTTCTAGCATCTTCTGGATCTCTTCTTTGAGATTCGCATGCTTTAGAGCGGCTTTTCGCTTCGCATAGATAACTTCACGATGTTTGTTCATGACATCATCGTATTCAACAACTCGTTTACGAATGTCAAAGTTATGGCCTTCAACCTTCTTCTGGGCGCTTTCAAGAGTACGGCTAACGACCGGGTTTTCTAGAGGCATGTCGTCATCTAAACCAAGAGTCTGCATCAAACCGGCGACTCTTTCGCCGCCAAAGATTCGCATCAGATCGTCTTCAAGAGAAACATAAAACCTGGTTGAACCTGGATCGCCCTGACGACCAGCACGTCCTCGAAGCTGGTTATCTATTCTCCTAGATTCATTTCTTTCGGTACCAATAACATGAAGCCCGCCCAGGTCAATAACACCTTCACCAAGCACAATGTCAGTACCACGACCAGCAATGTTCGTAGCAAGAGTAACGGCGCCCTTCTGACCTGCTTGAGCCACTATGGAGGCCTCACGTTCGTTATTCTTCGCGTTAAGTACTTCATGAGGAACCTTCAACTGGTTGAGGAGCTGGCTTAACACCTCGTTTTTCTCAATGGAAGCTGTACCAATAAGAACTGGTTGACCCTTATCGTTTCTCTCCTTGATGTCCTCTGCGACCGCCTTGAACTTTCCCAGCTCTGTACGGTAAATCTTATCTGGATGATCTATCCTTGCGCTAGATTTGTTGGTTGGGATTATGACAACTTCAAGCTCGTAAATCTTATAGAACTCTTCTTTTTCGGTTTCTGCGGTTCCTGTCATCCCAGATAGCTTGTCGTATAGACGGAAGTAGTTCTGGAAGGTGATGGATGCGAGGGTTTTAGATTCTTGTCTAATCTGAACGCCTTCTTTAGCTTCAATGGCTTGATGAAGGCCGTCGCTGTATCTGTTGCCGAATTTTAGACGACCCGTGAACTCGTCAACGATAATTATCTCTCCCTCACGAACCACATAATCACGATCCCTCTTGAAGATAGCCTCAGCCTTAAGCGATTGCTCAACATGATGCGCTTCATCAACCAGACCAGCTTCGTACAGGTTGTCGACACCTAAAGATTTTTCGAGACTCTTGATGCCCTCATCTGTTAGGCTTACCGCTCGATCCTTTTCGTCGACTGTGTAATCTTCGCCCTCCTTGAGGCTTCTGGCTAACCTAGCGAACTGGATGTACTTATCTGTACTTTCTTCGGCAGGGGCCGAAATAATCAAAGGAGTACGCGCCTCGTCGATAAGGATTGAGTCGACTTCGTCGACAATTGCGAAATTAAGGTCTCGTTGAACCATGTTGGCGGCATCGTTAACCATATTGTCTCGAAGGTAATCAAAACCAAACTCGTTGTTCGTGCCGTAGGTGATATCGGCATTGTAGGCATCTTGGCGAGTAGCTGGGCGCAGGTGCTTGAGGCGCTCATCTGTCGCCTCCTCATCTGTAAAATCGGGATCAAATATGTAAGCTTGAACACCAAAAGTAGCTTCTGGAACAATCACACCAGTAGTCATCCCGAGTGTGTGATAGATGTGACCCATCCACCCAGCATCACGACGAGCCAAATAATCGTTAACAGTAACTACGTGAGAACCTTTCTCTGCAAGTGCATTTAGATATGTTGGCGAGGTAGCAACAAGCGTTTTACCTTCACCGGTACGCATTTCAGCAATATTGCCGTCATTGAGGACAATCCCACCTATTAGCTGAACATCGTAATGGCGCTGCCCGATCGCCCTTCTAGATGCCTCCCTGACGGTTGCAAATGCCTCTTCGAGGAGATTATCGAGCGCTTCACCCTTTTGGAGCCGGTCCTTGAGCTTTGAGGTCTGATCCTTGAGCTGTTTATCCGTAAGCTTCTTGATACTTTCTTCAAGAGCATTGATTTGTTCAACTCGTCTTTGAGCCTTGGTGATTTCGCGTTTACTAATGTCGCCGAATAGTTTATCTAAGCTTTTTCTGATGTTCATAACCTGATTATTTTATCACATCAGATCAATCCAATAGTATTGATTGATGATACTTTTTATGTTATTATAGTGCTTATCCTGACGATCAGGTGAGGCGCATCTGCGTATCGGTTGGCCACCTAAAAGCCCTCCTACGGGAGTTTGACAATGAAATCGCACTACCAGGCCGAGTTCAAAGATGGGCATTCGGAGATTCCGATTCTCGACCAGATTTGCACGGGACTGAGTCTGCCTGTAAGGTGGATCAATTTCGAATATAGGCGCTCTAACTTCCTTGAGCCTCTTGAGGGTTTCCACTTCGAGGTTGAGGCAGAGCGCATCGAGTACACCAACCCGCGCTGCGAAGAGCCAAAAACTCTGAGGCTTCTGGTGTCGTGTGGGATGGTTCGGTTTAAGGACGAACCTTCCTTCAGGCTGGTCGTCAAGCAACTCCTCCATGTCAACGACGCCGGCATTCTGGTAGGTCTAAGCGATAACGAGCTGACCGACTGGCTTCTCGGCCAGAATCGGCGGAGCAAAAAGACACGTGGTGTAATCATGGGTCAGTTCCGAGAAGCTCTCGGCGCAAAGCTGAGCGAATCCCTCACGGGCGCGCTCGACACACTGTCGATCCCCGAGGTAACTCGCTGACCTCAAAACCGTCCCACCGGGTTGACCGATAACCGGCGCACTTCGCCCTTCGGCGCCGGCCCCGGTGTGTGACGCCGCACGAGACGACTCTCCGTGACAATGTCTCTGCGGTAATTCGGCGGAGGAGCATCGAGCTCACTTGACTAGCTAACAGTCATGTTGCAGCTCTGCTCCTCTGCCGCTAACGTCAAGAAATGTGTATTTCTTCTGATGAGTCCGAAAGGACGAAACGTTTACTCAACAATCTCGGTATTGCGATTCAGTGCCTTTGCAAAAAGCATCTTGCCCTTGTTTTTTGATGGCTGATGCTTGTCTTTATACCTTAAAATCTGTTGCTTGAGCTTCTGCTCACAGATATCAACAGCTGCATACATGTTCACAGTAGACTCTTTCGCTTGTACCCTTTCGCCTGGGACATTGATGTGAACCTCACATACAAAGTCATTATCCTGACGATTTGATTTGTCGTTAATAAGAACTATGCTTCCTTTGGTCGCGGGGTGATCTTTAGGGAGGTACTTATCTAAGTGTCCGATCTTTTTCTCAACATATTCGACAATTTTGTCGTCTAGTTCGTAGTGACGCCCCGTTATTTGAAGCTTGATCATGCGTCCTCCTTTCGCGGCTAGAGAACCCCGCCGCCGTAATACTTTTGCAAAGCCTCGGGTAAGTGGACATTACCTTCGGCATCCTGGTGATTTTCAAGTAGTGCAATAAAAACTCTACTAAAGGCAACAGCCGTCCCATTCAAAGTATGAACCAATTCGGGCCTGCCGTCTTCGGCGCGAGTACGAATATTTAGTCTCCTGGACTGATAATCTGTAACGTTTGAACAACTCATCAGCTCTCGATACTGATTTTCTACAGGACTCCAATACTCTACATCGTACTTTTTATATGCTGGGGCACCTAAATCACCTGCGGCAATTCGGACTAATCGATAAGGGATCTCGAGAAGTTGGCAAATCTGCTCTTCAATCTCAACAAGCTTTTGATGCCAATGGTCGCTGTCATCTGCCATGCAGAAAACATACATCTCGAGCTTATTGAACTGATGAACCCTATAAAGCCCTTTGCTGTACTTGCCGTATGCGCCAGCTTCTCTGCGATAGGATGGACTGTACCCAACGTATAGGATAGGAAGCGCCTGAGGGTCGATGATCTCGTCTGCGTGGTACCCAGTCAGCGGAATCTCGGCTGTGGCAATCAGATTTAGATCCTCGTCCTTTATCTCGTAAATTTGCTGTTCGTCGCCCCTTGGATTAAAGCCAGTGCCATTCATTGTTCTTGTATTTGCAAGATGAGGAACGCTCACCAGAGTGAAACCCTCTTTTTCAAGCAGATCCATTGCCATCTTGATAACAGCCATCTCTAGTCGAACAGCAGCACCTTTAAAGAAATAGAATTTTGAGCCCGCGACCTTTGCCCCTCGCTCGAAGTCAAGCCACCCTTTCGACTCCGCAAGCTCAACATGATCTTTAACCTGGAAATCTGGCTGATTTGCTTCCCCCCAAGTTTTCTCCTGTCGGTTATCCTCTTCACCACCCTCGGGCGTATTTTCGGCAAGGATGTTTGGGATTAGCGACAACCCCTCATTTAGCGTTGCTTCCAGCTCTGCAAGTTCTTTTTCTAAAGGCTCAAGATTCCTCTTATCTTTCTGAAGCTGCTCAAGCTCATCGTGTGATGGCCTTCCTTTTACATTGAGCTTTGCGCGGAGTTCCTCCACCTGAGAAAGTAGTTCAAGTCGTCGTTTGTCTTGATCCAAAATGTGGTCAATATCGACCGAAATGTTTCTGGCTTTTGACGAAGTTTTGTAGATATCGGGATTTTGCCGAAGGTTTTTGATATCAATCATAAATTAATTATAAGCCTGTTTAAGCCAAAAATGAATTGGTTCTATGACTTTAAGTTGAGCCGGTCAACTAACCATTCACTATTTAGACTGGCAAGGAACCATCCTGCTTTAGGGCCATAATCCTTGGCCAAAACTACTCGATAAATAGCTTGGAAAGCCATCTTTGGCTCGATACCAACTTCGTCCTTTGCATCATATATAAGCTCGTGCATTTTCTGTCCATCGTCAGTAGGGTTTTCGGTAATCTTCCTCGCTAATGCTACTAAGAAATCTTTTTGGCTGTCGGTAAGATCAACCTTGGGAAGTTTGTCTTGAACCTCAAACTTAATTTCTACCGGCGCATACTTCTTGAGCCAGTTGCTTACAAATTCAAGCTCCGACTCAATAACGTCTTTCTCACTGTCGACTTGCTGTGAATACCCCGTTCGTCTTAACACTTCTAATGCATCTTTAGAATCACCCTGAGCTGCCTGATAAACCTGAACAAGATGCTTAAACGGAATACTAGAGATTACATGCTTTTTCGACCCCGCTACAGCGAAGTTGTAGGCATCACGAAACTCATGCTGCTCGTCAGATTGAGCTGCCGCGAACTCATCAATAAGGTTATATAATCCCTGACCTGAGTCGAAAAATATCTTTTTCTCGGGGCGGCTTCTGACGATAAAATACCGCAAAATTTCAGCCGGCATAATTTCAAGAGCTTCCTTAGGAGTAACCACATTATCTTTGGATGAGCTCATTTTTACATTCTCGCCAGGTCTGTGGATATGCCCATATCTCGCAGCGTCATATGGGGGATCTATGCCAAATATCTCTTTTGCGAACTGGCTGGAGGTATCGTAAGAGCCCCCGGAAGCACCGTGTTCTTGCGCTCCAAACGGTTCAACGTTTACGCCAAGCTCAGCCCACCTTGCGGGCCAATCAAGCCGCCAGTCAAGCTTGCCTCGGCCGTTGTTATATGGCTGTCCATTAATAGTCTGTGCATTTTTATCCCATGTTGATAAACTGCCCTTTTCAAAAGCCCCCGATTTGCCGATAACCCACACTGGAGTCCATTCTGCGTCAAGCTCCCTATTAGACTTCTCCTCATACACCTTTTTGATTCTATCGACATTCTGGAGAGCTAGATCGATATACTTCGTCATCCTGTCTGTACTGTACAGGTCTTCGTAGCTCAGTATGATTTCTGGGTGAATACCCATCGGATCGAGGGATTCTTTAAAGGCGGCGTAAAAATGATCAGCATACGAATCATGGCATTTGCCATAAGGGTCTGGAATCAGCGACAGAGGCTGTCCGGCATAATCCTGATCTGTTGCCGGAAGAAAGTCATACCATTTTCTTAGCGGATCAAAATTGTCGACGACGTGTAAATGCCTGGCTTTACGCCCTCGTTGATTAACCGCCCAAGATAGAGCTTCCGCTGTCATAATCTCTCGGAAGTGGCCAATATGATAGGAAGCTGAAGGCGAAATGCCGCTCGACACTACTATTTCGCCTTTTGAATATCGTTTGATTATTTCATCAGCTGCAATATCTAACCAGTAACTGCTTTTGGGCTTTGTCATAAGGATAATTGTATCTTAAAAGACAGTTTCTTTAAATCAAGAACGGCCCTTTGCGGGGCCGTTTTCTTGATATCAGTCGTTATCCTTACTCAATGTGGGCAATTTTGTAAGTCATCTCGCCAGTCGGTACTGTAATGCTCACCTCTTCACCCTTGGCTTTTCCCATCAAGGCCTGGCCGATTGGAGACTCATTGGATATTTTACCCTCGCTTGGGTTCGCTTCTGTAGATCCTACAATTGTATAGATCTGCTTGCCGTCTTCAATTTCCAGGTGGACAGTTGAACCGATGCTAACTTTACCTCCCGCCTTAGGCTTAATAACAACCGCGTTGCGGAGAATCTGCTCTACCTCGGCAATTCGACCTTCAACGAATGCTTGGTGATCCTTAGCCGTATCCCAAGAAGAGTTCTCGCTTAAATCTCCCTGCTCTTTAGCCTCTTTAAGTTCTTGCGCAACCTTTGGGCGCTGTTGATGTACCAAATCATCGAGCTCGCTTTTGAGTTTATCGATACCTTCTTTGGTTAAGTAAAATTCTTTCTTAGAAATGTTTGTACTCATAAAAATACCTTCCTATCTTTGTTCGCTAAGAGAAGGGGTGAAAAAAATCCCCGGAGCTAGCTCCGAGACGTATTTGCCTAGATATATACAACCTTAGCGTTTGCGATGTACGTATTTTCGCCTAGTGTAAATACCGGGTCAATAGTTAACTTTGTCAATATAAAATATTAACAATTTTTTGGCTTGGGGAAGCCAAAGAAAATGTCTTTTTCACTAAAAAGCTTGTGGCTTTAAGGCTTCACGCACCCACCTGGTCGCTTGAAGCACCAGGTGAGACTTTCCCTTACCGCCGGTGCAGCAAATTGCGCCCCTTCGCCAGAATTTGTTATCAACACTACCATTACTACTTGAGGGTCATCATAGGGAGCAAACGCGGTAAACCAAGCGTGAGGCTTCCTCTTCCCATTTGGGTC
The DNA here is from genome assembly GCA_964423965.1 of uncultured Candidatus Saccharimonadales bacterium. Classification (GTDB taxonomy): domain Bacteria; phylum Patescibacteriota; class Saccharimonadia; order UBA4664; family SCTI01; genus CAZWEJ01. The sequence continues at coordinate 7,527 of CAYRGI010000003.1, forward strand.
AGTTTCCGCTGTGCCGGTTTTTGCTGCGACAGCAACAGGTACTTCTCTTTCAATCTGACAACAAGCTGTGCCATATGGGGCGGATACAACCTGCCTCATCGCCTGTTTGATAACGTTAAGATTTTCTTGAGATATAAAGTCTTTTTGGACAACCTGGGGCTCAATCTTTTTTACTGTTCTACCTGATGAATCCTTCACTTCTTTAAGCACATGCGGCTTCATGACTTGGCCACCGTTTGCAACTGCCGCCGTTGCCACCGCCATCTGCAGAGGTGAAGCCCTAAGATCACCTTGGCCTACCGAAATATTGTATGTATCACCCAGGTACCAGTCTTCCTTTGTAGTTTTCTTTTTGAGTTCGGGGGTTGGTAATGTGCCCGCCGTTTCTTCTGGGATATCCACCCCCGTTTTCTTGCCAATTCCAAACTTTGAATAGTAATTAGTTAGCCTATTTACACCTAAGCCACCAATATTAGCATAACCTCCCCCAACGGTATAAAAGAATACATTTGAACTTAGCGCAATTGCCCTTGTTACATTAACCACGCCAATAGCACTATGTCTTTCGTAAGATCTAAAGGTATATTTTATGTTTGGATCGTATCGGTTAGGTATCTCAAGCGCTCCCTTATCCTCTACGCTTGTATTAGTATTAATTACCTTTTCTTGAAGAGCCGCCGAGCCAATTAGAGGCTTTATGATAGACCCGACAGGATACGCTCCTCCGAAAACTTTATTAAATAGCGGCTGTGCTGAGTCATTTACAAGCTTATTGTAGTCTTTTTGTGAAATACCCTTAGCAAAAAGGTTATTATCATAACTGGGCAAATTAACTGCCGCCAAAACTTCGCCCGTCTTAGCGTTCAGCGCGACACCTGCCGCCTGTTTGCTCCCGCTAGCGTCCATCTGCTTTTTAATTGCATCTGTCATCTGCTTCTGGAGCTCCATATCAATTGACAGAACAAGATTGTCACCCGAGACCGCCGGCTTGGCGCTTAATAGCTTGATAGGGCGGCCACTAGCATCAACCTCTGTTTGTTCACTTCCATTTTGACCTCTTAGTATTTCCTCATACTGTTTCTCGACCCCTAGTTTGCCATTGAGATCAGTTGCCGAATATGTACGATCTTGTTTGAGATCTTCTTGAGTCACTCTACCCGTGTAACCCATAATTGCGCCCAAAAGTCCCTCATCTTTGTACTCTCTAATTGGGTTTTCTTCTAGGTTAAATCCCCTTAGTTCGTTCGATGACTGATCGAAAGCTAAATATTTTTCTCTCTCAATGCCCGTTGAGATTAACACTGGTTGAGGCGATGATAGACATTTAAACTTTGCTTGATCAGATTTTGTTTTCTTTGCTATCTCTGCGTCAATACAAGCTTTCTCTGCCTTAGCTTCGACCTCTTGCTGGCTGATGCCCAGAATTGAAGCAGCCTTTGCATATATTTGCTGCCTTTCAGAATCTTTCTTCGGCAACAAACTCGGAGTTACAGATACGTCAGAGCTTGCTAGATTTGTAACTAATGGCATATTATTTCGATCATAAATTACTCCTCGAGGAGCTCGGTTGGTCTGCTGGCGCAGCCTGTTGCCATCAGCTAATCCCAGGTTTCTCTCTCCTTCCAGTATTTGCAACCTAAAAAGTTGAACCGCCAGTATTGCCATTCCAACAAGAACGATTGCCGCAATGATTATCAAAGGCTTACGATTTGTAGGCGTTTCAATAACACCAGCTTCGGCATCTGCAGGCAAGATTGCCTCGGACCATTTTTCGTGGCCACCCTTATCTCTTTTAATCGTGGGTCTACCCTTTTGAGGTCGTTGCTCACCCGCAAATCCGAACAATGGCTCCTTACTCATAGCCAAGACTTTCGTTTCAACTCTGTGTTGATTCTAGTTCGTCTATCGGTAAATAAGACTTTGCCACCGAAAACAATTAACATAATTACGCTGTTAACCACTATTTGCCAGCCAGTTATCGTGATCACATACGACCAGTTGGTGTCCATTCTGGGAATTGTTGAAAGAACAGCTGCGTCGAAGAGAATCGTTCCGAACATCACAAGTACAACGGCACTGAGGATAGAATCTGAATGAAGGCCGAGCTGCCTAGCTGCGATAACTGCAAGTGCTACCACTGCATAAAATGCTGTTCTAAGGCCAAAATCTGCGCCACTTGCAATATCAAGTATTAAGCCCCCAAGAATAGTTCCAGCCAGGGCAGTGGATGCCGAGCCCCAAAGAGCCAAGCAGACAACCAGAATAAGCATCAAATTTGGCATTACACCAAAAGGGCGCCACTGACCAAAAATGGTCACTTGCACTACTGCCACCAACAAAACCAATGCCAATACCAAGAAAGACTTCAACAATACCCCCTATGGTCTAGATACGACATACACAACCTCAAGCCGATTAAATACGACGTCAGAAGTAACCTGAGCTGTTTGGAAAACACCGTTATCTTTTTTATCCACCGTTTGAACTTTGCCAATTATCAGCCCCTTAGGGATTTCGCTTCCAGTTCCGCTAGTTACGATCGTGTCACCAGGCTGGACATTTTCGTTTTGGGCAATCTTGTCCATGATCAACCCACTCCCGATTTGCCCATGAATCGTGCCACTTGGTCTATTAGGAGCGGTTTGGTCTAGGGCAGTTACCCTAAAGTTAGGGTCAATAATCAAAAATACTTTTGAAGTTGTTGAATTGACTTCTTGTATTGTGCCGACGAGTGAACCCTGAGAAACTACCGCCATTCCTTTTTTTACGCCATCGCGACTACCTCTACCAATCGTAATAAACTGACGGTAGTTGTCTGGTTGGTATCCGATTACTTCCGCTGCAATCAGAGCATCCGGCCTAACCGATCCAACCCCAAGCTGTTTTCGGAGTTCGTCGTTCTGAGACTTAAGCTCAACGTTTTGAGCAACCTGTTGCTTAAGAGATGCAACCTCCGACCTTAATTGCTGATTCTCGGAAGCCAAGGAGCTGGCTGATGTAACAACATCCCAACCTCCTGCAAGATTTGATCCGATGCCACTAAAACCAGAAGCAAAAGGCTTTGATGCTGCTCCAAATAGATTTTTAACTGGTCCTAAAAGTCCGACCATACCCAAAACAACCAAAGTGACTGCTCCCGCCATCAACAGAATCATTCTTTGTTGAGCTTTGCTCATCCTCCTCATAACCTACCTCATCCCCGAACCGAGCTGGCTTGGTACTAGAATTTCCTTCAAAGAATCGAGGTCCTCTAGTACTAAACCGGTGCCTCTAGCGACTGCAGTAAGCGGGTCATCAGCAATATGCACAGGCATCTTAGTATGTTGATGAAGCAACATATCTAGCCCCTTCAATAGTGCTCCTCCTCCCGCTAGCACAATACCCCGCTCTAGAATATCCGCCACCAGCTCTGGAGGCGTCTCCTCAATAGTCAGCTTAACGGCTTCGATAATTTCCCTAACGCTTCTACTTAAAGCTTTGCGTATCTGTTCACTTGTAACTTGAATCTCTTTTGGGAGGCCTGTCACCAGATCACGCCCTCTCATTGGAACTGACTTTGACGCTTCAAGCGGATACGCAGAACCGACCTTTATTTTAATGTTCTCAGCTGTTCGTTCACCAATAGACAGATTGAACTCATCTCGAGCAAACTTGATGATGTCCTCACTTAGCTCATCTCCGGCGATGCGAATACTGCGAGAGGCAACGATTCCTCCCAATGAAATAACAGCAACTTCGGTTGTACCACCCCCGATATCGACGATCATAGAACCGGCAGGGTCTTGAATCGGCAGCCGGCTTCCTATAGCGGCAGCCATCGGCTCCTCAATCAAAAAAGTATGTCGCGCACCGGCATTAGTAGCTGCATCTTCCACCGCGCGTCGCTCAACCTCAGTTACTCCAGAAGGAATACCGACAACAACCCTCGGCCTAGCTAGTAAATTCCATTTTTGCTTATGAACCTTATCGATAAAATACCTAAGCATCTGCTCTGTAATCTCAAAGTCACTAATCACACCATCAACCAGTGGCCGCGTCGCGACAATACTAGCGGGAGTCCTCCCCACCATCTTTTTGGCCTCGTCACCAATTGCCAGAACCTGGTTTGTATTTGTGTTGATCGCAACAACACTTGGTTCGTTGATAATAATTCCCTGCCCACGAACATACACCAATGTGTTCGCAGTACCTAAATCAATACCGATATCTTGAGAAAATCGGCCTAAAAGTCGATCAAACAATTAACCTACCAGCATTACCATCTTGATATAGTTTATCAGGAGTAAGAAGTTAGTGCTAGGCTTTAAATAGCGACTTAACTTCTGCAACCACTTTTGATATTTGTACGTTTTCGCTATTTTCTTCTGTACGCTTCTTTACTTCGATTGAGTTTGCTTCGAGAGTTTTCGTGCTGACTGTTAGCCTAACGGGTGCACCAATCAAATCCGCGTCTGCAAACTTCTGACCGGCAGAAAAATCTCGATCATCATACAGGACTTCAATACCAACGTCTTCAAGCTCTGCATAAAGCTTATCGGCGGCTGTGAATACATTTTCGTCGTTACCAATGCGAACAATTTGAACCTTAAATGGGCTGACCGCTTCTGGCCACACCAATCCTTTTTCATCCCCAAATAACTCTGCGATAACTCCCATCACTCTAGCCGGGCCGATTCCATAACTTCCCATAATTACCGGGCGTAGCTCACCCTTCTCGTCAGAATACTTTAATCCTAAAGCTTCCGAATACTTGGTCCCAAGCTGAAATATGTTGCCAACTTCCGATGCCTTAACTTTTTCGAGTTTATCTTTATCCAGTTTCAGCTGATCAATTACCTCGTTACTATAAACTTCTTCGTTAATGGCAACCTTTTTATCTCGATCCACGAATATTGTATCTTCACCAGCATCAGTGATTGTTTGAAACTCATGAGAGAACTTGCTAAAACTTCCCCCACTGGCATAAGTCAGATATGTGCTATCGCCAAGGCCGACACGGTCGAAGACTCTCTTGTAAACATCTTTCATTTTATCGTAAAACTCGTTCATCTCTTTTTCGTCACGACTAAACGAATAAAGATCCTTCATGATAAACTCTCTAGTTCGCATGATACCGCTTTTTGCACGCAATTCGTTTCGCATTTTAGTTTGGAACTGATATGCATATACGGGCAGGTCTTTGTAGGAGTGAATGTGTTCCTTCATCATATTTGCAATAGCCTCTTCGTGCGTATTTGCTAGTCCAACATCGGACCCATTTTTTAACTTAGTCTTAAACCACACATCAACAACTTTATCGTCCCAGCGCCCACTCTTCTCCCAAACATCTTTCGGTTGAAGAGAAGTCATAAATAACTCCTGGCCACCGGCAGCATCCATCTCTTCTCGAATAATTGCTACTATCTTATTGAAAACTCTCAACCCGAGAGGCAGCATTACGTATGCCCCTGCCATTTCCTTGTGAATAAAACCGCCTCTAATTAGTAACTGAGCACTCTTTGACTCCTCATCACGAGGAGCTTCCTTGGATGTCTTTGTGAATAGTTTTGAATATCTCATGATTGACTTATTGCCATATAGGCGAGGTAGTTGTTGATCATATGGAGAATGATCCCGGGGATTATTGATCCTGTACGTGCGTACAAGAAACATAGTACCAGACCAATAAAGAACGTGTACACGATAATGTTTGCTTGCATATGAGCGAGTCCGAACAAAACACTAGATGCAAGTGCCCCTCCGATCAATCCCAATCTTTTCGAAAACGCTGGAAACATGAAACCCCTAAAGATTGCCTCTTCTACTAAAGGTGGGAATATAACTAATGCAAGCAGGCTAAACAGTTTGAATTGAGGAGCCGCACCAGTAAACTCATTCTCTTGGGCTTGATTTGGGTCAAACCCGGGTAGTAAAAACTGAACGAGCTGGTAAATAAGCTCAATACCTATAACAAAAATTGCTAGCATCAATAAGACTGTAGCTATCGCCTTAATCGGGGAGAATCTTCTAAATCCTAAATCGCGCCAGCTTGCATTGTATTTTTTGAGATAAAAACCAATAAGAACGTATGACATGAGGGCATCAAAAATGACCAGTGAGAAGCTAGCCCTTGGATCACCAGAATTTAACAGATTTAAATAAGCATCTATGGGTGGATAAAAGTTTGAGAGAATTCCAAGGCTAATTAGTGCTAAAACTGGTAGCACCACAAATGGCAGGATAAATACCAGCAGGGCTTGGTATGGCTTCCATGGGACTAATCGCAGATTGATTGTGTCGCTCATTATCCGAACCGTTTAATATCGAAGAAAGTGACTACAATCATTAAAGCGATCAGCGCCACGAAACCGACAGTATGGATAATACCTTCCGTTTTTTCTGACATTTGTTTCTTAGACACTTTCTGAGCCGCCGCCATCACCCACCTACCCCCATCAAGTGCCGGCAGTGGCATCGCATTAATTACCGCAAGAGAAATGGATATAGAGACAACAAATATTAGCACATATGGTATACCGAAATTGAGAACGTTACTAAGGAGGACGAATATACCTACTGGACCAGCAACCTGCTCACTGACTGTTCCTTGAGTAAATAGTCCGACAACTAGATTTCCAAATGCCGCTATTGTGCCGACAGCCAGCTGAATTGTAATTCCTGTTGCAGTAATAATCCCATCTACAAAATTGTATTGGAGCAGGTAAGTTTGAAATGGAGTTATGCCCAACGCCCCTTCGTTGTTAGTTGGCTCCCGAAGCTTGACATTTACCTCTTTAACCTGACCATCTTGCTCAACCGTAAGAACAACCTTTTCGCCTGCATTTACTTTTGTAAAGGTGAGTAAGTCTGTTTCGCTTGTAAGCTTACTGCCATTAGCAGTCAATATTATGTCGCCTCGCTCAATCCCGGCCTGTTGGGCTGGAGAATCTTCGGACACCCCAACCGCCATTACCTGCTTTTCCTGAGCATAAGTCGGCTGCCCATAGCTGTATTGATTTTGAATAACAGGTGGCAATCCCGTCCATGCGAGGCCAATCAAGATCACATAGGCAAGCAGCGCATTCATTGCCACTCCGGCAAAAAGGATTTTGGTTTTATTCCTAAAGGAGGTGGCACCAAAACTACCCTTAGATGTATCTGTGAGATTTTCGCCTTTTAGTTTTACAAACCCACCAAGCGGTAGCCAGTTTATAGAATACTCAGTGCGGCCAACCTGTTTTCCATAGATTTTTGGCGGGAACCCAAACCCAAACTCATGGACTTCGACCCCAGCTCGTCGTGCTGCCAGAAAGTGCCCCAGCTCATGGATGAATACCAAGAACCCAAATATTAGAATAATTGCTAAGAGCACAACTAAATTCATTAACAATATTGTAGCAGACTAGTGCAGATTAATTAGGCGCCAAAGCGACGTTGGCGCTGGTTAAAATCTTCAATTGCCTTATTGAGTTCATTTTCGTTGAAATCTGGCCAGAGGCAATCGGCGAAATACATTTCGCTGTAAGCTGATTCCCAAACTAAAAAGTTGCTTAGCCGATGTTCGCCCGAAGTCCTAATAACTAAGTCGGGGTCAGGAATACCATGTGTAGACAACCAGTTTGGCATCGATTCTTCGTCAACCGACTTAACACCACTATCTAACATGCGATTAACCGCATCAACCACATCGCGACGGCCACCATAATTGAAGCAAATACAAATTGTACCGTTTGTATTGTGCGCTGTTAACTCCTCGGCGGCTTTGAGGCCGTCTACTAAACTAGGCTCCAACCCATCTCGAGACCCTAAAAACCGTAGGCGAATACCTTTTTTGTGATAGTCACCCGCTTCTTCCTTAACTACCCAGGAAGCCATCTTCATCAAATAGCCTACTTCGTCCTCTGCTCGAGACCAGTTTTCGGTCGAAAAAGTATACGCCGTCAGATACCTGGCTCCTTTTGCAAAAGCCAAATCGGCTATCCTCTTTAAGTTTTCGTATCCCTCTTTATGACCATCTTTCGTTGTGAGGCCATTTTTCTCTGCCCAGCGGCGATTGCCATCCGGAATAATGGCTACATGTTCTGGCGCTTTAGAGATCATCTCTAAACTGTCATTACCTCGGCCTCTTTAGCCTTAGCTATGCCATCAATCTGCTTCTTGTAGGAATCAATTTTCTTGTTTAGCTCTTGTTCGGCATATCGTTCATCGTCTTGAGTTGCTTCACCAGCCTTAGCAAGTCGTTTAACTTCGTTCAACACATCGTGACGGATATTTCGTAGAGCGATGTTTGCACTTTCTACTTTTTGTCCAAGATCCTTAACTATCTCTCGCCTTCTCTCCTCTGTCATTGGTGGCACATTTAGCCGAACTACGTTTCCGTCACTAGATGGGTTTAAGCCCAGTGATTGAGTCTCACGAAGCATCTTTTCAATTGGTGCAACTAAATTTTTGTCCCAAGGGCTAATCGCAATTGTTTGAGCGTCAGGGGTGGTAATGGTTGCAACCGCCTTTAACATCATCTGCTGGCCAAATTGCTCAACTGTTAGACTCTCAACCAGTGATGTTTGAGCACGACCAGTCCTTAAGCTATTGAGATCCTCTTTAAGGTGCTCGATTGCCTTATCCATACGCGGATCAGCCTGTTTGACGATTGCAGCAACCATTTATAAGGCCCCTCCTAGTTCAACACGACTAAATTGGCGGATGACGACGTTCTCCCCGAGCTTTGCAGCTACTTCCGTAGTAATATCCTCGATTTTTTTATCTGGGTCTTTGATGAACGGCTGTTTTGTAAGACAAACTGTTTCGTAATACTTGGCGAGCTTACCGTCAACGATCTTGCCTAGAATCTCCGCGGGCTTATCGCCTACCTCCGCGGAGTATATTTCACGCTCTTTACTAACAACGGCCTCGGGAACGCTCTCGGGATTAAGATACTCTGGTGCAGAAGCAGCAATATGCATAGCAACATCATGCGCAAAATTCTTGAAGTCCTCAGTTCGGGCAACAAAGTCTGTCTCGCAGTTGACCTCAACTAAAACACCAATACGATCACCGTGGACGTAGCTTTCAACAATACCCGCTTTTGCCTCACGACCAGCTCGCTTAGCAACGCTAGCAGCACCCTTCTTGCGAAGAGCTTCAACAGCGCCATCAATATCTCCGTTGGCCTCGACTAATGCCTTCTTGGCATCCATCATTCCGGCGCCTGTCATATCTCGTAATTTTTTTATATCTTCAACGCTAACGCTCAACGTTTTCTCCTCTTGTTAGTTTACCATAGCGACTGCTTTTGCAGAGCTACTTTGAATCTGTTTCCTGCTCGTCTTTTGGAGCTTCGGCTGCCTTCTTGGCAAAGGTTGAAGCACCGTTTGAAGCGGCTTCAGCAATCTGAGATGTAATAAGTTTGATCGATTTAATTGCGTCATCATTTGCCGGAATTGGGTAATCAGCAAGTTCTGGATTTGAGTTAGTATCGACAATAGCAATGACAGGGATGTTGAGGTTTCTTGCCTCGCTTACAGCAATATCGTCTCTAACCGTGTCCACCACAAAGATAGCCGTTGGCAAAACTGCCATATCTCTAATACCACCGAAAACTTTCTCCAGAGCTTCTTTTTCATTTGTTAGGTCAAGAATTTCCTTCTTGTTGTACTTACTGGCAAAGTCACCACTCTCAAGCCCAGCTTCGAGCTCTTTGAGTCTCTTTACTCGTCCCTCGATTGTGCGAAAGTTTGTAAGCATCCCACCAAGCCAGCGTTCGGTAACATAAGGCATCTTTGCCCCTATTGCCTCGTCTCGAACAATTGATCGAGCTTGGCGCTTTGTTCCCACAAAAAGCACCTTCCCACCATTTTCAGTTGTTTCCTGAGCAAATTTCTTTGCGTCATTTAGATAGTTGATAGTTTTGGTTAGGTCGATGATGTGAACACCACCCCGAGCACCAAAGATGTATTGGCGCATTTTTGGGTTCCAGCGCCTGGTCTGATGGCCGAAATGCGAACCGGCCTCAAGTAATTCCTTGACGTTTGTGTCTGCCATATTTCTCCTTTTGGCTTTGCCTGCTCGCCGCGAGTGCGGAGGATATTGAACAGGTTGCTACGTTCATTGATTTGACCTAGTAACTGTAACAGAAAAAGCTTCATCAATCAAGCATGGACTTTGGTGGGGAGCCCTCCTTGACCTAAAGCCAATTATCAGATACACTACTTGGGTTATGAAATCAGGCATTCATCCACAACTTTTTGATACAAAGGTGCACTGCAACGGCTGCGGCATCGACTTTGTGACGCGTTCAACTGTAGAGTCCATCACAGTTGAAATCTGTTCAAACTGTCACCCATTTTACACCGGTAAGCAGAAGCTTGTAGACACTGCTGGGCGTGTTGAGAAATTCGAAGCTCGACGAAAAGCTGCTGAAGCTGCTAAAGCCTCCGGCAAAAAGAAGGCCGAGAAAGCTGAGACTCCTGCCGAAAATGATGCTGAATTAAAGAATATAGCTGATGAACTCGAGCAGAAAACGGTTGATCAGTCAGCAGACGCTGCCTTAGAAAAAGAAGCAGACTCAAAAGAATCTTAAATATTTTTTACTAACAGCGCTTTAAACATTAGAGCGCTGTTTTGTTATGATGGGAAAAGATATGGATGCAACTGAATCAAAATATCGAAGTGAATATAACGAGCTGCAGCAACAACTCATGGATAGCAGCTTGTTTGGTACGCCCGAGTACGTAAAGCTTGCCAAACGGCAGACTGAGATTAAGCCACTTATTGACTTATATGATGAGCGAAAGCAGCTGAGCGACGATCTCGAAACTCTAAATGACCCCGAAATGGCAGAATTAGCTGCTGCAGAAAAACCCACTCTTCAAGCAAAGTTAGATGACAACCAAGAAAAATTAAAGCTTGCTTTAGTACCAAAAGATCCGAATGATGAAAAAGATGTAATAGTTGAGATTAGAGCTGGTGCCGGAGGCGACGAATCAACCCTGTTTGCTGCCGAACTGTACCGCATGTACGCTCGTCACGCAGAGAATAAAGGCTGGAAGGTCGAATTAGATAGCGAAAGTCCAAGTGACGTCGGAGGGTTTAAAGAAATAGTATTTGAGATCCACGGTAAAGACGTTTATTCCGAAATGAAATATGAATCCGGGGTGCATCGTGTTCAAAGAGTTCCTGCAACCGAAAGCCAAGGCAGGGTTCATACATCAACCGTAACTGTAGCAGTTTTGCCAGAAGTTGAAGAGACAGAGCTGCATATAAACCCAAGTGACCTACGCATTGATGTATACAGATCAAGCGGCAACGGCGGTCAAAGCGTAAACACCACCGACTCTGCAGTGAGGATAACTCACGTTCCCACCGGAATAGTCGTGGCGATGCAGGACGAGAAAAGCCAGCTCAAGAATAAGGAGAAAGCCATGGGAGTTCTTCGTTCACGCTTACTTGCAAAGAAGCTTGAAGAAGAACACGCGGCCAACCGCGAAGCACGACTGGCACAGATTGGTACTGGAGACAGAAGTGAAAAGATTAGGACTTACAATTTCCCTCAAGACCGCATCACCGATCATCGAATTGGCAGGACTCAGCACGGGTTACCTCAATACATGGATGGCGAAATCACAGATATGATTGAGTCATTACAGCAGGAGGACCTTAGGCGAAAGCTTGCAGAGGCCGGAGCTTAATGACAATCAAAGAGGCTCAGGAACTTGGCGAAAAAGTACTGCGCCGAGCCAAAATTGAGAGCAAGCACATTGATACGTCTTTGTTAATCGAGAAGATAATCGATAAACCAAGAAGCTGGGCTTTTGCCCACCCAGAGTACGAACTGACCAAAGAGCAGTCCGAGAAATTCATGGAGCTCATCAACAAAAGGAGGCAACGTGTCCCCCTTGTTCACCTCACCAATAAGCGAGAATTTTATGGTTTAGACTTTTATATCGATAAGAGAGTTTTAACTCCACGGATCGAAACAGAAAAAATGGTTGAGTGGGCCATCAAATATGCGCCCAAATCTTCAAAGTTGATCGATATAGGTACAGGTAGCGGCGCACTCGCCATCTCAATAAAGAAATATCGCCCAGACATTGAAATCTGGGCGACTGATGTTTCTGGTGGAGCACTTGAAGTCGCAAAACAAAACGCAAAACAACATTCTGTCGATATTCATTTTGTTGAATCTGATCTCTGGGCTAATATTGGGCAAGAAAGATTCACTACAGTCGTGACCAATCTCCCATACCTTGAAGATGAAGCCGATTTAATGCCTGAGGTGAAACAAGAGCCGGCGGTTGCTTTATTCGGTGGCAAGGATGGGTTGGATATATACAGGGAATTTATCGAGGGTCTGCCCAACCATCTTGAAGAAAGCGGTTTCCTTTTTACCGAATGTGACCCCTGGCAGCACGACAATCTAACCAAATTAGCTTCATCAAAAGGCCTTAAGCCGATAGAACAGGATTACTTCATTCTCGGTTTCTGCTTAGGTGAAATACCCGATATACGCCAATCAGAACCAGGATCAATGCAGCAAACCACCCACTAATACTTCCTATTGCCCCAGTCAGCATCCAATAAGCAAAAATCAAAGTGGCAGCTATGTATGCTGTTGTTTTGAAATATTTCATTTTATCTTCCGTTTATATTGGGGCCGACCGAAGCCGGCCCCAATTTTTTTAAATAGCTAGGATGCAACCAAACGTAACCGACACGGCCCTCTGATACCACTTCCATCCAGCTGAGCTGATGTACCCCAAGTACCCACCCCCGCCGCACTTCACAATTCGGTAAACCCAGTACGCAGGGATAACAACCTTCTTGGGCTTATAGCTCGGCGGATACGTGACACGCGACGTCTTTGCGCTCAGGATTGAGGTAGCCGCCAGTGAATTAGACGGTGATGCCCCTCTAGCCGATGCAAACGCTGAACCGGAGGAGAGGCAAAAAACCAATACTACCAGTACGGCAATCAAACGGTGCATTCCTACTCCCTTGTTTGAGGACAGACCATTGGTGATCAACAATGTAACCACATATTATTTCTTTTTTATCTATATTCAATAGATTTTGAAGATAATTAATTATTGGCTAATGAGTGGCTCTATTGTGCTTGTGGGGCTTCCTTTAACGTGACCTCAATAGTTTGTTCTTTTCCGTCACGATATATTGTCAGCTTTACTCTATCGCCAACTTTCTTCTCGCCGATAATAACGCTTAGTGGATTCTGCTCATCAACTACCTTGCCATCAACCTTTAAAATGATGTCCCCTTCTTTGAGGCCAGCTTCTGCCGCAGGGCTACCCGCAACTATGCCGGGGTTCTGGTCGTCACCATTGATGTAAGCCCCGTTAGAAACGCCTAGATTATTACGACTCGCCAACTCCTTAGTAACTGGGATGTATCGAACCCCCAAATATGGTTTAACTATCTTGCCCTCTGATTTTACGCTAGTAAGAGCCGTTTTCGCCTGATTGATTGGGATAGCAAACCCAATGCCTTGAGCATTGCCTGCCACCGCTGTATTGATTCCTATAACTTTGCCTGTTAGATCAATGAGCGGTCCACCGGAATTACCAGGATTAATAGCTGCATCCGTCTGGAAAAGGTTTTGCAACTGCTCAACACTTCCTCCCTGGGAATCTCCAGCGACAACAGGCCTTCCGAGACCAGATATAATCCCCTGCGTTACCGTATTCTCATACTGCCCAAGCGCGTTACCTATTGCCAATACCGAGGTACCAACTTTGACCTGCGATGAATCGCCCAGCTCTGCTGGCTTGAGATTTTTCGCGTCTATTTGAATAAAAGCTAGGTCATTTTGAGGATCTCTAGCTACAACTTTAGCGTTCTTATATTCTTTACCATCAGAAGTAAAGACACTAAGATTTGTAGCTTTTTCAATGACATGGTTATTTGTGATGATCAGTCCATCACTAGTTGCGATTATCCCAGTCCCGGCGCCCTGTGTTGTTTGAGATTGGCCAAAGAATGTAAATCCGGTTGATTCTGAAGTAATTGAAACCACGCTGGGAGAAACTTTTTTAACAACCTCAATTGTGGCTGAGCTTTGCTCGACGAGTATAGACTGTCGACTTGTAGGGATTATGCTAGAGCCAAATCTTACAAATATAAATGCACCCAACGCACCACCTAAAATACCAAAAACTAAGGCAAGTGCAACAATCTTGTTTACTGGGTTATTAAACTCTCTTTTTGAACTTTTAGTTACTTCTTTTTCCATATCCCTCCTTAAGTTGTTCCGTTCCATCTTGTACCAGCGATCACTATAGCTAGTATAACGCCTGCAATTGAAACATATTCGACTAGCCTCCTTCGGCTCAACCGTTTCGCGGAATGGGCTGTGTAAATGCTGAGCATACAATAACCAACACCTAGCGTAACAATCGATGCCTGAGGAATTATAAGAAGCCCGTCGCCAATGATGTAGTTGACCTGCCAGGCATGTAGAATCCAAGCAATTTCGCCTGCCACAAGGGCCCACGAGGCAGCAATTATTTGAGCGGCCCTTTCGCCACGCTGCTGTAAAACCCACCATGCGTTAAAGAAGCTGATTACCCAGGTAGCAACTACGACTACTAGGTTTGGCCAGCCCCAGTAAGCTGAAGCCAGGAATATTGAGCCTACTGCTAGCATCTGATTAGCCCCAACAAGCAGTAGACCAAGTTGCTGATTTGCCTCAATTTTTGGACGATACATCAACCAGAGTGCATAAACTGCCGCTAAAGCCGCCTGGCTAGCAACAGGGAATACGGACTGCCCGATCGGTGGACGAGTAAGCGATATTAAGGACACAATGCTTAGACCAAAGATTAGCTCTGGGGAAATATCGATAAAGCCTGGCCAGCTTCGGTTCTTTTTAAACCATCTATAAACCGGCTGTGCCACAACAATTATGGCAGCAACCCAGCCGTATCCGTAATGCGCAAGAAGCAGAACTGCAATCGCAGCTACAACCTGCAGTAGTCTAATAACTAAAATTGATTGTTTCATAGATTAGCGAGCTTTTACTTTGTAGTCGCTTCCTGCAATTATAGCAACATCTGGCTGGCTTTGCTGAGAATCAGCGCTTTCGCGGGTTGCCCTTTCGGCTTTCACCCTAAATCTACGCTCTAAATACTGAACCGTATAAGGCTTTTTACCCCCCGTATAGTCGATAACTCTGGTTTTTGATGCACCGACGGCGGGCGTCGTCGATGCAACCGCGTTGTAGTTATAAACCTTGAGCTGCTTAAGTATGGATTGCGTCATAACTGAACTGACTGAACTAACCTCAACAAGCGCGTTCTCCTCTTTGAGGTACGAGTCTATAAAGATAGAATGCGCTAATTCTTGAATCTCGGTGTAATCGAAAGCTCCAGCTCTTGGTATCAAAATATAACCTGCCCCACTAAACTTTGTAGACCCATCAACCAAGAGACCATCGGGAGCGTTGCTAAGCACCTTGACTGCCGCCTTGGAGGTATCAATATCTTTTATTAGAACTGTCAGTTTTTCGATCTCTGCTGGCTGCATATCGGTTCTGACATGGTCTCCAACGCTATCAATGAGTTTTGCAACTTTAACCGGGTTCGTTAGGGTTGATGCTTGCAGTGCTTTCTCTCTAAGCGCAACCAATAACTCCTGCTGTCTGTCTGCACGTCCGAAATCATTACCGCATGAGCCATGTCGGCATCTGGCATATTTTAAGGCAGTTTTACCATCCAAATGCTGCTGGCCAGCGGGCAATACAAATGGGCAGAAACCCCGGTTGTTGTCACAAGGATAAGATGTATCAACGAGTTTGGTTTCATTATTTACATCTACCCCGCCAACGGCATCAACGGCTTGCTTAAAGCCGGAAAAATCTGCTTGCACGTAGTAATGAATGGGCAGGTCAATAACCTCGCTAACCACTTCCTTGGTCAAGTCCGGCCCTCCATAACTATTTGCACTATTAATTTTGCTATACCCATTTTTCGGTATCTTTACATACAAATCCCTGGGTATACTTAACATCGCGACTGTTTTATTCCTGGGGTCGATGCTTGCGACCATGATCGTATCGCTAAGCGTCCCCCCATCGTGACCAGCTCCACCGATACCAAGCATCAAAATATTAATTCGCCCGTCGCCCTCACCTTTAAGCTTGGTTGGGTCTATATCACCATTTAAAACAGGGGCTCCTCCAGTACTGTTCTTAGTAACGATCCTTTGAGAAGCCATAATTGCCTTAAAGCCAAAAAAGCCAATGACTCCAACAAATGCTATTGCTACAATTGAAGCCGCCTTCTTTTTACTGAGTTTAAATTTAGACGGCTTTGGGTGAGGCCTGGACTCCCACTTTGGCACGTTGATCTCGGCTGATGGATCAACATCGCCAAGGTTTATCTCCTCATGAAGACTGTCTTCTTGAGTTGAGGTGGCCGTATTGCGAGCTGGGCCGTCTACTCGCCGACCGACATTTCTTTTTCCCATTGCAAAGATTATACCTAATGCCAACCATAAGCGTAAAGGTTGATAGGAGTTGATCATCCCCCTATACTTAACTAGATAAAGCGAGTCTTAATGAACCCAACTAACAATAATATGCCGCCGCAACCTACGCCTCCACCAGCTCAAATGAACCCGGGGGAAGGTTCGGGGAATCAGGAACAGAAAGAATCGCTTTTTGAGAAGATAACTCAAAACTGGTTCGTTAGCTGGATACTAGTTCCAGCTGCCTTAATTTTTATTCTTCACTTCTATGTATTCAGTGCCTACCATGTCGTCGGTAGCAGCATGGTACCCACTCTCCACGACTCGGATTATCTAATTATTTCCAAGGTTGAGCGAACCGCTTCCCTAGTTCAGGGAAAAAAATATATACCTGACAGAAACGAGATCATTGTTTTTCATTACCCTAAGCAACCGACGTTAGATTTCGTTAAGCGAGTAATTGGCCTGCCAGGAGACAGAGTGGTCATTAAAAATGGAAAAGTTACCGTTTACAATTCCGATAACCCCAACGGCTATAATCCTGACGCTAATCACAAAATAGAAGGAAATTACACCTTAGCTGGGTATAGCGAAGAATCGCTGGACGTTGTTGTTCCCGAAGGCAATATATTTGTTCTTGGAGATAATCGTACGCCTAATGGCTCATCCGACTCACGTGAATGGGGAATGCTCCCTAGTGAAGACATCGTGGGAAACGTAGTACTTAGACTTTACCCCTTTAACTCGATTCAAACTTTTTTCTAAGATCTAATTCTATCTACAATTGACTTAAGCTCTTCATCGTCTGAGTATTCAATAACTATTTTGCCACCATTTGACCTGGTTTGAAGTTGAACTCTTGTTTCCAAATATGCAGAGAGTGCATCTACAAGAGGGTTGTCATGGGCTGGTGCTTTTGAGGGGCGCCCAGATCTTGCCTCATTTTCTGTGGCTGGCTGGCGACCTGCTCGTGCGAACTCTTCTGCCTGACGAACATTCAGGCCTCTATTTATAATTTCACCAAGCAGCTCTTCCTGCCTTTGCGGGTCGTCAACTGCTAGAATTGCTCGACCGTGCGCCTCGGATATTTGCCCTCGTGCCACAGCTTCCAGGGCGCCTTTAGGCAGCTGCAGGAGCCTCATAGCGTTAGATATAGTGGATTTAGCTTTTCCTACTCTCTCTCCTATTTGATCGAGTGTTAGATTGAATTCGGCGCCAAGCTTCTTGTAAGCTACAGCTGCCTCAATGGGATTGAGGTTTGAACGCTGTATATTCTCGATCAAAGCCATCTCGAGCTTTTGCTGCTGATCAAAACTACGAATAATAACCGGGACTTTTGATAATCCAGCGAGCTTTGATGCTCTTAATCGGCGCTCACCAGCTATAAGCTCATATTTGCCGTCACCTAGATCGCTTACAACCAGCGGCTGCAGTATTCCATGCTTCTTTATCGAATCGGCCAAATCTCTAAGGTCAGCCTCATCAAAATGAGTTCTTGGTTGATGCGGGTTAGGCGATATCTTATCGACTTCAATCTGCAAAACCGAATCATTCGACTGAACTGCCGGCGCAACCGCCACATCTAATTCGGTTGGGATGAGAGAGTCGAAACCTCGACCTAACCCTCTGTTTTTACTCATGCCTCCACCTTCACCTTAATCCGTTTTTGAACCTCTTTTGCAAGGGTATGATAACTTCTTGCTCCCTTACTCCATTTGTCATAATGGCTGATAGGCTGGCCGTAACTTGGTGCCTCGGCAAGCCTCACATTGCGAGGGATAATGGTATCAAATACCTTGTCGGGAAAATGTCTTTTAACCTCGTTATGAACCTGAGCGCTGAGGGTTGTTCTGCCACTATGCATGGTAAGAAGTACACCAAGAAGATCCAGATTGGGATTGAGGGCTTTGCGCACCCTTTGAACTGTCTGGATTAGCTGACCCAGCCCCTCAAGAGCATAAAACTCAGCCTGAACAGGGATTATCAGAGAGTCTGCTGCAGTGAGACCATTAACCGTAAGTAAGCCAAGAGAGGGAGGGCAGTCGATCAAGATGTAGTCGTAAGGTAGATCTTTTAATGCATTTCGTAGTTTGAACTCTCTTTCGGGGACCGAAACCAGCTCAACCTCTGCTGCTGCCAAAACGGGGGATGCCGGTACTACAACAACGCTGTTGTAGCTTGTCCTTAGCGCAGCTTCGTGTGCATGCTTGCCGTTCATAAGCACATCGTAAAGAGTGGCGTCGACATTCTGTTTATCAATACCCAGACCACTTGTTGTATTACCCTGTGGATCGAGATCAATGACTAGAACCCTCTTCTTTCCGCGCGCCAAAAAAGCCGCCAAATTTATAGCGGTAGTAGTTTTGCCAACGCCTCCTTTTTGATTCGCAATTGCGATGACGTGTGCCACTGACACCCCTGTTATCATAACCATTTTACCATGTTCTACGGATAGACTATAGGTTTTTTATCGAGCAGCAGCCGGTTTAGCGCGTATCACGATGCGCTCGGTTTCCTGCTCATCACTACAGGTGTAGATTGTAATTGTTTGTTGAAAAGTTGGATTCAAGATAGATATGTCTTTGGCGCCGACCTTGAGCTTCTTCTCTACTTCAAAAATCTCTCGCTTACCATTCCAGTCAACAGCTAGTGTATCTCCCTGCTCCAGCTTATCAAGGTTGTATAAAGTCGATGTATTTGGCGGCAGATACTTAAACCGATGACCGGCAAGCACAAAGTTCCCGTACCCATAGCCTCCGGTTTGATGCCAGACACCCTCTTCGGAGTCCAGTATCGTTAGATCAGAGCCTTCAAGAATGGGGGTATCAACCCCAATCTTCGGTATCCACAGTCTATTTCCATCTATTGGCTTGTCTTGTGGAGAAGTTTTTGCGGCATCTGCCTTGGCGGCAGGAGTTGTGCTATAAATCCTATAGCTAAGTTCGGGATAGACTGGGTACAGAAGCACACCAATTGCGACAGCAGCCACTACCGCGATTGAGGCGATTGCGAACCTCTTGGTTGTTACTCTTGGCTTCTTGGGATTAGTTTTTACTACCGACGACCGGACAATAGTTTTAGGCTTCGGAGCAACACTTTTGGCCTGCAGTCTAGGCTTCTGTACACTTTGAACGCTAGGCTTAATATGTTTTGACTTCTTGGTAAACAAGCTTTTACGCTTTGGCTGTGAGGTTAATTGCTGGACTTCAAAGTACATTGTCCCGACACTCGTTCCTCGAGTAACCGGTGTCCGCTTGACTACACTGAGATCGGGGTCGAAGCGCATAACAAAATCCCCCTCCACCCAAGACTCCTTGGCTTGAAATTTTCGCGGAGCGGGTATAGGTCTTAGAAGTTTGAGATGTTCCCTCTTATGTTGCATATCGACGTCGGATTACCATAAAGCCGACTATTGATAAAGCGAGCACGCAAAGACTGATCAGCGAAACCAAGCTTGTGTCGTCTCCAGTTGGCGCAAGAGTGGTATCCGGTGCAGGCGTGGCAGGTGGTGGGGTTGAAGTCTGGCCGCTACTAACTGAAGGCTTAGGAGCAGTATCGGCAGCTGTTACAGGGTTAACTGTTAGCGCCAGTTTTAACTGAGAGCTCGAATTGCCTGCTGGATCAACCGAAATAACTGTTACGTCGTGCTGCCCATTGGCAATCTGTGTAGTAGGTGTTGCCGTCCAACTTCCATTTGAGTCTGCAGTAGCAGTAATATTAGATTCTGTGCCAACCGCAATAGTTATCTTAGAGCCAGCGTCGGCTTTTCCAGAAAATGCAGGTGTATTGGAGGTCACGACAGTTGGGTTGGCGACCGGCTGGCCTCCAATAGACGAGACAGTTGGCTGCGCCGGCGGAGCTGTGTCTATAGAGAATGCAACAGTTGAAGCGTCATCACCAAAAATTGCCCACTCACTTGCCTCCTCGCCCTTCTTTACTCGAGCCTGCCAATGGTAATTTCCTTGAGTCAAAGTATCACTTTCGACTGAGAAATTGAGATCATTCCCATCTGCACTTACCTCTTGACCGGTTATAGTTGGCTCCCCGGTAAAGGCAGTTCCGACAGGTCGCAACTCAACCTCTGGGACGACACTGCCTGTGTTAGCGCTTGTTGATAAAGTAAAGTTGAATTTAACTGTAGTTTGATTTGTTGAACCCT
>CAYRGI010000003.1:28150-34673 GCA_964423965.1 uncultured Candidatus Saccharimonadales bacterium
GCGATATCCTTGCCATCTGCGCCCTTCTGAATTAGCCCTGATGGCGTCGCAACCGCAACTTCAACTGGAGCTGGCGATGCAGTTTCGCCGCCTCTTTGAGTCAAGAACCACCACCCGCCAATTCCGGCACCAGCAGCCAATAAAAGCATTACTAAAACAGCTACGACCTTTCCGCCCGACTTCTTGGGTGATGCTGCCATTGCTTGAACGTCCGGCGTAACTGGGCGTGGCTCTGGCGCTGGAGGGGCTGGTTCCGGCTCTGCCGCAGCCTCCTCAATTACAGTGGGTGATGGCTTAGCTGCTACAGGAGCAGCTGCAGCTGCATAGCCGGCATCAGAATTTTCCTCAACATTAGCCATCGGAGCTGCGGTTTGCGCCGACTCACTTTGGGTGTCGTTAATACCACTGCCACCTTGCAGTAGATTCATCCTCGGATTATTGCTAACGGAATTACCGCCTGAAACCGGATCCAATATATTCTCACAAACTACTTACTACTATAATAGCTATAAGCATAAGTAAGATGCAAGGGTATAAAAAAAGACCCCTCAGGGCCTATTTCAATTATATGGTGTCTACTTGGTTTTAGCTTTGGCTTTCTCTGCTGGCTTAGAAACCTTTTTGGCAGTATCTCCGATTGAAACAATTTTGACCTGAGTGTAGTGCTGTCGATGTCCCGTCAGTTTCTTGACCCGCTTTTTAGGCTTGAACTTGAGGACCTTGATCTTATCTCCCTTTGTTTCACCGATAACGTCTGCTTTGACCTTAACGCCGCTCACAATAGGTGTCCCTACGGTAACTTTATCCCCGTCAATAACCATCAATGGCTCAAACTCGAGCTTCTTTGCGTCAGAAGAAACCAGATCAATTTCCAAAGTCTGGTTGGGAGAAACTATATACTGTTTGCCGCCGGCTTTAATAACTGCTTGCATTTTTTTCTTGATTAATGAACCTAGATACTATATCTAAAAACAACAGATTTGTAAACCCTACGTACCGAACTCAATCTTCTTGCGACGAACCGCGATTGATTCTAGCAAGCCAACTGCAAATAGTGAGATTAACAAACTGGTTCCTCCATATGACAAGAATGGCAAAGGGATACCGGTTACAGGCATCAGGCCAATATTCATGCCGATATTAATAACAAGATGGAATAAGAGCATACTCACAACACCTGTTGCTACGAATATTCCATAACGATCCTCGGCTCTAGAGGCGATATAAAGTGCTCTGAGCAAGAGTGCAGCAAAAAGCGCAAGTACGAGAATTCCACCGATAAAGCCCATCTTTTCGTTTAAGACAGCGTAGATAAAGTCGGTATGTTGAGAAGGCAAGAAGTTAAGCTGACTCTGAGTACCTGACGCCAACCCTCGCCCAAAGAGCTGACCGCTTCCAACGGCAATAGTTGATTGAACCACATTGTACCCCGTGCTGAGCGGATCGGCCGCCGGATTGAAGAAAACCTCGAGGCGAGCTTTTTGGTAGTCTTTAAGGTTGGCGATAAAAATGGGGAGTATCGCCAACCCAGCCGCTGCAAGCGCAGCAAAGTAAGTCCAACGTATCCGTGCAACTATCGCCATCATTAACCAAATAAACATGAATACCATTGCTGTACCAAGATCGGGCTGCATCAAAACCATAATCGTTGGAACTAGAACATATATAAGTGAGACAATTAGGTGACGAGGATTTTCCATAAAATCGTAGTTGACACTAAAGTACTTGGCCAATACTAAAATCATGGCGATTTTAGCGAATTCTGAAGGCTGGAACTGGAAGAAACCGATATCTATCCATCTTGTCGCCCCTAAAGCTTCTTTACCAGTAACAAAGACTAGTGCTAGTAAAGCCAACATTACCACATAAAGTACCGGGGTTAGCTTTGCCCAGCCACGATAATCCATCCTTGCGGCGGCGAATAAACCTATCACACTGGCAATAGCAAAAATGACTTGGTTCTCTGCATCAACCGGCGCCGCAACATCGGCTGCCTTAACCGAGGTTGAAAAAATTACCACCACACCAATGATGGTCAATAGCATTGCTAAACCAAACAGCACCCAATCGAAGTTTTTCCAGAACCTGGATTTAAACATTAAAATTATTATACTATCTCAGGCTTTGTCTAACGAGATCGAAACTGGTTCTCCGGAAACTTTGACATCAGCAATGTTCGTTAAACTCTTTCCGAGCTCAAGGTTATTTGCGAGAGTCTCTGCCTTTATAGTTTGAGCGTGCTCTTCAACCGCGTTCTTTATTTCACCATCTGCTTCTACGGCTAAAATTATACGATCATCAACATTAAGCCCTGAACTTTTTCGAAGGGACTGAATATGGCGGATGAGATCCCGAGCGATACCCTCACGTTTGAGCTCGGGAGTTATGTTTGTATCAAGCTGCGGTGGTTTACGGTCTTTTGCTTTTTCGACTTCAACCTCTTTTACGTTAATTTCCTCTTTCACGATATCAATAAGCTCTTGACTTAGTTCAGATTGAGTAAAGATCTTAACCTTAGCAAGTGGCTGGCGGACCTTGATCCCAGCCTTTGCTCGCTCGCTTAATCCTTCGGTTACGGCATTTCTTAGAGAATCCATGGCGGCGATTAACTGAGAATCGACTTCCCCGCCTTTTGGCCAGTCACTCAAATGAACCGATTTTGGAAGACTCATCCCATCTGTTATTTCACGCCATAGCTTGTCTGGAAGGAATGGGCTCCAGGGCGCAAGTAACTGGCTTATCGTAACCAGCGAATAGTGAAGCGTTAGATATGCTGACTGCTTGTCTCCATCGTCTTCACTCTTCCAGAAGCGTCGGCGACTGCGGCGAACATACCAGTTTGAAAGATCATCAATTAGTTCTCGCAGTGGCCTTGTTGCTTTGTTTAATTCGTATTGATCAGCATACTTTGTGACCTCTTCGATCGTCTGATTGAGTCTGGAAATCAGCCATAAATCTAGTGCATTATCAGATTCGGGCTGCTTGAGCTCTTTAGGCGGATGCCAGTCATCTACTTCTGCATAGGTAGAGAAGAAGCTGTATACGTTCCAAAGTGTCATAAATACATTTCTGTAAGTGTCACGAACAATGTCGTCGGAGAAACGCATAGTTTCACCCACCACTACTGGACTAGACATTAATGTTAGCCGTAAGCTGTCTGCCCCATACTTTTCGAAAATTTCCTGGGGTTCAGGATAGTTTTTGAGTCGTTTTGACAACTTCTTGCCGTCTGCCGCATTGATGATCCCGCTACAAATAACATTCTTGAAGGCAGGCTTATCAAACAGGGCCGTCCCGAGTACGTGTAATGTGTAGAACCACCCGCGAGTTTGGTCCATCCCCTCGGCAATGAAGTCGGCTGGGAAGTGCTGCTCAAAATCTTCTTTATTATCGAATGGATAATGCTCTTCACCGTACGGCATGCTTCCGGACTCAAACCAGCAATCGAAAACTTCTTCTACCCGTCTATATTTTTTACCATCTTTTTCGATAACAATTTCGTCGATTCCCGGGCGATGCAGATCAAAGTTTTCTGTTTTACCGCTCAGCTGCTTGAGTTCTTCAAGGCTGCCTATAACGATGTAGTCATCTTCATCGTCTTCATTAACCCAAATCGGAAGTGGAGCGCCCCAAAACCGATTTCTGGATACTCCCCAGTCCCTAGCCTCCGCAAGCCAGTTTCCAAATCGCCCATTTTTAACGTGTGATGGAGTCCAGTTAACTTCTTGATTTGTCTCTACGAGTCGATCACGAAACTTAGTAACCTCAACATACCAGCTGGGCATAGCAAAATACATGAGAGGAGTATCGCATCGCCAGCAGAAAGGATATGTATGAGTAAATGTTTCCGCTGCGAAGATGCGACCTTTTTCGGTTAGGTCAGCAATAATATGCGGGTCGGCTTCTTTGAAGAACTGTCCGGCAAACTTGCCCATCTCGTTTGTCATGTTGCCATCGGCGTCTACACTTTCAATCAAAGGTAACCCTAGACGCAAGCCCATTGCCAAGTCTGTTTCGCCATATCGAGGCGCTACATGAAGAACACCGGTACCATCTCCCAGGTCAACCGATTCATCAACGTAAACCTTGTGAGCGACATCAGCCTCTTCATTTGTAAGCTTCGCCAGATCATAAAGTGGTTTATATTTAATACCAGCGAGTTCAGAACCCTTTTTTGTGTCAATAACTTTGAAGTCACATTTTCTGAGCTCAAGCTCGCTCAAGCGATCTTTTGCCAAAATCAGCTTGTCGCCCTTGCTCCAACTGTCACCATCGGTTTGAAGCTCAACCGTGACATAATCGGCTTCTGCCTCAACCGCCAATGCAGCGTTGGCTGGTAAAGTCCAGGGGGTAGTGGTCCAGGCGAGCATCGCTGTGCCTGGATTATCCACCAGCGGGAAGGTTGCATAAACACTCGGATCCTCAACGTTGTCCTGATACCCCTGGTTGAGCTCGAAGTTGCTAAGTGGAGTGGCGCAGCGCGGGCAGTAAGGGCTTGACCGGAAGCCGCGATATACTAAATCCTTTTTGTTAAGCTCGCTGAAAACCCACCAAACACTTTCAATATAGTTGTCGTCAAGGGTAGCGTATGCGTTTTCCGTATCAATCCAGCGACCGAATCGTTTAAAGAACTGTTCCCATTCTTTTTTATATTTAAAGACAGATTCTCGAGCTGCTTGATTAAACTTATCGACACCATATTCAATAATTTCTCGCTTATTTTTAAGCTTGAGCTGCTTTTCTACCTCGTACTCAACCGGCAGCCCATGAGTATCCCAGCCAGCTCGCCGAGGGACAAAATATCCCTGCATTGTTTTGTACCTAGTTACGGCATCCTTCTCAGTACTTGCCAACGCGTGACCATAATGAGGTAGTCCGTTTGCAAAAGGAGGACCGTCGTAAAATCGAAAACGTTTGCTTTCTTCTCTATTTTTGAGGCTCTCAGAAAAGGTTTTCTCTTTATCCCATGTCTCTAACATTTCTAGTTCAAACTCAGGGAAATTGGCTGCTTGGGCTTTTTTCATTTTTCTCCTTTAACAAAAAACCATCCGGCTTCTGCAGGGACTCGAATTTCGAGCGGTGCCACCCTGCTTTCCAGATGGACTCTTTCTTATCCCTTTTACGCCGGGTCGACGTCCGATTCTACTTAGCTTTGCTGTTCTTTCGGAGGCATTCGCGGTTGATAGCCGCTATTCAATCAAATTGAGTGCCTTAAAATTGTAAGCTTATTCTACCTAGACAGGCCTATTCGCGCAAGCTCAGACAAGGCTTGTAGAAGGATAAAGGCAATCAATGGCGAGAAATCAAAAAAACTACCTTTGGGTAAAACTTTGCGAATTGGGGCCAGAATTGGCTCGGTTAGCTCATACAAAATTCGAGCTAAACCACCAGTTGGCATTGGGTTAACCCAACTCATTAGTACACGAATTAGAAGCAAGATATTGAAGACAAAAACAAATAAATTAATAAAGGTGAGCAGAATTTCGGTAGCCATTATTGAGATCGATATGCCCCTTGAATCTCAGAGATTGGAGGCAGGTCTTTCTGCCATATTTGCTGAAGCCTACCGTCAATATCGGTCAAAATCAAAGCAGGACGATCAACCGCGTCGTAAAGCTCGGTTAGCGCCGCGCCTTCTTGGCTATCAGCATCAACTAGGTTAAGCGGGATTCGAATTTCATCTAATTTTCTCTTGAAATACTCAATATCACGATCGGCAGGTGTATTGAGTTTGTATAGCAGCGTTAGCTTCATAAAAAGAATTATAGCAAAAAGTATAAGGGCCGGGTTCGAGTCTCCGCGATGGAGTCCCGAACCCGGCCCAAGCAGCCTGGCATCCCGCCGGTTGCTTTTGCGCTCTATCAGCACGCTATGTCGGTAGGATCATCTCCTGGATCCTCGGCGTGATGAAATCCGAGGGTTGTTGTTACCTCTCCAGCTGGTGCCGGAAAGCTTGATCAGCCGCAGCCGGTGTTGTTGCCGCAGGAGGGGCAGGTGAAGCAAGCACCCGTCCGCTGCATCATGGCACCGCACTGACTGCAAGCCGGACCGAGTTCGGCCGTGCGTGGCTGGGTCTTGGGCTGATTGCCCGGTTCGATCACCGATGACGAAGCTGCGACTCCGTTTGACGATGCTGCATCGACCACTGGCAGAACTCCCTGACCGGGGTTGATAGCAGCAGCCTGAGCCTCGCTGGCCTGCTGAGCCTCCTTGCGAGCACGGACCTCAGGAGTCATGATCCCGAGCTCCTCCTGGATATCCGTACCCAGGAACCGAGAAGCGAGCCACCTCATGATGTAGTCCGGCATCGACTTCGCGAAGTGGATCTCAGGGTTCTGAGTAATCCCCTCCGGCTCGAACCGCATGTAGCTGAACTTCTCCACCAACAGCTCCAGAGGCACCCCATACTGGAGGGCGATGGAAATGGCGGTGGCGAACGCGTTCATCATGCCACGCAGGGTCGAGCCTTCCTTGCCGATATCCGTCAGGAAGATCTCCCCGCCCGCACCGTCCTCGTACATTC
>CAYRGI010000004.1:0-29708 GCA_964423965.1 uncultured Candidatus Saccharimonadales bacterium
TTATCAATCTTTACGGCGGTAACTGCTGCACCACCCAAGCTTGAAAGAATAACACGGCGTAGGCTGTTCCCTAAAGTCATACCATAGCCAGAGTAAAGTGGCTCAATCGCAAAAGTTGCGCGATTGCCATCCTCTTTGACGGTCTTGATGTTTGGGAGTTGAATGTCGTACAACACCTTCTAATTCCTTCCTTTATTACTTACCTTGAGTAGAACTCAATGATTAACTGTTCGTTTATCTCCTCAGTCACGTCATCGCGTGAGGGGGTTCCTGTAACTTTAGCCTTCAGCTTCTTGGCATCTGAGCTCAACCAACCAACAGTTGATTGATTATTCGATAGCGTCTCTTTAAGCGTCGTGAAATATGCGTTTGAAGCACTTTTAGTGCGTACTTCGAGCTCATCACCTGGCTTAAGCTGAATTGATGGGATATCAACGCGCTTACCGTTAAGCAAAATGTGCCCATGAGTAACGAGTTGGCGGGCTGCCTGGCGACTAATTGCCCAATTGAGTCGATATACGGCGTTATCGAGACGTTGCTCGAGCAACTGGACCATGATGTCACCAGTTACACCTTGCCGGCGCTCTGCTTCTGCAATAATTCGCCTAAACTGCTTTTCAAGTAACCCGTACATTCGCTTAACCTTCTGTTTTTCGCGAAGCTGGACAGCGTACTGGCTTAACTTCTGGCGCATCTGAGTCTGCCCATGCTGGCCAGGAGCATAATTTCTAAGAGTAAGCCCTTTGATAGCCTTGGGGTGAAGAGCTGTCTTCTCCCTTCGGGATCGTTTTACGATTGGAGCTAAATCACGTGCCATTAGACTCTCCTCGGCTTTCGTGGTCGACATCCATTATGCGGCACACCGGTAACATCCTTGATACTCGCAACAGTAATACCAACCGCGCTAAGTGCCCTAATTGCTGATTCTCGCCCGCTTCCGATTCCTCGTACTTCAACACTTACTCGCTGCATCCCCATATCCTTTGCTGCATTTGCAACTTTCTCTGCTGCCACCTGTGCAGCATACGGTGTTGATTTTCGTGAACCCTTAAACCCACTCGCACCTGAGCTAGCCCAAGCGAGCGAATTACCATTCTCATCGGCAATTGTAATGATTGTGTTATTGAAGGTGGCATGCACATGCATAACACCAACAGCGACATTGCGCTTGGTCTTTCGTCGACGAGTTGATCTGGTTGCAGTTTTAGTTGCCATAATTCTCTAATTAATCCTAAGTCTTAGATGCTGCTTTTTTACGTCCGCTACCAGCAGTCACCTTCTTACCGCGCTTGGTGCGAGCATTTGTCTTTGTCCGCTGTCCACGTGCTGGCAAGTTGTTTTTGTGTCGAAGACCTCTATATGAGTTGATCTCCTTTAGACGAGAAACCGACTGAGATACTGTGCGTTGAAGGTCGCCCTCAACTGTTAAGTTTTTATCAATTTCTTCACGAAGCTTAATTACTTCACTTTCGGTCAGATCTTTAACTCGTGTATTTGGGTTGATACCGGTAGTAGCAAGAATTTTCTGGCTTGTAGTTAAACCAATTCCATAAACATAAGTTAAGGCAATCTCAACTCTCTTATCGTTTGGAATGTTAACGCCTGCTATACGAGCCACTTACCCCTGCCTCTGCTTATGTCGAGGATTTTCACAAATAACATAAACTACCCGTTCACGACGAACGATTTTGCACTTAGAACACATCTTTTTAGCGCTAGGGCGTACTTTCATGCCAATCCTCTAATTAATCTCTATGTCGATAAGTAATTCGACCTTTTGTCAGATCGTATGGGGTCATTTGAACTGTTACTTTGTCCCCCGGAAGTATACGAATATAATGCATGCGCATTTTCCCAGAAATATGGGCTAAAATAACGTGACCGTTCTCGAGCTCAACCCTAAACATCGCGTTTGGGAGGGTCTCCAGGACGGTTCCGGATAGTTCGATTACTTCCTTTGTGTCTGACATAATGAGCTACAAGTAGATATAATACAGATTTTTTTCAGATCTGTAAAGGAGTTTTTGCGTAAATCCACAATTAATAATTATCGTAACTAATTTGGATAACTCTGGAGCGTATTTGCTTCATAGTTTCGAGAGCAACTGCAACGATAATTAGCAAGCTTGTGCCACCAATTGTAAGGGAGGTTGTACCAGCAAAATGCTGAACGATAAACGGCATAATTGCTATCAACCCTAAAGCGATAGCGCCGAATAAGGTTAACCTATTGATGACGTTTTTCAGGTAAGCTGCTGTTTCTGTACCTGGTCGTATTCCAGGTATAAAGCCGCCATTCTTCTGCATGTTTTCAGCGATCTCCGTCGAATTGAAAATAATCGATGTGTAGAAGAAGGTGAATCCAACTACCAAGAAGAAGTAAGATCCGGCATACCATATACTTGTTGCCGCAAACGTTGTCGTCAGCCAGCTGCCGAATGCCGAAACCCAGGCGGTACTAGCACCAGTAAGGAGCTGGCCAACAAACGGTGGGACCGCTAGAAATGCTAGCGCAAAGATAATCGGGATGACACCAGCGGTTATGAGTTTGATTGGCATATATGTGTCAACACCAGAAAATACACGGTTACCTCTTATCCTTCTGGCATAGGAAACCGGTATAGACCTATGGCCCTCATTGAGTTGCACCAGGATGTAGGTGACCGCAAGAGCCCCTGCTCCTATTGCCAGGGTCTGAAGCAGCTTACCCGTATCATTCACTATCAGACTATAGTTTTGGATAATATTCGAAGGAATTGATGCAACAATTCCGGCTACAATTATCAGCGAGATACCATTACCAACTCCTCGCTCGGTTATCAATTCACCCATCCACATGAGTAACATTGTGCCAGCAGTCATAGTGGTTACCATTAGGAACCACTGGAATATTGTTGGTTGCCCAATCAAATCTGTGTTCGCTATCTGGATAGAGGTCTGTTGAATCAAAATAACCATCGCAATCGATTGCGCAATTGCTAGGGGTAATGTCAGGAGCCTCGTGTACTGATTGATTTTTCTTCGGCCCGCCTCTCCTTCTTTGTTGAGGGCCTCTAACTGAGGGATAACCCGCGTCATAAGCTGCATTATGATTGACGCATTAATGTACGGGCCCAATCCCATCATGATGATTGAGAAGTTGCTCAGACTACCACCAGAGAACAAATCTGCAAAACCAAGAAGCTGGCTGCTATTAAATAAATTATTTAAAAATGAGGACAAGGCGGCGTTATCTGGTACGGGTACTGGAACGTACGAGAGTACGCGAAAAATTACCAGTACAAATAGAACAAAACCGATACGCCGCCGCAAATCTGATGAACGTAAGGCTTGCTTTAGTGTCGCCCAGTCCACCTAGCTAAGACTTTCTATTACGCTTTGATGGTTTCTTTGGGCTTTTGGCAACTGGCTCGGCAGTAAACGACCCGCCAGCTTTTTCAATGGATTCTCTTGCTGTTGAGGTTGCTGCCTGAAGCTTGACCTCAACTTTGCGTGTAAGCTTGCCCGTGCCTAGTACCTTAACCGGTTCGGCGATACTGTTGACAATACCTGCACCAAGCAGTGCTGAATTATCGACTTTCGAGCCTTTCATCGACTCGATCTGAGCCAAACTAACTACGGTGTAATTAGTTGGGTTAATCGCCCTAAACCCACGCTTCTTGGGGAGCCTCTTGGCTAGAGGATTTTGGCCGCCTTCAAAACCTGGGCGAACACCGCCACCAGATCTCGAATTTTGACCTTTTGTACCACGCCCAGCAGTTTTACCGGTGCCAGATCCAATGCCTCGACCGACTCTTTTTCTATCCTGCTTTGATTTAACTGTTAGCTCATGAATTTTCATAATACTTCCTTAAGCAGCTGCCTTTGTCTTTGACTTAACTTCCTTGGCTTGCTTTGAGTCTCGTAATGCCTTTGCGCGCGGGATTGGGCTAGATTCAACAGGCTCTAGCTGCGACAGTGCCATAATTGTAGCATAGGCATTATTTACTTTATTTGTAGATCCAAATGACTTAGTCAAGAGGTTGTGAATGCCAGCTCGCTCGACTACGTTTCGGACTGCGCCTCCCGCAATAACACCTGTACCATCTGAAGCTGGCTTAAGCATGACCTGGGCGCCAGAAAAACGTACGGTAACCTCATGCGGAATTGTCCCATTTTTTAATGGAATTGTAATCATGTTACGACGAGCTCGGGCAACTGCCTTAGCAATTGCTGTGATAACCTCGCCTCCCTTACCTATTCCCAGGCCAACTCGCCCTTTGCCGTCACCTATGACAACAGTTGCACGGAAACGGAACCTTCGCCCACCTTTAACTACTCGAGCAACACGGTCAATTGAAATTACAGTTTCTTCGAACTCTTTTGGCTGTTGATGAATCGCCATATTAAAACTCCAGTCCTTTATCTCTAGCCGCGTTAGCAAGGGACGAAAGTCTTCCATGATAGATTCTGGTGCCACGGTCAAAGATCACGGTTTTAATCTTTTTCTTGACTGCTATTGCAGCAATTTGCTCGCCAACTGTCTTAGCTTTCTCGGTCATATTACCTTTAACGTCTTTATTCCCAACGGTGGTTACATATCCCAAAGTTACACCCTTATCGTCATCAATAAGTTGTGCAACGATATGCTTATTACTTATGTTGACGCTTAAACGTGGTCGTTCTGAGGTACCCCAAATCTTGGCGCGGATGCGCTTTCTGCGTTGTTCTTTGTTAGTTAAAACTTTCATACTCATTACTTTGTCGCCGCCTTTCCGGCCTTGCGCCTAATGCGCTCCTCAACATACTTGATGCCTTTGCCCTTATATGGCTCTGGCTTACGTAGTGCTCTAATATTGGCTGCCACTTGTCCGACAAGTTGTTTGTCTGCGCTATTTAAAATGATTAGGTTTTTTTCGACCTTAGCTTCTACGCCTTGTGGTAGCTTGAATTCAATAGGGTGAGAGTACCCAAGTGATAGGTTAACGCTGTTACCTGCGACGTTTGCTCGGTAACCAACCCCATTTATCTCGAGTCGGCGCTCGTAACCCTGGTTTACTCCGACAACGATATTATTTATTAGAGTACGCTGCAAGCCAAATGTACGCTGAGTCTCTTCGTTGTCCAACTTCTTTGTGACCATCAGGATATTTTCGTTCTGCTCAACTTTGAGGCCGGGCAGAAGTTTTACCTCAAGACTACCTTTTGGACCAGTAGCTTTGATGATATCACCAGCAAACTCAACCGTTACGCCGGCAGGTACTTCGATTGGTTGTCTTCCAATTCGGCTCATCTTACCACACCTTACAAATTAATTCGCCGCCGAGGCCTTTTTGACGCGCTTCACGGCCAGTCATCAGGCCACCGGATGTAGACAGAACTACCATTCCTCGTCCACCAAGCACCAATGGAATGTCCTTGCTGCTGGTGTAAACTCGTCGACCTGGCTTACTTACTCGCTGAAGTGAGCTAATAGCAGGTCGTTCGCCTTCTTTAACGGTGATAATGATCGTCTTAAAGCCGTCAGACTCTTCAACCCTATAATCCGAAATAAAGTTGTTCTGCTTTAAAATAGAAGCCAACGATTCCTTAATTTTGGAATGAGGCACTACCACCAATTCGCGACCAGCCGCGATGGCGTTTCTAATTCTTGTTAACATATCTGCGATTGGATCTGTCATCTCGTGCTCTCCTTACCAACTGGCCTTAGTTACGCCAGGGATCTGTCCACGGCTTGCATGCTCGCGGAAGCAAATTCGGCACATACCGAACTTACGTATATAACCTCTAGGCCGACCGCACAGCTTGCAACGATTGACCTTTCGGGTCGAAAACTTTGGCTTTTTGTTGGCCTTAGCGACCAGGGCTACTCGTGCCATTAGCTGTTCCTCCTAAAGGGAAATCCCATTAATTCTAATAGTTTTTTACTCTCCTCTGGGGTTCCTGCAGTAGTAACAATGTTAACCTGCAGCCCGTGGGGTGATCCTGCCTCTTCATAACTGATTTCCGGGAAAACTGTTTGGTCTTTTAGTCCAATACTGTAATTACCCTGTTTATCAAAGGCGGACGTTGAAATTCCGCGGAAGTCTCTGATTCGTGGGATCGTAATCGAAACAAGGCGATCAAGAAACTCATACATTTTTTCGCCTCGTAGAGTTACGCTAACCCCGATCTTATTGCCGTCTCTAAGTTTAAAACCAGCAATACTGTTCTTTGCAACTGTAGTAACTGGAGCCTGCCCAGTAACTTTAGTGATCGTATTTGTTACGTGCTCGATATGCTTACTATCGGCAACTGCACGACCAACTCCTGCATTTACGACAACCTTTTCAATCTTTGGAATTTGATGGTCATTAGACAGGCCTAGCTCTTGCTTGAGCTGCTTCTTTATCTCTTTCTGATATTTTTCACGTAGTCTACTCATGACTAGGCCTTCTTCTCTTTCTTATCTTTTGCTTCTTTAGCAGGTTTTTCCGCCTTTTTGGGCTTCTGGTATCTCGACTCTTTGTAGACTCTCTCTTTGATTCCTTCTTTAGTCAATCTGTAGCTGACCCTTGATGGCTTACCCGAAGTTGGATCGATAACCATTACCTTAGAAGCATTTATTGGCTTACTGATTTCTAGTATTCCACCCTGAGGGATTTTGTTTGATGGCTTGGTGTGGCGCTTTACCACGTTAAGTCCATCAACGATTACGGCGTTCATTTTGGGAATAACCTGAGTAACTTTGCCAGTTTTGCCTCGGTCTTTTCCGGTTATGACCATCACTTGGTCGTCTCTTCGAATCTTCATTAGAGCACCTCCGGAGCGAGTGAGATAATCTTCATATACCCACCATCTCGAAGCTCGCGGGCGACTGGGCCAAACACACGAGTTGCTCGAGGCTGCTTGTTCTTATCGATGATAACAACTGCGTTGTCGTCAAATCGGATTTGGCTTCCATCAGGTCGTCGAGTGGTTTTAGTAGTCCTTACCACAACAGCCTGAACAACCTCTTTCTTCTTGACGTTGCCGTTTGGAGCAGCTGCCTTTACAGAAGCTGTAATGATATCGCCAACACCTGCATATCGTCGGCGCGAACCACCAAGCACCTTGATACACAGCACTTCGCGAGCGCCGCTGTTATCAGCTACTTTTAATCTTGATTCGGCTTGAACCATTACTTCAACTCCTTAGCGGTAACCTTCTTCTCGACTACCCAATGCTTGTGCTTGCTTATTGGGCGACTTTCGACAATGTCTACTAGATCACCAACCTCACAAGAATTTTTCTCATCGTGTGCCTTAAAGTTTGTGGTTTCCGTGTACTTCTTTCGGTAAATTGGGTGCTCTTTCACACGCTCTACCGTTACAACTACAGTCTTATCCATTTTGTTGGAGGAAACTGTTCCTCGCAGTCGTCTAGCCATTAGCTTCCTCCTTTGATAACTCTCGTTCTCGCTGAACCGTTAATACACGGGCAACAGTTTTACGAAGAGCCGCAATTTCTTTAACGTTACTTACTTGCTTTGTTCTTAGCTCAACCTTTGCATCGGCTAGCTTCTTCCTAGAGTCAATCAGCATAGTTGCCAACTCTTTATCAGTCTTCTGTTTGATGTCAGCTATTTTCATTCTGCTGCCTCCCCTGGGGTGTGACGAATAACAAACTTAGTCTTAACAGGCAACTTTCGTCCTGCAAGTCGCATAGCCTCTCGGGCCAATTCTTCGCTAACTCCGTCCATCTCAAACATAATTCGTCCAGGTCGTACTCGAGCAGCGTAGTGGTCAATTGAGCCTTTACCGCTACCCATACTAACTTCGGCAGGCTTTTTAGTAACCGGAAGATCTGGAAAAATACGAATCCAAACTTTACCGCCACGCTTAATATGTCGCGTCATAGCTCGTCTGGCCGCCTCAATCTGCCTAGAGGTGATACGCTCAGTGCCCTCGGAGCGCAACCCGAACTGCCCAAAGCTTAGCTCTGTTCCGCGCGTTGCAGGACCTTTAGGGATTCTTCCCTTAAACTGCTTCCTATACTTTGTCTTCTTTGGCATTAACATAATCGACCTCTAAAACTTGTTTCCTTTAAATACCCAGACCTTGACTCCAATGATGCCGTAAGTGGTTTTTGCTTCTGCGTGGGCATAATCAATATCCGCTCGCAAAGTGTGTAGTGGTATTGATCCGTTAGCGACCGTCTCTCTACGACCCATCTCTGCACCGTTTAGTCGACCAGCAACTGTAATCTTGGCACCTTTAGCGCCAGACTTAACTGCGTTTTCGGCTGCCATTTTCATAGCGCGTCGGAATGAAATACGTCGCTCGAGCTGTCCTGCAATATTTTCGGCAACTAATTTTGCGTTTGTCTCTGGGCGCTTAACCTCTTCAATGCT
The DNA here is from genome assembly GCA_964423965.1 of uncultured Candidatus Saccharimonadales bacterium. Classification (GTDB taxonomy): domain Bacteria; phylum Patescibacteriota; class Saccharimonadia; order UBA4664; family SCTI01; genus CAZWEJ01. Next base: position 8,351 of record CAYRGI010000004.1, read on the forward strand.
TACCTTAACTGGTGCATTGCAGATCTTAACAAGAAGCTTCTTAAGCTCTTCGGCACCACTTCCGCCTCGACCAATTACCACACCTGGTTTTGAGGTATAAATCGTAACGGTGATTAGATTAGGTGAGCGCTCAATGTCTACACGAGAAACGCCTGCACGACGACTAAGCTTGCTTTCAACAGCACGGCGAAGCTTTACATCTTCAACCAGCTGATCGGCATAGGTTTGCTTACTGGCAAACCATTTTGACTGCCAGTCTTTATCAAGCTGAAGGCGCAAACTGCGCGGATTTACTTTTTGTCCCATTATTTGGCCTCCTTCTTGGCTTTGACATCTTTAGTCTTAGCCTTAGACGAATCTTTCAAAACAACTGTTATGTGGCTTGTTCGCTTCAAAATTGAGTTAGCCCGTCCTTGTGCTCTTGGGCGGAATCGTTTGAGAGTTGGACCTGGCCCAACAAGAACGGATTCAACGACTAGATTCTTAGCGCTCAAGTTAAAATTATTTTCGGCATTTGCAATTGCGCTATTAAGAACTTTTCCAACAGGATCAGTTGCTCGTTTTTGGGTGTTAGCCAGCACAGTCCTTGCATCTTCGGCTTTTTTACCACGAATTAAGGCAGCTACGAGGCTAATCTTGCGAGAAGAAGTTCCAACAAACTTTGCTTTAGCGCGAACGTTCATTATTTCTTCCCTTTCGCGAGCTTACCACCATGACCACGGAATTTACGAGTAGGAGAAAACTCACCCAGCTTATGACCAACCATATTTTCTGTAACGAATACTGGCAGGTGCTGTCGCCCGTTGTGAACAGCAAAGGTAAAACCGACCATCTCTGGTGTAATTGTGCTTGAACGTGCCCATGTTTTGATAACAGTCTTATCGCCAGCACTAAGCTTGTCGACTTTCTTCATCAACTTCTCGTCTACATATGGGCCTTTTTTGAGTGAACGACTCATTTAGCGTCTCCTACCTTGCTTACGTCCGCGTACAATCATGCGGTCTGTTAATTTGCGGCGTCGGGTCTTAAGACCAAGTGCTGCCTTACCCCATGGGGTTTTCTGATGTTTCAAACCAATATCGGTACCACCTTCTCCACCACCGTGAGGGTGATCAACGGGGTTCATCGCCTTACCTCGAACGGTTGGGCGCCAACCCATTCGTCGGCGACGACCGGCGCTACCATACTTTACGTTCTGGTGGGCTTCATTACCTACCGCTCCGATTGTAGCCATACAGTTCTGGTTAACTAATCGAACTTCGCCACTAGGTAGTCGAACCTGGCAAAACTCACCTTCTTTTGCAACAAGTTGAGCCTTAGTTCCAGCGCTTCTGGCAATTTGACCACCTTTACCGAGTACGAGCTCGATATTATAAATTTGAGTACCTACTGGTATGTTTGCTAGTGGAAGTCGATTCCCACGTCGAATCTCTACTTCTGAGCCACTCTCAATCTTCTGACCAACCTTCATATCGTTACCAGCCAGGATATAGGCTTTTTTACCGTTTTTGAGCTCAACCAATGCAATATGAGCGCTTCGGTTGGGGTCATACTCAATAGCAGTGATCTTTCCGCTAAACCCAGGCACTAAACGGAAGTCAACCAGTCGATAGAAGCGTTTAACCGCACCACCACGATGGCGGATTGTAATTCGGCCTTGATTATTACGACCCGAGCCGGCCTTCATAGGAACCAAGAGTGACTTTTCAGGCTTCTTCTTGGTGATCTGGCTGGTATCAATTGAGGTCATACCTCGTCGGCCTGGAGTTGTCGGTTTATAAAGTCGAACTGCCATTACTTGCTCTCCTCAAATAGAGCAATCTTCTGCCCTTTCTTAACTGTAACCATGGCCTTCTTGGTGTCATTACGCTTACCAGCATTCTTTCCGTAGCGCCTGGAAACCTGTTTGCCCTTATGGATCAAAATATTTACATCAACGACATTAACATTGAAGGCCCTCTCAACTTCCTTTGCGACCTCAATCTTATTTGCAGTCGTAGGGACGTTAAAGACATAAACTCCCTGCTCGGCAAGAGCCATAGCCTTTTCGCTTACTCGTGGGACCAAAGCCATGCTCATCTTATGCCTCCAACCATTCTGTTACGATCTTCTCTGCGTCCGATGTCATTACGATCCAGTCAGCGTTGAGAATTGAAAAAACATTAAGGTATTTAGCCGAAACGACCTTAACACCTGGTAAGTTTCGGGTTGCACGATCAATTACGCTTGTCTTCTCTGAGACAACGATTAGTACGCTGCCATCCAACTTGATCTTGTCTAGGAGCTGGGCTACTGGCTTTACTTTCCCATCGCCACCCGTAAAAGCCTCAAATATGACAATCTTCTTGTCCTTAGCCTGAACGCTTAATGCCTGACGAATGGCAGTTCGTTTTGCCTTTACCGGCATATCTTTTGAGTAATTCTGCTCTCCGGTCGGACCAAAAGTAACACCTCCGCCCTTCCAATGTGGAATTCGAATAGAGCCAGCTCGTGCACGACCTGTGCCTTTTTGCTTCCAAGGTTTTCGACCGCCACCGCGCACTTCGCCACGGCTCAGCGTCTTGGCGTTAGATGAGCGTCCGTTTGCGAGATAAGTTTCGTAAGCTTGCTTTAAAAGCTCGTTATTTGCTTCTACACCAAAAACTTTACTGTTGAGCTTTGCGGGTGCTTCCTTTTTAGCTCCTGTTTTTGAATAAATAATTGCTTGAGCCATTATTTTGCACCTCTGATCATGACTATTGACTTGCGTGGGCCAGGAACTGCACCTTTAATTGCGATGAGGTTATTTTCTGTATCTACCGAAACAACCTTAAGACCCTTCGTGGTGACTTTTTCGCCACCCATTCTTCCGGCCATTTTGATTCCCTTGAAAACGTGCTGCGGATATCCTGCGCCGATTGATCCTGGCTGCCTGTAGTTATGAGAACCGTGTGACTTTGGACCGGTGTTGAAGTTATGACGCTTAACTGTTCCAGCAAAGCCTTTGCCTTTACTAGTTCCCGTAACCTGAATACTGTCACCTACTTCAAAAACGCTGACGTCGAGTTTATCTCCAACTTTAAGCTTATTCTCGCCCTCAACCTCTTCTACATCTGCTGTAGAGTCATCCATTCTGACTTCTTGGATGTGTCGGGGAGTTACTCCGTCGAAAGTTGCATGACCTTCCTGCGGCTTGCTTGCGTTCTTGTGCTTACCGAATCCGATTTGAACTGCCTGATAACCATCATTCTCTCCGGTGCGAACTTGCGTGACAACACATGGGCCAGCCTCAACTATCGTGACACGCGAAACATTGCCGTTGTCATCAAACAGCTGGGTCATTCCAAGTTTTCGGCCGAGCAAGGCTTTCATGCCACTCCTTATCTTAAACAAAACAAAACCTAGGATTCGAGTGGTATCTGCAATCCGCAGACCAGATCAACTCCTAGTTCTAAGCTCTAAATTGAGCAAAAGTTACCAAGTAAATATACCAAAGTTTTAGTGTATCTGTCAACAGATAGAAGAAATGGGTTTTAAGAGACTATAAAGTTATCGTTAAACCGACCCCAATAATCCCTAACACAGCACCAATTAACAATAATGCATACTCAATTTTTCGATCAATTTGAAGCTTTTCATGCTGAACTGCAACAATACCAACAATTAACCCCACGGGCAGGGTTTTGCTTTCTCCATTTGATAGCCAGACCGTACCTAAGATCAGATAGACGAGTATTTTAAGAAAATATACGCTATCGTACTCTGTTGTACCAGTTTTCTTTGGCATAACCTATTTATAGTATGACTTGATTTGGAACAATATGTAGGCGCCGATTAATGCACCAATCAGACCGCTTATTATCTGAAAATTGAGTAAGCTGTATGCGAAATTGAATATCACAGCATAAAAGGACAGGTTCCAACCATTAATCTTTCTGTTAAATAATCCCGGCAAGGCGGCAATCATCAATACCACTTGAATAATGAGGGCAAGAAGCGTTATTGATAGGCCAGTTGCAGAATCAATTCCAGAAATACCGCTAAATGGAAGAGCAGCTGTCCCAATACCGAGAGCTAATAATATACCTGGCGCAAGTATTACCAGAATAACTACGTTTATCCATGGGATATATTTAACCAAAAATTCTCGAATATTTTTGGGGAGTTGATACGGTGATTTGGAGGTAAAGTAAGGCTCAAGGGTGCTTACTAAACTATTCATCGGGTTTGAGGTGGCCATTTGGCGTCCTATGTTTACTTAGCCGAATTATACTGCTTATGCTTTTAGTCTGCAAATCAGTTGGTGTACCAGCGCTTAACCTGCGAATAAAGATATAGAGTGCTCAAACAGATAACTGTTCCTGATATAGGGTGTTGAAGCCATATGCTGTGAAATAAGTGCACAACCGATGCCAGAATAAGGAATAACCAACCCTTTTTCTGTCGCCTGTAGAGTGGTTTTAGCGAGAGAGCCAAGAAGGTAACTTTGACTAATAAGATAAACGCGGCCAGCCCAAAATCGTTCTCAGTTCCTGGAACACCAATAATTTCGAGTGGCAGAGAGTGGAACCCTAAAACAAGCGCTAAGGCAGCGGCCGGAGTCAATATAGCTACTAATAGCCCTGCAACCCATGGAGCGGCCGACACAACAAACTGTTGAGCCCAATCCGGAAGCTGGTACCAGGCTCGTGTATTATATTTTCTGACAATTTGTTGGCGCGACGACCCTGCATGCCTCTTTACTTTTCGCTTGCCCAAGGTTGCCTACTTTACTTTATGACCATTAGTGCAATGCCCATGAGAGCCTTTTGCACTACAGTTCTTGTCCTTGCAGACCTTAACAGAAGCATTACAGTTCTTATTTGTACAAATTTTTGCCGCCATTATTCCCTCTTTTTTAGTTTTGATTAGAATATACCTCTTAAGCTTGAATGACGCAAACTACTTCTCTTGTGACACTGGCTTTGGCTTGGTTCTACCGTTTTGCTTATTTTTTTCTGGGACATCGGGGGTTTTTACTTCAATTCTATAAAGTTCAGGGAGTGGTAGCCTGCTTCGATTATTGAGATAGCCCTGTATATCTTTTCGCATTGCTTTTACCGCCTTACCCCTTAGCTCCATGATCTTGTCGGGAGATAAATCAGCGCCCATCGCTGTCACGCCATCAAGGTACCGATTTATAGTCGCAATAACATTATCTGGAGCATAAATTAACGCCTGGTAATAACGATGTATGAACCACTGCTTTTTTTGATCGTTAGCTTCGATTATTGTATCGAGCGCACCTATAATCTCGGAATAAAGCTCTGCCTTATGCTGTTGAATTTGTCCGAGCTTTTCGGATTGCTTAATGCTTCTACCCCGAATTACTGCGCCCAGTACCACACCGGCAGCTACGACAATAATTACCGCGCTAATAAATATAACTGCTTCCTGAAAATCCATCCGGCTACCCCTTTGTTGATACCATTTTGGCTTTACTTAGGGCAAAACGCAACCATAACAAGTTAGGAGGCAACTGTTTGGTTCTTTGATTCGATAACGTCCAACTGCTTATTCCAGCATTGAAGATAATAAACCATCCAGGCTTCTGCCATCTTGAGGGGTTCCTGCACAATCTCAAATGAATGCACTCGCCCTTTGACAGTCCGCTTAACAAGTCCTGCTTTTTCTAGATATCGAAGATGTTTTGACACTGCGGGAAGACTCATGTTGTGCGGTTCGGCTAGCTCGAGCACACTCATGGGCCGAGCCATTTCGGATAGATGTTCCAAGATGTGCCTACGTGTTGGATCAGAGATGCAGCGGAATACGGTATTTAGATCTGTTCGTTTAACCATATGGTTAATTATACACTAACTTATACTAAAAACGCCCCTTTCGGGGCAATTTTTAGAGTTACATTTTGATTTCGATGTCGACGCCTGCTGGCAAATTGAGGTTCATCAACGAGTCGACAGTTTTTGGTGTCGGCTCGGTGATATCAATCAGCCGTTTGTGAACCCTCATCTCGAACTGTTCTCGAGACTTCTTAAAGATATGAGGACTCTTGATAACCGTTGTGGTGTTACGATCGGTAGGAAGTGGGATTGGTCCCGCAACCTTTGCCCCGGTTCGTGTAGCAGTATCTAGGATCTGCTTAGCCGACTGGTCAATAACCTTGTTATCGTAAGCCTTAAGTCTTATTCGGATTCGTTGTTTAGGTGCGTCTTTTTCAGCCATTGAAATCTATGTTACTTGGTAATCTTTGTGACAACACCTGCGCCAACAGTTCGTCCACCTTCGCGAATAGCGAATCGGAGACCTTCTTCCATGGCGATAGGAGCAATCAATTTAACCTTCATCTGAACGTTATCACCCGGCATCACCATCTCACCTTCGAACTGGATCTCTCCGGTAACATCGGTTGTTCGGATGTAGAACTGAGGCTTGTAGCCCTTGAAGAATGGAGTGTGTCGTCCACCCTCTTCTTTGTTCAAAACGTATACTTCTGCATCGAATTCGGTGTGAGGAGTAATTGAGCCTGGCTTGGCCAAAACCTGACCGCGCTCAATATCTGTTCGCTCAATACCACGGAGCAACGCACCTACGTTGTCACCTGCCTGAGCATCAGGAAGAAGCTTCTTGAACATCTCAACGCCGGTTACAACTGTTTTCTTGGTTGGGCGGATACCTACGATCTCAACTTCATCGTTAACTGCGAGCTTTCCTTGATCGATACGACCGGTAGCAACAGTACCACGTCCCTTAATTGAGAATACGTCTTCGATGGCCATCATGAATGGCTTATCGATCTCGCGCTTTGGCTCTGGGATTGACTCATCCATGGCCTTAACGAGCTCCATGATTGAATCTTCAGCAGCAGCGTCACCTTCAAGCGCCTTAAGAGCTGAACCCTTTACGATTGGGCAGTTCTCGTCGAACCCTTGCTTTGCAAGAAGCTCTCGAACTTCCATCTCTACGAGCTCTGCGAGCTCTGGGTCTGCCATATCCATCTTGTTCATGTAAACAAGGATGTAAGGAACACCAACCTGCTTAGCAAGAAGGATGTGCTCGCGAGTCTGAGGCATTGGGCCATCTGCGGCACTTACAACTAGAATCGCACCGTCAACCTGAGCAGCACCGGTGATCATGTTCTTAACATAGTCGGCGTGTCCTGGCATATCGACGTGAGCATAGTGTCGGTTCTGGGACTCATACTCCTGGTGGGAAGTAGCAATGGTAATACCACGCTGCTTCTCTTCGGGAGCGTTATCAATTTGGTCGTAAGCGATAGGTTTGTTGATATCGCTTGGTAGCTTCTTTGCCAACACAGCGGTGATGGCAGCAGTTAGCGTGGTCTTTCCGTGGTCGACGTGACCCATGGTACCGACGTTAACGTGGGGCTTAGTTCGTTGAAACTCGGCCATTCGTTCTCCTTTTTTTGTTTCATTCCAGATTGTTAACCCTGTTTTCAGGGTGGGCCGAACGGGTCAGCTATCTAAAATGAAACTTTAATTAATATTTTTTGGGCATAAAAATATTCGCCCTGATTTGGACTTTACTAGTATAAGGAGTAATTTCTGCTTTGTAAAGGGGTGAGATTGGGTTATTGAATTTGAAACCGCCCCTAGTTATATAGAGGCGGATCAAAGAAGCCTGAGTTGGTTTTGGTTGACCGATCTTGAGTTGATGGACTCAACTATTAAATCGATCTCTTCTTCGGAAATGCCAAGACATCCGAGAAAGTCTTGTTTGCTGCGTCCGCTTTCGCCACACCCGTGGCACTTGAACCCAGAGTTAGGCCAGAACACCAACGATGGAGTTCTTTCGTCATGGAAGCAGCATAGCGTATAGATTTTACCCGTTGAGGTAGCTCTGGAACATGTGAGCCTAACAGCCTGATCTTCTGAAACTAGGCGGTTTCTAGCCAGCTCGGCAAAAATCTCTTCCCAGTCGAACTCCTCTAAAGGCGCCATCAAAAGAACCTCCTTTGTAGGACAAGGTCAGTATAACAAAAGCGGCCGGTGAAGGCCGATTTTGTAATTTGGGATATCTTTCAGTCTTAAGCTGCTTTGGCCGCAGCGTGTTTTCCAATGATCTCTTGAGCCACATTTGGCGGCACCTCGGCGTAGTGGTCAAACTCCATCGAGTTGGCTGCACGACCTTGAGTCATTGATCGAAGTGTTGTTGTGTATCCAAACATCTCGGCAAGAGGCACAAATGCACTAACAACTTTAGCCTGCCCTCGATCGGTCATTTCCTGGACGCGACCTCGTTTACTATTTAAGTCACCTATAACGTCACCCATAAATTCTTCTGGCGTGGTTACTTCAACCTTCATTACAGGCTCAAGCATGACAGGGTCACCTTTTCTAACACCTTCTTGAAGCGCCATTGAACCTGCGATTTTGAAGGCCATTTCACTAGAGTCAACATCGTGGTATGAACCATCGTAAAGCTTAACTTTAACGTCAACTACTGGGTAGCCTGCGAGCACACCGTTGTTCATTGCCTCTTTTACGCCTTCTTCAACGGGCTTGATATACTCACGAGGAACAACTCCACCAACGATACCATTTTCAAATTCAAATCCTTCACCAGGCTCTTGAGGAGTAAGCTCCAACCAGACATGACCGTATTGGCCGCGCCCACCAGACTGACGCACAAATTTGCCTTCAACTTCAACCTTCTTACGAATAGTCTCTCGATAGGCGACCTGAGGGCGACCTACATTGGCTTCAACCTTAAACTCTCTCTTCATGCGGTCGACAATAATGTCGAGATGAAGTTCACCCATACCAGCGATTAAAGTTTGATTGGTCTCATGGTTGGTTGAGACTCGGAAAGTAGGGTCTTCTTCTGCAAGTCTCTGCAAAGCAAGGCTCATTTTCTCCTGGTCTGCTTTAGTCTTAGGCTCAATTGCAATTTGAATAACTGGCTCTGGGAAGGTAATAGATTCAAGAATTATTGGCTTTGCCTGCTCGGACAAAGTGTTACCGGTTGTTGTGCCTTTTAGCCCAACAGCAGCAGCGATTTCACCCGCAAAAACCTCCTGCACCTCTTCTCGAGTGTTTGCGTGCATTCGGAGAATACGTCCGACACGCTCTTTCTCCCCAGTGCTGGAGTTAAGTATGTAAGAGCCGGACTTAATTGTCCCAGAATAGACACGGAAGAAAGCTAATTTACCAACAAATGGGTCGGTAGCAATCTTGAACGCTAGTGCTGAAAATGGCTCTGTGTCACTGGCTTTTCTTTCAATAGTGTCGCCGCTCTTTGGATCTGTTCCAGTAACTGGCGGGACATCAAGTGGGCTTGGGAGGTAATCCACAACTGCATCAAGAAGCTTCTCAACAATTACGCCTCGGCCATCACCACCTGAAACAGCATAGAACTCACCTGAAAGAACGCTCTTTCGAATAAGCATCTTAAGTTCATCTATTGATAGTTCATTGCCCTCTAGGTACTTCTCCATCATGGCGTCATCAGCTTCAACAGCAGCTTCGACCAAGTGATTTCGATATCGTTGCGCCTTTTCCTTCATGTCTTCTGGGATTTCGACCTCAGTGAGAGTCTTGTCGGTGTAATCCTTGTAGGTATATGCTTTCATCTCGACCAGATCGACAATCCCGTTAATACCTTGCTCAAAACCAATTGGCAAGTGAATCGCATAAGCACGCTTACTCAGTCGGGCATGAATGCTTTCTAGGCTCTTGTAAAAGTCTCCACCGGTCTGGTTGATCTTGTTGATAAAACAAATGCGTGCAACGCCATACTTATCCGCTTGACGCCATACGGTCTCACTCTGTGGCTCAACGCCCATTTTTCCGTCAAAAACAGTGACTGCTCCGTCTAGTACTCGAAGGGAACGCTCGACCTCAACTGTGAAATCGATGTGTCCTGGGGTGTCGATAATATTGATCCTGTGCTCATTCCAGAAGCAGGTTGTGGCAGCCGAAGTAATAGTAATCCCTCTTTCTCGCTCTTGCTCCATCCAGTCCATGGTTGCTTCACCTTCGTGGACTTCACCAATTTTATGAACGCGACCGGTTCGGTAAAGAACACCCTCGGTAACTGTTGTCTTACCAGCGTCAATATGGGCAATAATGCCGATGTTTCGAGTTCTCTCTAAGCTATAATCTCGTGCCATTTTATTCCTACTCTTAGTTTAGTATCGCGCAAAGTGAGCAAAAGCCTTGTTGGCTTCGGCCATCTTGTGGGTATCTTCTTTTTTCTTGATGGCATCACCTTGGTTGTTGTAGGCGTCCATTAGTTCTTGAGCTAGCAGTTTGTCGAATGATTTCCCTGACTTGCTACGAGCAGCGGTTAAGATCCAGGTCATAGCTAAATGAAGCTTGCGATCGCCACGAACTTCCATGGGGACCTGATAAGTAGCACCACCAATTCGCTTTGCTCGAACCTGAACCTGCGGTGATACGTTTTTAATTGCTTGCTCAAATACCTCTACTGGTTCCGTCTTGAGCTTGGTTTGGATTTCTTCCATGGCGCCATACATCAAGCCCTCGGCAAGTCGCTTTTTGCCACTACGCATAATCTTGTTGATCATACGAGCGACCATGATGTTGTTGTACTTGATATCAGGGGTGATATCGCGCTTAAATGATTTAGTCTTTTTTCGTGGCATGAGCTTCTTCTCCTTCTGATACTGCCCTAGTTTCCGTACTTAAGCCGGAGGGCTGTCATGCTTTAATTATTCGCTTTTAGCTTTCTTGGTGCCGTACTTACTTCGGCCTTGCTTTCGGTTTCCAACACCAGCGGTGTCAAGAGCACCGCGCACGATATGGTATCGCACGCCCGGAAGGTCCTTTACACGACCTCCGCGAATCAATACGACACTGTGCTCTTGAAGGTTGTGACCTTCACCACCAATGTAGGCGGTAACTTCCATACCGTTAGTCAACCGAACACGAGCAATCTTCCTCAAAGCCGAGTTTGGCTTCTTTGGAGTGGTTGTCGAGACTTTGGTGCAAACACCACGTTTAAGAGGTGAAGACTGTGAGTAAGTCTTGCTCTTGAGCGCATTAAGGTTTTTACCAAGAGCCGGTGTGTTTGACTTTCTTGGCTTATCCTTGCGTGGTTTGCGAATTAATTGGTTGATTGTTGGCATGTATGTTTCCTTAGACCTAACTAGTTAATCAGATTTATTCTTTCTCGTCAATCTGTTGATCGGGGTCACTGCTGGATAGACCTGCCTGCGCATCTGCTTCGGCACCTACTGCTACAGTCTCTTTAACTTCCGGCTCATCGTCACCATCTTTAAAACCAGTACCAACTGGTATAAGGCGGCCGATGATCACGTTTTCCTTGAGTCCTCGGAGTTTATCAACTTTGCCTCGAATAGCTGCGGCAATCAGCACTCGGCTGGTGTCCTGGAAGCTAGCAGCACTCAAGAACGAATCTGAAGAGATTGAAATCTTGGTAATTGGAAGAAGTAGCTGCTCGTAGGTTGCTGGCTTCTTGCCGTTTGCAACGAGCTCTTCATTTTCTTCAACGGCGCTTACCTTACTTACGATATCGCCGGTTACGAAAAGGCTATCCCCAGGCTCCTCAATCTGCACTCTCGAGAACATCTGTCGAATGATTATCTCGATATGCTTATCTGCGATTGCCTGGCCCTGTGATGCGTAGATCGACTGAACCTCGGAAACAATGTAGCGCTGAACGGCTTCTTCGCCAAGGAGGGTGAGCATATCTTGAAGATTGATCGAACCCTCTGTGAGCCTCTGGCCACGTACAACTAGGTCACCATTCTTTACTTCAACAGCTTGGTAGGCTGGGACTGTGTGATCACGATGTGCACCACCTGCGTGGGTCAAAAGAATCTTGTCCTTAGTAACCTCGACTGTTCCTTCGGCCTTAGCCTTAAGGGCCTTTTTACCCTTGCCATCGGCAGCCATGATGTCCCCTGGTAGGACCTTATCTCCCGTCTTCACTTCTGGAATTCTTTCACCAAGTTCATATTCAGTTATCTTAAGGTTAGCCGGTGTGACCCGAATGATTGTCTTGCCACCACTCTCTTTAACGCTAACGACGCCATCTGCCTCGGCAAGAATAGCCTGTCCTTTAGGCGTTCGAGCCTCAAAGATTTCCTCAACTCGAGGGAGACCCTGAGTAATGTCAGCTCCCGTAGCAGCAACACCCTTGTGGAAGGTACGCATGGTCAACTGGGTTCCTGGCTCCCCGATCGATTGAGCGGCGATAACGCCAACTGGCTCGCCCATTTTAACGATCTGCCCGCGGGCAAGGTCTATGCCATAACACTTTTGGCAGATGCCCCATTGGGTCTTACATTTGAGGACTGAGCGAACAGCCACGTCTTCTACAGAACTTTCAACGATTTCGTTTGCAATCTCATCGGTAATTAAGTTCTTTGCTTTAACAATAGTTTGGCCATCAACTTTTACATCTTTGGCTGCAAATCTTCCTGCAAGTCGGGCAGCAAAGCCTTCACCCATTGCAGCTGATTCAACTCGGTTGATTATGTTCCCGTGTTTATCGCCACAATCTAATTCTGTAACGATAACATCTTGAGAAACGTCAACCAGTCGGCGAGTTAAGTAGCCTGACTCTGCGGTTCTAAGAGCCGTGTCTGTCAAACCCTTACGGGCGCCGTGAGTTGAGCTGAAGTATTCAAGGGTAGAAAAACCTTCTTTATAGTTTGAACGAACTGGCAGCTCGATAATTCGGCCGGTTGGGTTGTTTACGAGACCCAACATACCGGAAATCTGGTTGACCTGGCTGAGGTCGCCTCGGGCACCAGACTCAACAAACAAACCGATGGTTGCTTCATCTAGAGTTGATTCGAGCTCTGATCGAATCTCGTCATTAGTCTTCTGCCACGCTTCGATAGTTCGGCGGTATCGCTCGTCTTCAGTAATTAAGCCCATCTCAAACTGTTGGCTGATTTCCACGACCTGATTTTCACCCTGGTCGATGAGCTCTTGCTTATTGCTTGGAACGATAAAGTCATCAATACCGATTGAAATACCACTTCCGGTTGCGTGCTTGAAGCCCAAGTCCTTGATGTCATCAACAACCTTTGCGGTTGCTTCTGGACCGGACTTAACAAAAATCTCAGCCACTAAAGCTTGTAGCTTCTTCTTTGTCATAGTTTCGTTTCGGAACTCAATTTCTTCTGGCATCAGGTTGTTGAACAAAATTCGACCAACAGTTGTCTCAAGCCTTTTACCTTCAAATGGAACTGTAATCTTTGATTGAAGCTTAATTACACCTGTATCTAAAGCGTAAATTGCTTCATTCTTATCGGTGAAGTTCTTAACTGGCTTATCTTCGTTGAACTTCTCATATGTAAGGTAGTAGCAACCGAGGACCATATCCTGGCTTGGGTTAACAACTGCAGCGCCATCGGCAGGCTTAAGCAGGTTGTGTGACGCCAGCATGATCTCACGAGCCTCTTTTTGAGCAGCATCGCTTAATGGAACGTGGACAGCCATTTGGTCACCGTCGAAGTCGGCATTGAAAGCGGAACACACTAATGGGTGCAGCTGGATAGCCTTACCTTCAATCAGAACCGGCTTAAAGGCCTGGATTCCTAGTCGGTGAAGGGTTGGGGCACGGTTAAGTAGTACGTGCTTCTCCTTAATGATCTCCTCAAGAGCATCCCATACTTCAGTTCTTGCTCGCTCAATCATTCGTCCTGCACTCTTAACGTTATGTGCATGACCGTCTTCTATCAACTTGGACATTACGAAAGGCTTGAACAGCTCTAGAGCCATCATCTTAGGTAGACCACATTCGTAAATCTTGAGGGTTGGCCCGGAAACAATTACCGAGCGGCCCGAGTAGTCAACACGTTTTCCAAGAAGGTTTTGGCGGAAACGACCCTGCTTACCTTTCAAGCTGTCGCTCAAACTCTTGAGCTTTCGTCGGTTACCGGTGCTTGATACTGCACGCTCTCGTCGAGCATTATTATCAAATAGGGCATCAACAGCTTCCTGCAGCATTCTCTTTTCGTTTCGTCGAATAACTTCTGGAGCATCTAACTCAATTAGTCGTTTCAAACGGTTGTTTCGGTTAATAACGCGTCGATAAAGATCGTTTGAGTCGGAAGCCGCGAAGCGTCCACCTGCGAGCTGAACCATTGGTCGTAGATCTGGAGGTATAACTGGAAGTTCTGTGGTTACCATCCATTCTGGCCTTACACCAGCGTTTCTTAAACCTTCAAATGTCTTTAGGCGCTTGAGTGTCTTCTTTTTCTTCTGACCCACTGATTCATCAGCTTCCTTGGTTAGCTCTTCAACTTTCTGATCTATATCGATCTCTGATAGAAGATTTCTAATAGCTTCTGCACCAATGTCGGCTTTGAATACATCGCCATACTTTAGATTGAGGTCGCGATATTTTGACTCAGTTAGAAGCGTGAATTTGGCTAAGCTTTCGAGTTCGCTTTTTGCGCTCTCGTAGCTTGCCTCAAGATCACTGAGCTCTCGCGTTTGAGCAGCTGCAACTTCTTTTACATCTGCATCTTTCTCGCCTGCCTTCTTCTCGTGGTCCTTAACAATGTCATTCATACGACCTTTATAGTCTGCTTCGAGGTCAGAAATGGCTGCCTTTCGGCGGTCGTCATCAACATCAGTCACAACATAATTAGCGAAGTAAACGACACGTTCAAGGTCTCGAATGCTCATATTTAACACAAGTCCGATTGAGCTCGGGGTACCGCGCAAGAACCAAATGTGAGTTACTGGCACTGCAAGTGTTATGTGACCCATTCGCTCTCGTCGAACGATGCTTCGTGTAACTCGAACGCCACACTTATCGCAAACTACATCTTTGTATCGGATTCGCTTGTACTTACCGCAGTAACATTCCCAGTCCTTTGTTGGTCCAAAGATTCTCTCGCAGAACAAACCGTCTTTTTCTGGTTTCTGTGTACGGTAATTGATGGTTTCAGGTTTGGTTATCTCTCCGTGAGACCAATCAAGAATCTGCTTTGGGCTCGCTAAACTAAGGCGAACTGCATTAAATTCTGTTGCTGTATTTTCCAAAGTTTTCTCCATATTTACGCCTCCTGCTCCGTGACTGCAGCTCGTTCAGTTGCTTCGGCTTCTGCCTGCAACTGGTCTTCCTGGCCACCGGCTAAATCGACTAATGGCATGTCTGCCACAGCGTCATCACCGACAATTAATTTGTCATCACCAAGTTCGTTCGCTTCCTCATGAGTTTCATGTGCGAGTACGCTTTCGGCATCAACCTCTTCTTCTTCGGCGCCCTCTCGCAAGAGATCTACACCTAGACCAAGGCTCTGGAGTTCCTTAACCAAAACGTTGAAGCTCTCTGGGATTCGAGGACCACGGATCTCTTCATTTTTAATGATCGCCTCATAAGCCTTCGATCGACCAACGACGTCATCAGACTTGATTGTAAGAATTTCCTGCAGAGTATTTGCTGCGCCGTATGCTTCAAGTGCCCAAACTTCCATCTCTCCGAATCGCTGCCCACCTCTTTGAGCCTTCCCTCCTAGAGGTTGCTGCGTGACCATGGCATATGGTCCGGTTGAGCGGGCATGTAGCTTGTCATCAACCATGTGGTCGAGCTTAAGCATGTACTTGTAGCCAACTGTAGTTCGTTCCTGGAAAGCTTCTCCGGTTTTACCATCAAACAGCTGCATCTTGCCGTCTTCGGCGAATCCTGCCTTCTTTAGCTCTTCCTTGACTTGATTAATCGAGATTCCGTTGAAGACTGGAGTTGCTACTTTGTAGCCAAGAGTCTGAGCGGCAAGGCCCATATGGGTTTCGAAAACCTGTCCGATATTCATACGAGCACTTACTCCTAGCGGGTTGAGGATGATATCCACTGGAGTACCATCTTCTGCGTATGGCATATCCTCAACTGGGACAATACGAGCGACAACACCCTTATTACCGTGGCGCCCGGCCATCTTATCGCCGGCGCTGATCTTGCGCATCTGAGCAACTGATACGTGATACTGCTCAATAACACCAGCAGATAGCTCATCGCCATTTTCACGACTAAAGATCTTTACACCAACTACTTTTCCACGCTCACCGTTTGGCATTCGCAAACTGGTGTCTTTAACATCTCGAGCCTTCTCGCCAAAGATTGCACGTAGAAGCCTCTCTTCACTTGAAAGTTCCTGCTCTCCCTTAGGAGTAATCTTTCCAACAAGGATATCTCCCGCCGAAACCTCTGCTCCAATTCGAACGATCCCTGCTTCATCTAAGTCTTTAAGGCTATCTTCACTAACGTTAGGAATATCCCTTGTTACGATCTCGGGTCCGAGCTTAGTATCACGGACATCAAAGGTATGGGTTTCAATATGAATTGAGCTATAGCGATCATCATGAACCAAGCGCTGGCTAATGATGATAGCGTCTTCGAAGTTGTATCCTCCCCAGCTCATGAAGGCAACGAGAACGTTCTGCCCTAAGGCAAGTTCGCCATCTTCAGTAGACATTCCGTCAGCTAGAAGATCGCCTTTCTTAACCTTATCGCCGCTTGAAACAACGACTTTCTGGTTTACACTCGTTCCTTCATTGCTTCTAGAAAACTTTATTAGCTCGTAACGCTTTTCGCCAAGCTTTGCGTACTTAACAACAATTTCGGCTGCTGTAGCGCTGACAACTTCGCCGTTGTCCTCGGCAGCAATAATCTGCGCCGAATCTCTAGCCACAACCTGCTCCATCCCTGTACCAACAACTGGTGCCTGAGGCTTAACAAGCGCAACCGCCTGCTTCTGCATGTTCGCACCCATCAAGGCTCGCTTAGGATCGTCGTGCTCAATAAATGGAATCAACGCCGTTGATACAGATACGATCTGACGAGTTGAAACATCCATGTACTGCACCTGGTTAGCATCAGCCTCAACAGTTTCACCAGCTTTTCGAACTGGTACACGTGAGTTTGTGAAGTAACCGTTGTCATCAATTTTGGTGGCGGCTTCGGTAATTACAGCTACTGCCTCATCGGCGGCATCCATATAAACAACTTCGCTGGTAACACGAGCTTTGACTGGAATTGTTTCAACATCTAGTTTGCTTAGCTTCTTTGCATCGGCTTCGCTAATCTTATCGCCTGGCTTAACAATTACACCGCCCTTGGCGTCTTTAATGGTTGAGCGTGCGATATGACCCGCAGCATCGGCAGGCTTTACAACGTTAACAACTACTCTATATGGAGTTTCTAGGAAGCCATACTCGTTTACACGGGTATAACTTGCCATGTTAGATACCAAACCTACGTTTGGACCTTCTGGAGTCTCAATTGGGCAAAGTCGGCCATAGTGAGAACGGTGGACGTCGCGGACTTCAAACCCTGCTCGCTCACGGCTCAACCCGCCCGAACCCATAGCGGTAACACGTCGCTTATGGGCGATTTCTGCTAGTGGGTTAACCTGGTTCATAAACTGACTCAACTGAGAGCTTGCGTAGAATTCCTTTACGCTAGCGACAATTGGACGTACGTTGATCAACTGCCCAGGAGTAACAGTCTCACGGTCATAAACTGACATGCGGTCTTTTACGTTTCGCTCCATTCGAAGCAACCCAACTCGGAACTTACCCTGGATAAGCTCACCTACACTTCTTAAGCGTCGGTTTGCCAGGTTATCAATATCATCTGGTCGTGCATTTGGGTCGTTGTTGAGTCGAACAATCTCTTTGATGATCTCAACAAGATCCTCACGTCGAAAAATTCGGTTCTCAACTGTGTTTGATACATCAAGCTTAAGACGCTTGTTGATCTTGAAGCGACCAACCTTACTGAAATCGTAGCGCTTAGGATCAAAGAACATTCCTTCGATAAGAGTCTTTGAGTTCTCAACAGTAGCGAGATCTCCTGGTCGAATACGTCGGTAGACTTCCATCAGAGCTTCGCTCATGTTGCTGGTAGCATCCTTATCGAGTGTTTCTTTTATGAACTTAATGTCGCCTGTATCTACGTCCTTAAAAAGGTTTTCGATTTCCTTATTCTCGGTGTAGCCGAAGGCACGAAGCAAAGTAGTTACAGGGATCTTTCTCTTTCGATCAATCTTTACGCTGATGACACCATTAGCGGCGGTATCAAACTCAAGCCATGCCCCGCGATCGGGGATAACCTTGGCGCCGTAGAGCAATTCACCGCCGGCGTTTTCGGCAGTAAAGAATACACCTGGTGAGCGAACAAGCTGGCTTACAACAACTCGCTCGACACCATTAATAATAAAGGTGCCTCGCTGAGTCATCCATGGATAATCACCCAGGAAAATTTCCTGGCTTTTGACTTCACCAGTTTCTTTATTCACCAACTCAACCGTTGCCTTTAATGGAATCTCGTAAGTTGCGTTTTTGATCTTTGCGGTCTTCTCGTCGAGCTTAGGCTCTTCGAAATGGAACTCCTTAAAATAGAGCGCCAAAGACTTACCGGTAAAGTCTTCAATGGGACTTACGGCGGCGAAAAGCTCGGTTAGACCTTCGGTGGTAAACCACTCGAATGACTTAATTTGGTTTTCGATGAGGTTTGGAAGTTGAAGAACTTCCTCGTTTTTGTTAAAGAATCGACGCTGGGTCGTATGAGCCAAAACCGTCTCCTTCTTGATTATTAAGTTTATATAGCGCTTTTCTCCAGTGCTGTCTGGAGTAATAATCAAGAGGTTTATCTAAATCCTTCAAGGTGTGGATTGATGAGTTTTGCCTTCTAGAACTTTCGCACTTGCACCAGCTATCCAAGTACGGGAGCCCTACACGCAAAAACAAAGTAGGCCCACTCCTACTTTTGATTTAAGCTTCCTCTTAGAACCTATTTTGCAGGATAATGACAGATGTGTCAACAGGTTTTATCAGCTAGACTTTGTTGCGGGAGATTACACCGTCAATAATGCCATAATTCTTTGCTTCGACAGCGGTCATATAATAGTCTCGATCACTGTCTTTTCTGATCTTTTCTGGCTTTTGACCTGTTGCCTGTGCTAGGTGATCATCTAGGACTTTGCTCACACTGATAACCTCTCGCGCAGTAATCTCTATATCAGGAGTGGAGCCCTGAAAGCCGGCAGAGCCTTGATGAATCATAATTTTGGAGTTTGGGAGTGCGAACCTTTTACCTTTTGTTCCTGCGGCGAGCAGATGGGCCCCCATGCTAGCGGCCATACCAATCGCAATTGTCGAAACATCTGGCTTGATGTAGTTCATCGTGTCAATCATTGCGAGTCCGGCATAAACCGACCCACCGGGCGAGTTGATGTACATCTTAATATCTTTTTTGGGGTCTTCATTCTCTAAATGAAGAAGCTGTGCAATCACCAGATTAGCTACAGTATCGTCGATTCCGGTACCGACAAATATAATCCGATCTTTAAGCAAACGAGAATAAATATCGTACGCACGCTCGCCCATATGGGTCTTTTCGAGAACCGTTGGAACTAGTATTTGATTGCGCTGGTCAGTCATAGTCACCCCTTTGTAAGTCACGTTTTGAACAAAATCAGTATTTGTATTTTAGCTAATTAGCAGTCTACATGCAAGAGTGCTAATTTACTTCTTATTTGTGGCGTACTCTATAAGTTTGTTGATGGTCTTAGTCGAAAGAAGATGGTTGTAAAGGTCTTCACGTATTCTTGGGCTAGAAAGTTCTTCTTGCATCGCCGGATCTGTATATTGCTGCCTAAGAGATTCCAGCTCCGAGTCGAGCTCCCCTGCGGTAACGGTCAGTTTTTCTTCCTTAGCCACTTCACTTAAAACAAGTGCCAGTTTTACCCGCCTCTCAGCTTCTGGTCTTAGTTCTTTTTCAAGATCCTCTTGGCTTTTCTTCTGAATCTCTAAGTACTGATCCATATTGAGTCCACTTTGAGCCAGGCGCTGTGATAGGTCTGCCTTGAGTCGTTCTATTTGCTGGGCGACAAGCTTTTCGGGGACGGTTGTTTTCAATTTTGAAACTATCTCATCTAATAGTTCGGTTTCTAACTCTCGCTTAGCATTCTCTTCTGCTTCAACAGTTAACTGGTCTTTGATATCAGCAACCAGATCTTTATACGTTTTAAAAGGACCCACCTCGGCTGCAAATTTATCATCTTTTTCGGGAAGATCGAATGCAGTAACCTCGTGGATTTTTACAGTGAAATCAACTGGCTGCCCAGCGAGTGATTTTTCATGGTAGTCACTTGGGAATGTAACCGTAAATGTTTTTTCGTCACCGACATTCAAGCCAACCATCTGCTCCTCAAAACCTGGGATAAATTGGCCAGATCCTAATTTAAGACTAAAGTTTTTGCTCGAAGCGCCTTCAACCGGCTTGCCGTTCTGGCGACCGTCAAAGTCAAACTTAACCTCATCTTCAAGCTGCGCTGGCCGCAGGGCAGGACCTCTCTTGGCAACGCGTCTGCGTAAGTCTTCAACCATTTGGCTGATCTGGTCTTCAGTGACCTGTACTTTTTTAGGGCTCTTCTTGATCTTTTTGTAGTCAGGAAGCTTTATTGGAGGCACAATTTCGGTAATAGCTTCAAACTCTAGTGTCGAATATGGTACCCACTTTTTAATATCAATTTTTGGCTGCCCAATAACTTGGAGTTTTTCTTGATTAACTGCATCAGAGTACGCATGGCTAATCGTGTGCTCTATTGTTTCTGTTTGAATGGTCGTATCACCAATTTCGCGAACAACTATGTTGTCGGGCGCTTTGCCAGGCCTAAATCCAGCCACTTTAACTCGAGGGCGATAATGGTCGATCGCGTGCTCATATGAATGCTTGATTTCTGCCTCACTAGCAATAATTAGCAAGGTAACTTCGGTATCGGTTTTTTTTGTGATTTCGGCTTTCATAACTGCAGTAGTGTATCACGAAAAAATAGATACGCCCACCCGGATTTAACCGGATGGGCGTAGATGCCGTTATACGGCAGCGTGTTCCTTGGCACGAACGAAGCGGTCTCGGTGCTGAGAGGGCTGAAACCAACCGCCCTCGCCCTCTAGAGGCCTGAACCAATAGAAGCCGTTCCCGTGCTGTGACCTCTGAAGAGCCCGGTAGTAGACGCCCACCTCAGGCTCAATCGAAGAAGAGCCAGGAGACGGTTCAAGGCAGACCGCAAGCCCGATGATCCTGTACTTTCGTCCAGTCTTCTGATGCGTTACGTCACCTGGACGGATTTCTGCCTTACGACGCTCGGAAAGCTCTAGTCTCCTGTGAATCGATGCAGGCACAGAGCTCACCCTCCAGACACGCGATTCCCACACCGGATCTTCGGAATGCTGGACGCGACTGGCCTCCAACTCACCTCCCTGGGGAGGCTCATCACGACTGATGACGAAAATCGTTCTCCTCACAACCTCAATTTCGCTCAAAAAGATCGTCCCCTCAATAATGTAGAGCGAGTTACGGAACTCAAGAATTATGACAAACCTTGTAACTTTGTAGAAGTGGAAAACTC
>CAYRGI010000005.1:0-21786 GCA_964423965.1 uncultured Candidatus Saccharimonadales bacterium
AGCCCACACCCAATCCCAGGTCTCAGCCAAGACCTCGGCCCATGCCACCTAGACAGCCGCCGAGTGCCACATTGAGCACAGCAGGTCAGAACTCGCCATCGCTAACAAGTAGTGGACGGCCACCTAGTTTTGCTTCACCTGCTTACAGCCCCAACCAAGATAATACGCAAATCGCGATTGCACTTAGGATTGGACTGGCCGCCATAGTTGCTCTGCTTGCCATTTTGCCATGGGTAACATATGACAATGGCGACTCTCCTGATAACTTTTTTCTCTGGATACTATTTCTTTTGTGGGGGCTCTGCAGGATACTTGCTTTTCCTGCGCTCATCATTGTGCCTTTAATGCTGTTCGATGCAGCACGAAAGGCCTTCGACTGGTAAGGGGCAGACATGTCTGAAGAAAGTATTCGCGAGGTGGTAAAACGGGCTTTTGTCCGCGGCGACCTCAGTCGCGAGTCATTGAAGGTCTTGGCGTCAGGCAAGGTTTCGACCGAGCTTGTTGCTGGCCTCAACACAGGCGCCCGAGGAGGAGAAGTTCTCCTCGTCACGATTGTGGTGGATGACTCCAACTCGATCAACGACGCCGGTGCAATGGAGGCGCTTCGAAAGGGCCACAACGCCCTACTCGAATTGCTGGTTAGCCGCGGTGGTGACAACGTCACCATCCTGGTTTCGACCCGGTTCCTCAATGGTCGGATCATCAACCGGTACGTGCCGGTGCAGGAAGCTCTCAGGCTGAACAGCGAGAACTATTCCGACCGCGACCTTGGCTGGACGCCGCTGTACTATCAGTCTGTGCTTACGCTCGGCACCGTCATGGTACAAATGCAGCAGCTAGAGTCGGAGGGTAGTAGCGTGCGCTCGATCACGCTGCTCATGACTGACGGAGAGGAGTACAGCGATTACAAGACGAAGCCGGAAGAGGTGGCATGGCTTGCAAGTGACCTCATGGGTACCGGCAAGGCTTTAGTAGCGGCATACGCCGTTGGTACCGGCACACACTTGGTGGAGGTGTTCACCCGGATGGGGATCCAACGCAAGTGGATTCTCAACTCGCCAGACGCATTGGCGTCTCTACTGACCTTCGCCGAGGCGGCGGTTCAGGCTGGCATTAGCCAGGAGAGCTTCGAGCGGCTTCTCCTGGGCCCGGGCTTCAGCTCGGCTTAACACCCAATAGGCCCCGACTTCGGTCGGGGCCTAAACATGTCTTTGGCTGGCGTCTTTAGTCCTCCTCTTCTCAATCCGGTCGAGCTCGGGTTCATACGTTGACCCACTCTCTCCGCCAAATGGAATTATTGATTCTTATTCGTTGGAGGTTTACTATTTTTATAGCAGGCTGCTGTACCTGCAACCGGACCCTCGGATGACGGGCTCGGTCCTTCCTCACCAGTGTCGTACCCGATCGAGAGCTTCGTGCATAGAGGCCTCATCGATCGTTTGACCTCGCATTTTCCTGCCCCTCCGTGGAATCACCTTTCGTCAGGATGCGGAGAAGGATCTGGCCGCGCGGTCACAAAACAACATAGTCGATTGGACGATGGTCCAGTTGACACGGCAACGTCCTTCCGGGGCGTGACCAATTGCAAATATAGCGCCAGAGGGCGCGCATCGCAGTAACTGGGTCGGGCCTCGGCTGGACGGGGTCCGACCCACCCTTAGCACAAGCATAGAGCTTGTGCTTTTTCATTATGAGGATAATAATTGAAAGTGCTTAAGGTGTGAGGAAAAACGCCAAGGGTACCTGTCAAACTTCGTCCTGCGAAAGGGGGCGCCGTGGTAGTAATGGACCTGCCGGGACTTCTTGCCGAACGAGGCGTCCCTGCGCATGTGTGGCCTCGCAACCTCGTGACTCTTCCTGGCCAGGATTCCCTGAGGCGAAGAGTCACACGTCGTCAGTTCAACCCCGAATCGTGCGCATTTGTACCAGTTGGGTACGTTCCGTGCAAATCTCCGTGCCGGAATTTCGCTGGGATCGATTACGAAGCCAATACGGCTGAATGCCCCGAAGGGCACGTCCTCGATCTAGACGAAGAGTGCCAAGAGTTCGGCCCGGGTGGAGGAACCTGGGTCGGTCTTACTCTCAAGCAACAGGGTGATATTGGCGAAGAGATCGTCAAGAAGCTCAAGAAGCTTGGCGAGTGGGGTAACGTCGATGAATGGTGCAAGGAGTACAACGCACCTCTCGATGGCATCACCGACCTCGGATGGGGAATCGAGGTCAAGACCAAGTCGACTCGGGCAAAGAAGCACTGCTTCGAGCCGGGTAACAAAAAGTCCAGGGCGAGGAAACTCGCAGAGGCGGAGAAGAGAAACCTCAAGGGGATTCTCGAAGTCCTGGTGATTCTAGATTTCGAGCTCTCCAAGGCGCGGATCTTCATCAAGGCTAAGCCAAGAGGCGAGCAGCTTCGTTTCTGGTCGATGCCAACGGATCCACCCTTCGCTGTCGTGGACTTCACAGATCTCAACCCCTTCGTGCCAAGCGAAGACAAGGAGAGGGAGAAGACGGAGATTCCGTTCTAAAAGTCGCGTAGGTCGACATGGCATGGGGCTGGTCCTTCGGGACCGGCCCCAATCTTTTTGTATTATTTTCGGCGCCTGTTCGGTGCTACAATATATATATGACCGACGTCGAGCAAATAAAGGAGCGGCTCGATGTAGCGGAGGTGGTAGGCAGCTACATTCAGCTTAAGCAGGCAGGGCGAAATCTAAAGGCACCCTGTCCTTTTCATCATGAGAAAACTGCCAGCTTTATGGTTAGCCCGGAGAAGGGGATCTGGCACTGTTTCGGCTGCAATGAGGGCGGCGACATCTTTAAATTCGTGATGAAGTATGAGGGAATTGAATTCCGTGATGCGCTCGAAATGCTTGCAAAAAGGGCAGGTATTGATCTTAAGCCTCGAACCGCTAGCGACGCCAAAGCCAAAGAAGAGGCAGAAAGACTCAAGAAAGCAACTGCCTTAGCAGTCAGGTATTATCAGGAAACCCTTATCAAGAATAGTGAGGCCCTGAACTACGCGGTAAAAGTTAGAGGGCTCGGCAAAGAGACACTTAAAGATTTTCAGATAGGATACTCTCCAGATGATTGGGAGGCACTCGGGCAGTTTATGATCAAAAAGGGTTTCAATAAGATTGAGCTGAAGAAAGCCGGTTTGGTTGGACAAAAGAGCGGGCGAGACAATACTTACGATCTTTTCCGTGGCAGGTTGATGTTCCCAATCTGTGACCCCAATGGAAACCCCGTTGGGTTTACTGGGCGTGTTCTGGATGATGATCAGCTTCCTAAATATCTCAACACCCCTCAAACCGCAATTTATGACAAGAGCCGAATCATCTTTGGGCTCCACCTTGCTAAAGAGTCGATCCGCAAAGCCGATGAGGTTGTAATCGTCGAAGGCAATATGGATGTTGTTGCCAGCCACCAAGCTGGAGTAAAAAATGTAGTGGCCGTTAGCGGTACAGCACTGACTATGGAACAACTCAAGATACTTAGTCGGCTGACACGCAATATTAAGATATGCTTTGATGCCGACGCCGCCGGAATCCGCGCCGCCGAGCGTGCAATCGAGCTTAGCCAGAGCCTTCCAATTACTTTAAGTGTCGTGCAGTTGGTTGAGGGGAAAGACCCTGATGATCTAATTAAAAAGAGTGTCAATTCATGGAAGCAAGTCATCGCTAGGGCGAAATATGGAGTCGACTATCTGTTTGAGCAGCTGGCGGTTGAGTTTGATCTCGCAACTGCTACCGGTAAGAGACAATATAGCGACCGTCTTCTCGAAAATATAAAGAGGCTACAAGATCCAGTCGAGCGTGATCATTACATCAAGCTTCTTGCCGAAAAGACCAACTCAACCGAGGATGCAATAAGGCAAAAGCAGCAGAAGAACTCAAAAGGGGACAAAGTGCCTGTTCCAAAGGAGTCGGCAACAAAAGTTGTGCCTCAAATTCGTCCCTCCAAACAACTGCTCGAGGAGTCTGTTTTAGCAATAAATCTTGCATATCCAGAGGTTAGACTCAGCTTAGACGAACTTACACCTGCCCATTTTGGAGACACCGATCATCAGGTTATTGTCGAAACTCTTCAGCGGCTCGGCAAGGTGAGTATTGAAGAAGTATCTAAACACTTGCCAAACCAGGCAGATTATGTGAAAATACTCGCACTACGGGGTGAAGAGGAATATGGCTCATTCGCTCCAGCAGATCGCAGCTTAGAGGCATTCGAGCTGGTTAGACGACTGCAAATTGCTTCTAACAAAGATACTCAAAATAAGTTAAGAAAAAAGTTGCGCGAAGCCCAAGAGAACGGGGACACGCAGCTTGTTCGTACGTTGTTGACTCAATACCAAGCTTTGGTAGGAGACGACGACAAATAGCATTCATTACCTATAAAAGGAAGGACACGTTTTGGCTAGGAAAGCAGCAGCACCAGTTACCGAAGAAAATACACATAATTATTCACCAGAGATTGAACGACTTATCGCGAAGGGTAAGGAGCAGGGCTTCGTTACTCAACAAGAGGTTTCGCAGGTTTTCCCCGACGCCGAGGAGAATCTTGAGGAGCTCGATGAACTTTATGCCGCATTACTTGAAAATGGAGTTGAGTTAACCGATCAAAAAGATCGACTTATCTGGGATACAGGCACAGATCTCGAAGACACTAAAGAAAGTGATGATTACGTAAAGGACATCGCCGATGACTCGGTTCGTCTTTACCTGCGCGAGATAGGGCGAGTTCCTTTGCTAACCGCCGAGGAAGAGATTGAGCTTGCCAAGCGCATCGCCAAAGGCGATAAAGCTGCCAAAGACAAGATGGTTGAGGCTAACCTTCGGCTTGTTGTCTCGATCGCAAAGAAGTATATCGGACGCGGGTTAGATCTTCTGGACCTTATCCAAGAGGGCTCAAGTGGTCTTTTGCGCGCAGTTGAAAAGTTCGATTACACCAAGGGATTCAAGTTCTCGACC
Organism: uncultured Candidatus Saccharimonadales bacterium; assembly: GCA_964423965.1. Classification (GTDB taxonomy): domain Bacteria; phylum Patescibacteriota; class Saccharimonadia; order UBA4664; family SCTI01; genus CAZWEJ01. The sequence continues at coordinate 4,962 of CAYRGI010000005.1, forward strand.
TATGCCACCTGGTGGATTCGACAGGCTATTACACGAGCCATCGCCGACCAGGCTCGAACTATCCGTATTCCGGTTCACATGGTCGAAACCATCAACAAGCTTATTCGAACTCAGCGACGACTCGTTCAAGAGCTAAATCGTGAGCCTCTACCAGAAGAGATTGCCGCAGAGATGGAAATCGATGTCGATAAGGTTAATCACATCCTCAAGATTAAGCAGGACATTGTTTCGCTTGAGTCGCCTGTTGGAGACGATAAGGACTCAAGTCTAAGTGAGTTTATTGAAGACGAAGATAGTAAAACACCAGAAGAGAGTGCAACACATCAGCTGCTCAAAGAACAGGTTGCAGATGTTCTTTCGCTACTGACCCCCCGAGAGCAGAAGATTCTACGTATGCGCTTTGGTCTAGAGGACGGGCGAAGTCACACCCTAGAGGAAGTAGGGCTTGAATTCGGCGTTACACGTGAGCGAATTCGTCAAATTGAAGCCAAGGCTCTTACAAAACTACGACGCCACCGCGAGAGCAAGAAGCTCAAGGATTACCTCGGGTAAGCCACAATCTCGGCGTAACTGTTGAAATTTGAGTCAAATTTAGTATAATAATAGATGTAACGTCCATAGACTAGCGGCTCAGATAGCCGCTAGCACTAGGAAGTAATCGTCTAGAATCGTATGGAGATAACCGCGTGAGCGGCCATTCTCCCGCTACAAAAGCGCGAAGGGCGATTGCTTCATCCCGTTAAAACCCACCTGACGAAGCCGATCCAGGTTTTGTCTCGACCTCGCACAGGAGGTTCCAAAGGATGTTGCAATCACGTGTGGCGGTGCTTCTTTTTGCACTGGCCATAACTTCGCTGTCGATCCTTGTCCCCACGGTTGTGGGAGCGGAGACCGGCAGTAACAAAAACACGAGCAACGATGCCAATGCGTCCCTGACGGCTCGCAATGGTTTCGATCCGATCACGCTCATCGAGCGTGAGAAGGAGAAGACTCGTCATAACTCGGCTATGAGCAACCTAGCCAAGGTGCGTAGAGCCAACAAGCTCTGGAAGCTGGAACAGGCACGCATCAGGGCCGAAAGGATTGCTCGGGAGCAGGCCAGGAAGGCTGCTGCTGCAGCAAAGGCGACTGGAGTGTCCTCGGGCACTCTTGAAACCATTGCTCAGTGCGAAAGTGGTGGTAACCCCGCCGCCGTGGATTCAAGCGGTACATACCGCGGCAAGTACCAGTTCGACTATGGCACCTGGGCATCCGTTGGCGGATCCGGTGATCCGGCTGCTGCACCCGAGGCCGAGCAGGATATGCGCGCTGCGATGTTGTACGCGCGCTCCGGCTCCAGCCCATGGCCAGTCTGCGGGCGGTGATAAAGTTGAATATTCATCGCATCGCAGCGGCTGGTATCATGGTGCTAGTGATTGCCTTTTCGGCTGTTACCGCAACCTTCGCCAGCCAGTCCAACACGACCGGCGGTCAAGCCCCGGTTGCTACCACGGCTCTCCCCAAGGATAAGGAGAGATCCGAGGATAAGAAGGTCAAGAAGACCAAAAAGAAGGCCCGAGCCCCCTGGATGCACCGCGTCCACGGCAAGCTCGTAGTAAAGCCAAGGTCTCTTGCCTGGCACCTCAACAAGAAGTGGTTCGGAGTCAAGCACTGGTGGGCCCTCGACAAACTGATCTACAGGGAGTCGAGCTGGAACCCGTGGGAGACCTATGGTGACGCATGCGGACTTCCGCAGGCAAAACCTTGCGGAAAGATTCCGAACTGGCGCTCAATCAAAAGCCAGCTGGTCTGGATGATGAATTACATCAAGGGTCGATACGGAAATCCGACCAATGCACTGTACTTCCAGATCAGGAACAACGGCTACTAAAACTTGCTTGGAAGCGATGGGCATTGCAACCGAGCGAGACGGCTCCGGGACATGGACGTCCCGGAGCCACTTTTTTGTCTTTTTATAGCTTCATTAAGATATAATTACCTGTAATGGCAAAACGTGAACGATTAGTTTTGGTTGATGGCAGCGCGGTATTTCACCGCGGCTATCACGCTATCCCTCATTTAACCAATGCCGAAGGGATTCCTACCAATGCTACTTTCGGATTTACGACAATGCTACTCAAAGTGCTAGCCGACCTTAAGCCAAAATATGCAATTGTTGCTTGGGACAAGTCTGGAGATACCTTCCGTAAAGATCAATATCCAGAGTACAAGGCCACCCGAAAGAAGCAGCCGGACGATCTCTATGCGCAGATGCCTTATGCTCGCGAGGTAACTGAGGCACTTGGCTTGCCCTGGATCGAGCTTCATAAATACGAAGCCGACGATATTATTGGAACGCTAGGACGCCAGGCCGAGAAGCGCGGTCTAGAAACCATCATTGTTACCGGCGATAAAGATGAGCTCCAGTTAATCGACGAGTACACCAAGGTTTACACCATGCGCCGCGGCTTTACCGATACTGTTGTGTACGATCTCGATGCACTCAAAGATCGCTACGGAGTTACTCCTAAGCAGTTTATTGATCTTAAAGCTCTCCAAGGCGATGCAAGCGATAACATCCCGGGCGTCGCCGGTGTAGGCGAAAAGACCGCCATGAATCTAATCACGACTTACGGCACTCTTGAGGGTGTCTACGAACACATTGACGAGCTAAAAGGTAAGCTCAAAGAGCGCCTTGAAAATGATAAAGATAATGCATTTATGAGTCGCGAACTTGCAACCATAGTCTGTGACGCCCCAGTTGAGCTTGATCTTGAGCCAGCGAAGGTTGGGCATTACGACCGCCAGCATATTCACGACTTGTTTCGCCGACTAGAGTTTAAAAGCTTACTTAACAAACTGCCTGCTGAAGCATCGATACAGCCAGGTGTCCCAACGCTTTTTGACCCTCAGCCAGATGAGCCAGCCGAGAAAGTCAGATCTCATATCGAAGATGCCGATTACCGTGCTGTAACCACTGCCGAAGAGCTCAATAGCTTAGTTAAAGAGCTTTCGAAACAGAAGGTGTTCGCATTCGATACTGAGACGACATCAATTGACGACAACAGCGCCGAACTTGTCGGTATTTCGGTCAGCTTTAAAGAGGGAAGCGGTTACTATATTCCGGTTTCACATCTGGAAGGTGTCCAGCTCAAGCTGGAGGACGTTTGCTCAACCCTAAAACCAGTTTTCGAGGACGAAAAGATTGGTAAAGTCGCCCACAATGCCAAGTTCGATTACAAGGTTCTTAAGAGATTCAATATCGATACTAAGCCAATCGTTTTCGATACAATGATCGCAGCTTTCTTACTTAATCCGATTGGGCGCTCACCGTCACTTGATGACCTAGCATACCGCGAATTTGGAATTGAGATGATACCTATTACGGACTTACTTGGCACTGGCCGAAACCAGATTACTTTCGATGGAGTTGAGATCGAAAAAGCCGTTCAGTATGCGGCGGAGGATGCCGATATTACTTGGCGGCTGTATCAGCAACAGAAACCGCTGCTCGACAAAGACGAAAAACTGGATGGTTTGGCCAAACAGACCGAGTGGCCGCTGATTTCAGTTTTGGGCGATATGGAGCTGGAGGGGATTCTCCTGGACGTTGAGTTCCTCAATAAGTTGAGCAAAAAGTTTGCCCAAGAAATTGAGGATTTGCAAAAGCGAATATTCGATCAAGCCGGTGAACAATTTAATATCTCGTCTCCGGCTCAACTAGCCGATATTTTATTCAATCGTCTTGGTCTAGAAACAGCTGGTGTAAAGAAGGGAAAGACCGGTTTTTCTACAGCCGCGAATGAGCTGGAGAAGCTCCAGGATGCTCACCCGATCATCCCATTAATTGGCGAATATCGGGAGCTAACCAAGCTACAATCGACCTACATCGAGGCTCTTCCAAAGCAGGTTGATGCCTACAATCGACTGCATACCAACTTTAGCCAAACCATTGCCCAGACTGGGCGTCTTAGCTCAAATAATCCGAATCTACAAAACATTCCAGTGCGGACGGAGATTGGCCGAGAGATTCGAAAGGCGTTTCTTGCCCCAGAGGGTAGGACTCTGGTTAGTGCCGATTATTCGCAAATCGAGCTTCGCGTTGCAGCTGCTCTAAGTAAAGACAAGGGCATGATCGAGACTTTCAAAAAGGGAATTGATCTTCACCAACAAACTGCCGCTGAAATGTTTGGAGTCTCACTCGAGGAGGTTACTAAAGAGCAGCGTTATAGCGCTAAGACGATCAACTTTGGAGTGTTATATGGAATGAGTCCACACGGACTGAGTGTTGCTACTGGGATGAATAGGGAAGAGGCATCGGCTTTTATCAATCGCTATTTTGAAATTCGCAAAACGCTGAAAGATTACATTGAGGATACAAAGCAGTTTGCAAGAGAAAACGGTTATACCGAGACTCTTTTTGGTCGCAGAAGGCCATCTCCGGAAATTAACTCCAACAACTTTCAAGTAAGGTCAGCCGCCGAAAGAATTGCCGTTAACGTGCCGATTCAGGGAACAGCCGCCGACTTAATGAAGCTCGCTATGATTGCAATATCAGATAAAATGCCGCAAAATGCTAAGTTATTGCTTCAAATACACGACGAACTCATCGCCGAGGCCGATGAAAATCAAGCAAAAGAGGTTGCTGAATTTATGAAAGACACGATGGAAAATATTTTTAAACTCGAAGTTCCAATAGTCGCAGACGTTTCTATTGGCAAGAACTGGGGAGAGCTATAATGCAAAAAACCAATCCAAACACATTTATAGCCAAGATCGTATTTATTGTTGCGATCATAGCTGTTATCACATTCTTTAAGTCCATCTTCTTGATGATTTTGGCAGCAGCATTTATTACCTTAGCTTTGCTACGCCCGGTCAACTTTATGTCACGCCACAAGGTCCCGCGAGGACTAGCAGCCATGATTGCAATTCTCGGGGTGATCGCCATTTTTGCAGGTGTGGTTTGGTTTATCCTGCCGGTTATTATTGCTCAGCTCCCGCAGATGATAGATGCGCTTAATCAGGCTCTAAAACAGATTGGAGAGGCGACAGGATTTAATATTGCGAACATCAATGTTCCAGAGCAAATAACAAAGTATGCAGATCAAGCAATCTCGGTAACGACTGCGACAATTGATGCAATCGCTTCCATAGTCGTTGTGCTGTTCTTCACGCTTTATTGGCTTATCGATTACTACAAGATCAAGTCTTATTGGGAGAATCTGCTCAAGCACCCAAAGAGTAAGACCTTCGCCAAAATAGTTGGGGTTTCCGAGAAGAATATTGGCGAATGGGTTAAAGGGCAGGCTCTTCTTTCGCTTACTTTCGGCGTCCTAGTTTACATCACATACTCTATTCTTGGAGTGCCTTACGCCGCCTCGTTGGCGCTACTGGCTGGTGTCTTTGAGCTTATTCCGTACCTTGGACCAGTATTGGCTACAATCCCGGCAGTATTGCTGGCGCTTACAGATTCGCCCGAGAAAGCCGTACTGGTAATTATTGCCTACATCTTCCTACAGTCGATTGAGAGCTATGTACTGGCGCCTAAGGTTATGGGCGGGGCTGTTGATTTGCATCCGATTATAGTTCTACTAGCATTCATGATCGCTGGAAAGTTGGCGGGCCTGGTCGGAGTTTTCCTTGCGATTCCGGTGACTCTTCTTATCAAGAGCGCGCTCGAGGTTCTTTATCCGCCCTCAGTAGCATCACCGCCCGAACCTGCAAAAAGCTAAAGTCTACTTTACTAGCCGGCAATTCAAGCCTCTAGTACATTCGAGATAGATCAATTGGAGAATCGAATGAGTATCGAGGTAAAAATTCATGACGCCCAAATAAATATACTTCGGGAATTATTGTTTGTTCCAGAGGCGGGGTATGCTGATTTGCAAAAACCTACTGGCTTAACTAGTGACCATTTCAACTTTCATATTGGTCGCCTGGTTGATATAGGTTTAGTAGAAAAAATTGGCCGAGGACGATACCGCCTGACTATCAAGGGCAAAGAGTATGCTAATAAGCTCGACACCGATGCTCGGACAATCGAGCGCCAGCCGAAAGTTGCAGTTTTGCTAGCGGTAGAGAAAGAAGTTGATGGCGAAAAGCAGCTTTTATTTCAGCAACGGACAAAGAATCCATATTTTGGGTACTGGGGGTTTCCTTCAGGTAAAATCCGCTTGGGAGAAACAATAACTCAGACAGCAGCCAGGGAACTTGAAGAGGAGACTGGTCTGTCTGCGGAATTTAAGACGGTCGGTCTTTACCACGAGCACACATTTGTTGATAGTGAGGAAGAGGCAGTTGAAGATAAGATGTTTTTCGTTGTTCATTGCACAAATCCTCACGGTGAGCTTATTGAAAAGTATGAGGGTGGGGTAAATAAGTGGATGACCATTGATGAATCTCGCAAGCTCAAGAAGCGATATACAAGCTTTGAAACAGAACTCGAGATGATTATCGGAAATCGAGACGCATTTACTGAGGAGACACATTATTATTCCAAGGACGAATTCTAGGAAAAGAAAAACCCCCGCATGATTGCGGGGGAGGGGCAAGAAGGCGACGGATTACGTACCGTCTTCACTTATAGTGCTTGCCGCCGTTTTGGCTAGATCTTTGCAAGGAGCTGGAGGAACTCAGCCATCAAGTCGTTTCTCTGTTGAGAAAGATGTCTGAGGTCTTCATGGAGCTCCTCGATCTTCTCGTTCCTGATGCGCCGCTGACCATTCAGAATGGTGCAGTCTTCGGGAGCGAGGGATCGCCTGATGGAAGGCGCCAACTCGGTGAAAGCAAATTCTGCTCCTTCGAGCGAGCCGATCTCTCGGTTGACGACAGCCATCTTCTGCTCGAGCCCATCGATGTCACTGAGGAGTCGAGCGAGTCGAATGCCTGTTCCGGGTTCCATCTGCTTCTCCTTTCTAGGGGAACAGAATATACTATTATAGCATAAGCGCTTAAATAAATCAATAACCAACAGGTTGGGGATAGTATATAATCGGTTTATGCCGGAGTTACCAGAAGTCGAAACAATCCGCAGGGGACTAGAACAGGCCATCGTTGGCCTAAAATTTACTAAGGCGGAAACTCTTCATCCTAAGTCACTTCAAACGCCAATGGAATTAGTTGAGAAGCAGCTAATCGGATCGGAGGTTAAAAGCCTCGCTCGATTTGGGAAAGTTCTGGTGATCAATCTTAGTAATGATTTCAGCCTAATGTTCCATCTTAAGATGACTGGCCAAGTGGTGCTGGTTAACCCCTCAGGCAAGAGAAGTGCTGGTGGCCACCCAACTAAGAGCATGGCGGATAAACTGCCTGATAACAGCACAAAGGTTGTGTTTGATCTTAGCGATGGCTCAAAACTCTACTTCAACGATCAGCGCATCTTTGGATGGATTAGACTGGTACCGACAGAAGAGATTGCTAGAGACGCCTTAATAGCAAGAATGGGTCCGGAGCCCCTAACTGAAGCCTTTGAGTTAAAAAAGTTCGCCGCTATCCTGGCTCGGAGGCCAAAGTCGCCAATAAAAGCGGTGATTCTTGATCAATCAACCGTTGCAGGTGTTGGCAACATATATGCTGATGAGTCGCTACATCTGGCAAAAATCCATCCAGCAACCCCAGCCGCCAGCTTAAAACCAGCTCAAGTCAGAAGACTTTATGAGGCAATCAAAGCCATCATCGCTCTTGGAGTTGAGCATGGGGGTACAAGTTTTACAAATTACGTGAATGCTCTTGGTGGAGTGGGTGACTACTTGCAGCATGCAAGGGTATTTCGCCGTCAGGGGCTTGAGTGTCCAGTGTGCGGCTCCAAGATCATCAAAACACGCGTGGCTGGAAGGGGCACTCACTATTGCCCCAAATGCCAACCAGCGCCACGAATCGAGGCAAAGAAATGATCTTTTTCTTTTACGGCGCCAACTCTTTTGAAGCACGGAGCCAGATCGCCAAACTGATTAACCAGTATCAAAAGAAGACTGGCAATGATTTTGGCCTGGATAAAATTGATGGGGAGAAAACAACAGTGGGTGAGCTAAAGGGTGCGCTGCAAGCTGCGCCATTTCTTGCTTCAAGTCGTCTAGTTATTGTTGAATCTCTCGGAAAGAATAAAACAGCATCATCGAAAATCGAGGAGATAATCGAAGGAATACCTTCAACAACAGTTGCCGTCTTTTATGATCCCGAAGTAGATCATCGTACAAGCTACTTTAAGACGCTCAAAGAGAAAGCGAAGGTGGTTGAGTTCAAACAGCTCGATCATGCTAAGCTTATGCGTTGGATCATCAAACAGGTCGAGGATGCCGGGGGAGAAATTGACCGAGCGGCTGTTGGCCGGTTACTTGATCTTGCAGGCGAAGATCAGTGGCGGCTTTCGAATGAAATCGAGAAGCTGATCAACTACAGCAAGGAAGTTACGGTAGATAATATTGATCTATTGGTTGAAAGCTCTCGGACAGAAAGTATTTTTAACCTAGTTGATGCCATGTCAGCCGGTAAGAGGAAGCTGGCGATTCAGATATATTCGAGGCTTCGAACCAATGGCGAAAACGAAATGTATATCTTGAGCATGATAATCTGGCAGCTCCGCAATCAGTTGCTGGCGAAAAGCGCCGGTAGAATTACTGCACCTCAATTAGCAAAAGAGGCAGGAATGTCGCCATATGTAGCCGGAAAAGTATTGGCTACCAGGCATCTTTATACCGAAGACAGAATCAAGGAGTCGTTTATTCGGGCCATCGATACCGAGATGGCAATCAAGTCGGGGGATGGTGATAGCGATTACCTAGTTGAGCAGCTTGTGTCTTCACTTTCTGGCACCACAACTTAATCGTGATCTTTTTGCTTGATTCTATCTATAAGTTCTTCTAGCTCAGTCATTTTGGCTTGAATTCGTGTAAGCTCGTTTTTAGCCAGCCAGCTATTGCCAGGAGTTGTTGCGTAGTCTCTTATCAGCTTTATCTGATCAATTACTTCGCTCGTAATATCTTGAACCTGGGCTCTTAATTTATCTTCTGGCGTCTTCATGAATTTTAGTTTAACAAAAAAACCGCTCAACAGAGCGGCTTTTTAAATGCTTGAAACTAACTTACTTAGCGGATTTCTTTGCAGCCGGCTTCTTGGCGGCTGGTTTTTTAGCGGCAGGTTTTGCAGCAGCTTTTGGAGCGGCTTTTTTGGTGCTTTTAGTCTTAACCGGCTTAACAACTGTGTTGGCTTGCTTGGTTAGCTGAGACTTTCGGCGAGCAGCAGTATTCTTGTGGAGGGTACCCTTCTTTACGGCACGATCAATTTCGGAGATAGCTTCTCGAAGTTTTTCGGTGGTAAGTTTGGTATCACCTGCCTCGACAGCATCTTGGAATGCACGGACATCACGATGAATAGCACGCTTTACCTGTAGGTTGCGGCTTCGGCGCTTTGCCGACTGCCGAACTCGTTTAATTGCAGATTTGATGATTGGCATAACGAAGAAGACTATACCTGAAAGAGGACAGGTTGTAAAGCGTTGGGTACTCAAAATCTCCCCAAGCATAAGAGGCGTCCAGATATTGACTTATAGCTCCAAATCTGATACTATTGTCCATTCGTGAGAATATCATGGACAAAGAGTTAACACCCAAGCAACAGACATCAGAGTCGATCCGCCAAGCCGAGTCGATTCTTGTAATAACCGGTCAAAATCCCAATGTTGATCAGGTTGCTTCGGTATTGGCGCTGTCTTCAATTCTCAAAAAGTTCGGCAAGAAAGTTAGCACAGTTATCAGCGATGATATCCCTGCCTCGGCTAAGTTTCTTGATACGTCTCAGGTCGAAAAGCAGCTTGGTGGCTTGCGTGACTTCATTATGCAAGTTGATCTTCGAAATGCTGAAGTCGACAAGCTTAAGTACACCATCGAGAACGGTAAACTCAATGTTCATGTAACTCCGTTTGCAGGCTCCTTTAAGCAGCAGGATGTTAGTTACAGTTACGGCGATTATCAGTATGATTTGATCATTGTTCTTGGTGTAGCTTCTTATTCGAGAATTGACCGAGTTTATGCCCAAAACGAACGGCTGCTCGAAGATATACCGATGGTTAATATCGACTTCCATCGCATTAATGAACAGTACGGTGCTGTTAATCTGATTGAACCTAATGCCGCTGGATTAGGTGAGCTTGTTGTTGCTCTTTCGGAGTCGCTTCAAACTGGACTTATTGATACCCCAATCGCGACCACTATTCTTACAGGAATAATGGCTTCTACAGACCGATTTACAGCAACGCATACTACTTCAAAAGCCATGACCGTTGCTGCTCAGATGATGGCAATGGGCGCCGACCAGAAGAAGGTCGTTCAGGGTCTTTATGGCGGGCGAAGTAAGGGCAGCCAGGATCGACAGAAGAACTCCCAGTCGCAGACTCAGTTCCAGCAGCCACGTCAGGATCGACCTCAGCAGCGACAAAGTGAGCAGCCAAAGCCAAAGCCAAGAATGCAGGCAGAGATTTACGAAAAGGCTGGTCTTGAGCCAGGTGGTACCATCCGAGATAGGGCAGTATTCATCAATTCTGAGCCAGAAATTCACGCCCCTTTAGAAGGAGTTGATATCGATCAGCCATCGATGGTAATAGAACATGTTCAGGCCGAGCCGCAGGCGTCAGTTGAACCTGAGCAACAGGCAACCCCTGAGCCCCAAAAAGTATCTGCGCCAGTTCAACCTCATGAATTCGAAACTGATGGGCCAGTAGTTACGGATCCCGATGACCAACCACAAGTTGCGCCCGTTGTTATCGAAGACGAGGCACCGGAGCCTCTTATCAATGATCAGCCGAAAGAGGATAAGCCTCAGCAAACTCAAAATGATTCCTCAAAACGATCAAATCCGACCAACAATCCCATTTTCGCCAACCGATTATCTTAAGTATCATTAGATAATGAGCCAGTCACGTACTCCATCGGGCATACTCCTTGTTGATAAGCCTACCGGAATAACCTCATTCGATTGCATCAGGCTTTTGCGTAAGCAGCTTGGCATAAAAAAAATTGGACACGCTGGGACCTTAGATCCAGTGGCAACCGGTCTGATGATTTTTCTTGTGGGCTCATCAACCAAGCTTGCAACAAGTTTCCTCAAGCTTGATAAAAGCTACGATGCCGAGATAAAACTTGGAGCCAACAGCTCAACAGGTGACAAAGAGGGGGAGTTTTCCGAGGTTTCAGACGATACTCCTTCGATGGATGAAGTTATGACAGCTCTGGGGAAGTTTAAAGGTGTGATCAAGCAGACACCGCCGGCGTATTCGGCTATTAAGATTGGGGGCAAGCCGGCCTATAAGCGAGCCAGGGCTGGAGAGCAGGTTGAAATTCCCGAGCGAGAGGTAAATATATACAGCCTTAAGCTAATCAGCTATGAGTACCCAGCTATTAGGGTTTCAACGCATGTATCTAGTGGAACCTATATTCGTACACTTGCCCAAGATATAGGCAAAGAACTGAGCACAGGAGCATATTTAAGCGTTCTTCGAAGAACAACTATTGGAGACTACTCAATAGAGCGGGCAAAAAGCCTGGAAGATGTCACTCAAGCCGACCTAATTATACATACCGCCTAAGGTGTTGCAATCTGGAGCGTAATCTGTTAGACTGGTACTTATCATGTTAAAGACCGAAGTAAAAAAGAAGGTTATTACCGATAACCAGACTCATAAAAAGGACACCGGTTCTCCGGAGGTTCAGATCGGCATTTTCACTCGAAAAATTGAAGAGCTCACCAAGCACCTTCAGGTTCATAAGAAGGATGAGCACTCACGACGCGGCCTACTCAAGATGGTAGGAAAGCGACGCCGACTCCTTGATTACTTGCACAAGAACGATCAAAAGCGTTACGAGACTATCCTTAAGAAGTTGAATCTACGTCGTTAGTTTGATTGCGGCAGGGCGCTAGCCTAGCGTCCAACTGCGCTCAAAGTAGGGCGTGTGAGTAAAAAATACGCACACATTACGTGGTAGAGCTTTGGCTCTCATTGATTCGTGTAACAAAATTGTTCAATGAGTGACAAGTCCCTGGCACGTACGGTGCGAGATAAGGAGAATATGTCACAAGAAATTATCCACCCGTTTGGGGGAAAGACGATCAAATTCGAAACGGAATTTGCTGGCCGCAAAATTATAATTGAGACAGGAAAGATGGCTTTTCTGGCCGATGGAGCAGTTACTGTACAGTACGGCGACACCATGGTTATGGGAACCGCGACAGTTGCAAACAGCCCTCGAGAGGGGATCGACTTCTTCCCGCTATTAATTGATTACGAAGAAAGAATGTACGCTGCTGGAAAGATTTCGGGAAGCCGTTTCCTGAAGCGAGAGGGCCGTGCTACAGAGCAGGCAACATTAACTGCTCGACTTATTGACCGTCCAATCCGCCCGTTATTTCCAAAGGGTTACCGCAACGACGTTCAGTGCGTTGCAACAGTTTTGAGCGCTGATTTGGTTCATAGCCCAGATATCATTGCCATGATTGCGATCTCAACTGCCCTTACAATTTCTGGTGCACCTTTTGAGGGTCCTATTGCCGGAGTACGAATCGGCATGATCGATGGCAAGCTAGTTCCATTCCCTACAACCGCCGAGATGACTGTTAGTAAGCTAGATCTAGTTGTTTCCGGTACAAAAGACGCCATCATGATGGTAGAAGCTGGTGCCGATGAGGTTGATGAGGCAACTATGATTGAGGCCATTGAGCTCGCTCATAAGACAATTCAGCCGGTTATTGAACTTCAAGAAAAGATTGCAAAAGAGCTCAAAGTTGAGCCAAAGGAGTTTGAGCTTCATAAGCCAAACTCCGAAGCTACCGAGGTTCTTGATAAGTACCTTGATGGAAAGCTCGATGCGGCAATTCGACACAAGAATCAGTACTTACGACATGATGCCATTAAGAACCTACGCCGAGAAGTGGTTGATAAGTTTGGTGGCGAGGATGGTCAATTCAATTCTGACGATCTAGAAACTTCTTTCGAGAAGGTGATCGATGCCGAAATCCGTCGAGCTATCTTAGAGCATGAGGCTCGACCAGATGATAGAAAGCCAGATGAGATCCGACCAATTTCCGGCCAGGTAGGATTGATTCCTCGAGCCCACGGATCAGGCCTCTTTACCAGGGGCACTACACAGGTGCTCAACATCACCACGCTTGCTTCAACGAGTTACGCTCAAATTCTCGATACCATGGAGATGGATACAACCAAGCGTTACATGCACCACTACAATTTCCCGCCGTACTCGACTGGTGAGGTTCGCCCAATGCGTAGCCCTGGCCGACGAGAAATCGGTCATGGAGCTTTGGCAGAGCGAGCTCTTCTTCCGGTTATACCTTCGGTTGAAGATTTTCCTTACACCATCCGAACAGTTTCCGAGGCAATTAGCTCCAACGGCTCGACCTCAATGGCCAGTGTCTGCGGAAGTACGCTAAGCTTGATGGACGCCGGTGTCCCTCTAAAGAAGCCGGTTGCAGGAATTGCGATGGGGCTGGTTATGGGCGAAAAGGGCAAGTATGTTGTATTAAGCGACATTCAGGGCGCCGAAGACTTCGCCGGCGACATGGACTTTAAGGTTGCTGGTACCGATGATGGAATTACTGCTCTTCAGATGGACATCAAGGTAAAAGGTATTACGCCAGAGATTATGAAGAAGGCGTTAGCCCAGGCAAATAAGGGTCGAGCCCACATCATGTCTGAGATGCTAAAGGTTATTGATAAGCCTCGGGCAGATCTTGCTGCTCATGCACCACGAATCTCCAAGATGATGATTCACCCAGACGACATCAAGATCGTCATAGGTAAGGGCGGCGAAACCATCAATAAGATCATCAACGAAACTGGTGTAGAAATTGATCTCGAAGATAACGGCTTGGTTATGATCGCCTCTAATGATGGCGACTCGGCAAAGGCTGCAATGGAGTGGATCGAGCGAATTACTGCTCGCCCGGAAGTAGGCAAGATCTATACTGGTAAGGTTGTTAAGTTGATGGACTTCGGGGCTTTTGTTGAGATTATGCCAGGCAAGGATGGTTTGGTGCACGTTTCTCAGATTGCAGACCATCGGGTTGAAAAGGTTAGCGACGAGCTCAAAGAGGGACAAGAAGTTACTGTTAAGTTGATGGAAATTGACAATCAGGGTCGTTTGAATCTGAGCATGAAGGCGGTCAAAGAGAATGCCAGAGGCTCAGAGAAGTAAAGAGCAGCAGCTTAAAGCGCTGGCGGACGAGATAGTTGCCGCCGGCGTTACCTCTGAGCTAGCTGCAGGAGCGAAGAACTTGGTGATGGGTGAGGGCAATGCCGATGCAGATATTCTTTTCATCGGCGAAGCCCCTGGAGCTAAGGAGGATGAGCTAGGGAGGCCGTTTGTAGGAGCAGCAGGTAAATTCTTAGATGAGATGCTGGCAAGTATCAAGCTTGACCGGGAAGACATCTACATCAGCAACATCGTAAAATACCGACCTCCAGGCAACAGAGACCCTAAACCAGAAGAGATCGAAGCATTTAAGCCATATCTCAAAAAGCAGGTTGAAATAATTGAACCAAAACTAATCGTCTTCTTAGGCAGGCACTCGATGAACGTGTTCCTGCCCGAGCTGAAGATCAGTGAAGCTCATGGCCGCGCATACAAGCGGGATGGCCAGGTATACATGCCGCTTTATCATCCGGCGGCAGCACTTTACAACGGAGGAATGAGGAAGACCTTGCTTGAAGATTTTGCTGGTATTCCGCGTTTACTCAAGAAAATTGATATTGATCAAGAAAAAATTGAATCTTAATTAAATTGAAAGGAGAATTCATTAAATAATGAATCCCAAAGAACAAAATAATAATAATCCTAAGCCTCAGGGGCAAAGACCTAGGCCTAATGGCCGCAACGGTTCGGTAAACAGTGCCAAAGTTAGGCGTAGGCAGCAACAGGCAAATCCAATGGCTGCTAAGCTGATGAATCAACCAGCTATACCCGTCAATAAGTCGGTATTTAATGGTGCCGGCGGCGAGCAGCTGACTCAAGTAAAAGAGCGCAAGGCTAATCAGGTTACGCGTGAGCCAAAAATCCGAGTCATCCCCTTAGGTGGGCTGGGCGAAATTGGTAAAAACATGATGGCGATTGAGTTCGATAATGACATGATCATCGTCGACATCGGCTTTGCTTTTCCAGATGATTCTCAACCTGGTATCGACTACATTATTCCCGATGCTTCCTATGTCGAGAAAAACGCTCACAAGCTTCGTGGAATAGTTATTACCCACGGCCACATGGATCACATCGGGGCGGCCGGCTACATCTTGCCTAAGTTCAACGTTCCGATTTTTGGTACAAAGCTAAGTCTCGCCATGGTAGAGAAGCAAATTGAAGAGTTTAAGATGCAGACAGCGCCAGACTTCCGAGTTATGGATCCAGATCGCCACGAGCAGGTGCAGCTTGGTGTCTTCAATATAGAGCTAGTACGAGTAACTCACTCAATTTCTGATGCAACTGCGGTAATTATCCGAACCCCTATCGGCACCATCATCAATACGGGTGACTGGCGACTCGATCCAGACCCAGTTGATGGAAAGTTGATGGACCTAACTCGCTTTGAGGAGGTGGGTAAAGAAGGAGTGCTGCTCTTGATGAGCGATAGCACCAACACCGAAAGGGTAGGGCGTACACCTAGCGAGAAGTTGATTGAGCCTACTCTCAACGATCTTTTTGGTAGGGCTGGAGGCCGAATTATCATTTCGACCTTCGCAAGCTCATTAACTCGCGTTCAGTTGATTATCAATGCCACCCATAAAGCCAACCGTAAGCTAGCCTTTATCGGGCGCAGCATGCTCGCAAATGTTGAGCTCGCTGTAAAGCTTGGCTACATCAAGGTTCCTCCGGGTCTAATTACCCGCGTTCAAGATGGTGCTAAGTCGAAGGACGACGAAATCGTAATCCTGTCAACAGGATCTCAGGGCGAAATTAACTCGGCATTAAGTAGAATGAGTACCGGTGATCACCCGCACGTTAAGATCAAGCCCGGAGATACTGTAATTTTGAGTTCTAACCCAATTCCAGGTAACGAAAAGGCGGTTGTGGCCTCGGTTGATGCATTGATGCGTGAGGGTGCTCGCGTATATCTCAACTCAATGCGTGAGCTCGATCAGTTTGGCTTGCTTCACGTTTCTGGCCATGCTAGCTGGGATGATCTTACTGACCTGGTAAAGATTGTTAAACCGAAATACTTTATGCCGATTCACGGTGAGTTTCACATGCTAGTCCGTCACGCCGACCTAGCGGTTAAGGCGGGTGTTGCTGCATCAAACGCCTTCGTTATGGATAATGGCGATGTGCTCGAGATTACTCCAACCTCAGGCCGCAAAGCCGAGCGCGTTGAAAGTGGGGTTGTATTAATCGACGGCTCTGGAATCGGTGACGTTGAGAACCTGGTACTTCGAGATCGTTTGGCTCTTGGCCACGACGGAATGGTAGTTGTTATTGCCACGGTTGATAGAAAGAGTGGTCGATTGCTAACCAGCCCCGACATCATTTCACGTGGCTTTGTTCACATGAAAGAGAGTGAGGACTTGATCGGTCGACTTCGCATGGAAATCCGCAAATCGTTTGAGCGCCGAGATAAGACAAAGCCTGCCGATTGGTCGCGCTTCAAACTTCAATTGCGGGACGAAGTCGCCGATTTCTTGTATCAGAAGACGAAGCGAAATCCGATGGTACTACCGGTTATAAATGAAATCGATATGAGGGTTCCAGCGGGGAAGTAACAGATAAATTAAATTAACAAAGGGCGCTTATTGGCACCCTTTGTTACATCTGGATTTCTCCTGGCATAACCGGTATAATATAGGGCAAGTATG
>CAYRGI010000005.1:21796-26457 GCA_964423965.1 uncultured Candidatus Saccharimonadales bacterium
GTACTACCGGTTATAAATGAAATCGATATGAGGGTTCCAGCGGGGAAGTAAAAAGTTGAATATTCCAAGATTTAGAATTGGTGAAATTTGGAATGAACTCAAACTAGTTTTTCGTGTCAGTAAAAGGGTTATCGGTGAGCAGTGGGAAGTTAGCAAATCACTGCTCATCATTAATGCAATTTTTGTCCCGATTACTGCACTTACTCCCATCGCTGCTAGCTACTTGGCGGGTGTTGCAATCAACAAGCTTGTAGATGCTCTAGATGGGAGTGTTCCGCAGAGTGAGGTATATATAGCCTTCATTCTGGCGGCTTTTGTCGGGCTGATCAGCAGCTTGTTGTACCCCGTGCAGAGGTTCTTCGTCGAGAAATCAGAAATTAAGCTTACCCTGTTTCTAGAAAGAAGGATGAACGAGTTTGTAGTTAATATCGATGTTCCAACAAGAGAAACCCCCAGATTCGTCGAACTTTTCAATAAAGTTCTTTATCGCCATGTGATGTCTCACCAAATTCTATCAGAGGAAATTTTCAGATCAGCAGGGTCGATTTTCCAAATCGTTGGAGTGTCCATTATTCTAATCAACTACTCAATATGGTTATTGCCTGCTTTATTAATAGCTGTCATTCCTTCGATTTTTTCATCGTCCTATATTAGTAAATTAAGAGATAAAATAGTTTGGAATGATCCCGAGAATTTAAGAAGGCTAGAGAGGCAAACTGCTCAATATATGTATATGCACGATACAAATATTGAAATTCGTTTAAACACGGCAAAATCTTATTTCTTGGATAAAGCCAATCATCTAAGAAAAACATTTGCTGAACGGGAAAGCAGAGTTAATGCCATACGATTTCGTTTAGATTCAGCAACAAATACTTTTGAAGATATTGTTATATTGCTAATTCAGATTAGTTTTATAGGCAGAGTATTAACAGATCGCAGCTTTGGAATCGGAACCTACACATTTTACTTCCAAACTGTTCAAAGGTTTTCAACTAGTTCAACCAGCTTGTTTTTAAGTCTAGGCAGAATCTATGAGCATGCTCTAGTGATGAGGGATTTTTATGAAATAGCCGACATGAAGCCTGTAATGATTGAGAGCCCCAATGCAAAAAATATTGATCTTTCTGGGCCCCCAAAGATAGAGCTCAGGAATGTTTCATTTTCATACCCAGGTTCGGATAAAAAAATTATAGATAATCTATCAATGACGATAGAACCTGGTGAGAACATTGCTCTAGTGGGAGAAAACGGCTCCGGCAAATCTACACTAGTGAAGTTAATTACGAGACTTTATGAAGTTAATAGCGGCGAAATACTTATTAATGGCATAAACATTAACGATATAAAAGTCGAAAGCTGGCACTCTAATGTTTCTGTTCTTTTACAGGACTATGGTACTTACATATACGATGTGCAACAAAATATTGGGGTTGGCCGAATAGAGAATATGAACGACATACAAAAGATTGAATCTGCAATAAAAAAAGCGGATGCAGATGAATTCATTAGCAAATACAAACATGGTATTAAGCAAAAACTTTCACCAGAATTTGAGGACGGCCTCCATCCTTCAGGCGGCCAGTGGCAGAGAATGGGTATCGCCCGGGCGTTGTTCAGGGATGCTTACTTACTTATCCTTGACGAGCCCACAGCGGCGGTTGATGCAAAAAGTGAATATAAGATTTTTAAACAAATTCTTGAGCACCAGAAAAAGAACAGCACCATTATTATTTCTCATAGGTTCTCGACTGTAAGGCAGGCAGATAAAATTTTTGTGCTTGAGAATGGAACTGTCTCGGCCAGCGGCAGTCATGATGAGCTAATGAAGACCGAGAATACATACAAAAAAATGTTTGAGCTGCAAGCCGAAGGGTACAGGTAGGCGAATGCAAGTTACATCTGGATTTCTCCTGGCATAACCGGTATAATATAGGGCAAGTATGGCCCGCAAAAAACGCAAAAAGAAAGTACCTACTTTAAGTTTCAAGCCGGAACTTAATGAGGGCGTGGGCAAAGAGATAGTCGCGGTTGCTTTAATAGCGGCGGCACTGATAATTACCTTTGCAATGTTCAACTTTGGCGGTGCATTAGCAACAGGGCTTTTCTCATTTCTAACACTAGCAATTGGTTACAGTGCTTATCTACTTCCAGTAGTTTTTCTGTTGATCGCCTTTATGCTGTTCCAACCCGAGAAGTACGAGCTTAAAGCCCATAACTACATCGGCTTTCTGGGGTTCATTCTTACACTTAGCGCCTTGCTTCAAATAGGTATCGATCAATCAGATTCTCTGCAAATGGCTCAGGACGGATCTGGCGGAGGAATGGCAGGTTATGCCATCAGCAGTATGTTCCTCATGATTCTAAACGTCCCGGCCTCAACCATAATCTTGATGGCCTTGCTGGTTATATCAATTATAATTGCCGCCAATACTCGCTTAAGTGAACTAATCGCGAAAATTATAGGTTTATTTAAGCGCGGTCCCAAAGAAGAACTACAGGTTAATCAGGGCATTGAGATCCCTAAGCTTGAGATCAAGGGAACCATCGGTGGGCCAATGTCGAAAAAGAAAAACAAGGAGCCAGAAGTTGCTCTTACTACCGTTGCGGACCCCGACTGGACTCCACCTTCAACAGATATTTTAAGCAAAGACTCGTCACATCCCGACGCCGGTAACATCAAAGAGAATGCTGCAATTATTCAAAATACGCTTTCAAGTTTCGGCATTGACGCCGCCATGGGCGAGGTAAATGTGGGTCCAACTGTTACTCAATATACCCTCAAGCCAGCCGCCGGGGTTAAGTTGAACAAAATTACTGGTCTCGAGCACAACCTTGCGCTGGCACTAGCCGCCCCTGCAATTCGTGTTGAGGCACCGATTCCAGGTAAGGGTGCAGTTGGTGTTGAACTTCCAAACCGCGATATTGCCACGGTTCGCTTAAGGTCATTTATGGAAGCGAAAGAGTACAAGAATGCTAAATCACCGCTTTCAATTATTCTTGGCCAAGACGTTGCCGGAGCCCCGGCAATGGCAGACCTTGCTACTATGCCACACCTATTAATCGCCGGAGCTACTGGTGCCGGTAAATCGGTCATGATCAACACACTGCTTACCAGCCTGCTTTTCCGTAATTCACCAGCTCAGCTCAAACTGATTCTAGTTGATCCTAAGCGTGTTGAGCTTACTCTTTATAACGACATTCCTCACCTGCTTACCCCAGTAATTGTTGAGCCCGAAAAGACTATCTCAGCTCTTAAATGGGCCGTTGCAGAGATGGAAAGAAGGCTCAAGCTGTTCTCCGAAGTTGGAAAGCGTAACATCAACGAGTACAACAACCTCAAGAAAGAGGAGAGCATGCCATACATCGTCGTTGTTATCGACGAAATGGCCGATTTGATGATGCTTGCTGGCGCCGAGGTGGAGTCATTGATTGTGCGGCTTGCTCAGCTTGCACGTGCCGCTGGAATTCACCTGGTGCTCGCTACGCAGCGACCTAGCGTCAATGTCATCACCGGTCTTATAAAGGCAAACATTCCTGCACGAATTGCGTTCCGAGTCGCATCAAATGTTGATTCTCGAACCATTCTTGATGCCGGTGGGGCAGAGAAACTGCTTGGACGTGGTGACATGCTCTTTAGCAATGCCGAAACTCCTAAGCCGCGCCGTATACAGGGCGTTTACACCGATGAGACCGAAACCAAGCCAATAACCGATTACCTGCGCGAAGCTCGTCAGCCTCAATACAACGAGGAAGTCCTGGCCCAGCCTGTTAGTATGGGCAGCGGTGGAGGCGGAGGCGACTTCAGTGATGCCGACGACGACCTATTTAAAGACGCGGCAGAAGTCGTGATTCGTACCGGTAAAGCATCTTCTAGCTTGTTGCAACGACGACTTCGAATTGGTTACGCAAGGGCGGCACGCTTGCTCGATATCTTAGAGGAAAGAGGTATCGTTGGTCCCGCAGATGGATCAAGACCACGGCAGGTGTTGGTATCAAGCTTGAATGACACAGATTCTGGTGATGCCGATGGCTTCAACGAGTAAATCATCAAAGAAAGAAGCTCCTAAAACAGTCGGCAAAATCCTTAAGGAAGCACGGCTGGAGCAAGGAAAGAGTCTCAAGGAGATTGAGATTGGAACTCGCGTACGTGGCAAATATCTTGTCGCAATTGAGGCAGATAAGTATTCAGAACTTCCTCATGACGTCTATACCAGGGGATTCGTCGCAAGTTATGCCGAGTTCTTAGGGCTCAATTCAAAAAAGCTGATTAAACAATACGAGAAAGAGCGTGGTGATCAGCCGATTGAGCTTGCAAGAAAGGCTCAGGAGCTTAGTGCCGACCCTGTTGTTAGCGCGCGAAGGTTAACTTTTGGGATGATTGCATTAGTTGCTATTGCAATTGTTGGGTACCTTTTCTGGCAGTTCAGTGCCCTGACGGCTGCTCCAAAACTAGAAGTTAGCGAGCCCTCTAAAGACGAGGTCCTTTATGGAAGTCTTATTAAAGTAAAGGGTAGGGTTGGCGGCGGAGGCGATGTCTTCATAAATGATTCGCCAATTCTTATTGATGCCAGCGGTGAATTCTCAACCAATCTCGCGCTTCAAAATGGTGTAAATACAATCAGAGTGACGGCAAAGAGTAGGCTCGGCAAAGAAACTAC
>CAYRGI010000006.1:0-24176 GCA_964423965.1 uncultured Candidatus Saccharimonadales bacterium
ACTTGTTGATTAAGCATTATAAAAAGATACCCGTCGTTCAGTTTTATAGAACAGGCTTCATCCACTTTTGGCGGGCAACTACTCAGATAGGCATATTCATTTCTACTGACAGCAACGTAATGAGGCTTACTATTAGCGTTTATTGATTTGAAATTTACTAGTGAGTTGGCATAAGCTCCTCCTCTTGCTAGAAATTCTTGATTATTCTTCTGGAAACTTAGCCTATATGATCGTCCATTGATGGTTTTCAATAGCATCGTATCTTGTTCTGACCAAGAGTTGTCATGCTCTACAGATACATTCAAGTCTTTTACAATATATTTCTGAAGTGATGCTTTTGGTTTACTTGCTTGTACTTTTTGATCATTTTCCCCTGTTTTTTGAGAGGTTTTTGTCTCGCCTTTACTCCTTTGCGTATAGACGTAGTAGCCTCCGAAGCCGATAAGCCCAATTAAAGTAATAATGAGAATTATCCCTATGGCACCGAAGCCTGAATTATTGCGCTGATTCATGCCTGCATAATATCACAAAGTACTTTTGCTTAAAATTGGTCGGGGTGACAGGACTTGAACCTGCGACCTCACGGCCCCCAGCCGTACGCGCTACCAACTGCGCCACACCCCGATGAAGCAATTCTAACAAAGTTTGAGCCGGCGATTATCGCCGGCTCGGAAAACGTTTCTTGTACAACTCAACTGAAAAAGCAATCAATGCAGCATAGCCTCCGATACTGCCTAGCACCCAATAAGCAAGAATCACGATGTGCATGTTCCATATGAGTGCGGCTCCAATCATGAGCCAGAGCACCAGAATGATTGCCCCCGCTAGGAACTGGCTTGCAGGGTCCGGTCTTGAAGGCTTCTTTAGGGCATCATGCTTGAAACTTGCCTCCCATCGAGGATACCAGCTACATCTCTCGCTCCTTGGAGGAGGCTGAGAGCGAAACCTCTGACGAAACCGATTCCTATCGCTCCATTCAGACAACTTTCCTCCCTAAGTTGACAAAGAACAACAGAATTATGCCACAGCAAAGCCTAAATAAAAACACTCCGCCTGCATGGTAGGTCCAGAGTTTCCTTCCTGCAAATTAGCAGGTGGGTGTCCGCAACTACGCGACCCTCGGGCCGGAGCAATCTAAGACTCCCGTAAAAAACTCATACAGAAAAAATAAACTGGCCTACCAATGCTGCAGAGTTAATACTATTTTAGCCTGCTAGTGCTGCCATTGAAAGCAATAGAACTTAGGTTGATGAACCTGTTAAACCTGGAACTAATATCTGCATTATTGCGCCATTAACTGCTGCCAGGGCAGGTAAAATAATCGGGCTCGCGACGAAAAGTACTGCAAATATGATTATCAACCCATTTTGCTCTAGCTTGTCCATTGCATCTCTAAGTCCAGCTGGTGCAACAGCGTACAGAACTCGGGATCCATCCAGAGGTGGTATTGGAATCATATTGAATACCGCAAAAGCAACATTAATTGAGATCATTGAGATAAATAGCGGGATAATCTGCGTGCTTACTGGGAATAACGCCAGGCAGACCGCAAAAAGAATAGCGAGTAACATATTCATTACTGGGCCTGCGATAGCAACCAATGCTGCCCCATATTTTCCATATCGAACCGCCCAGGGGTTAAAAGGAACCGGTTTTGCCGCTCCAAATATAACCGGCGATTGAAAAATGATGAGCATTAACGGAAGGAAGAGTGTCATCAAAGGATCTATGTGAACTGCAGGATTGATAGACAGCCTACCTTCATTCTTGGCAGTTCTATCGCCTAAAAAGTTGCTCATCCAGGCGTGGGCAAACTCGTGTAGCGTTAAAGCTAGAACCAAAGATACTAATAAATACGCTAGTCCGGTGAAGTTAAAATCCATGTTGATATTGTACCGTAAATACGCCCTCTAGAAAGTTGACCTATCTGTCCAGATCTGTTATTATCTCTGAGTTGCTTAAGGAATTATAAGGAATCTAAATGGCATATAGCTGTGAAATTTGCGGAAAAGGAAAGCAATTCGGCCACAATGTTCCCTTCTCTCAGAAGAAGACGAACAAAGTTTGGAAGCCGAATCTTCAGCGTACCCGTTTAGAGGTTGATGGCACAAAGGTTCGAGTGAAGATCTGCACCCAGTGCATGCGTACCCTTGCTAAGTACGAGCGCGAGGCCAACGTTAAAGCCGAGGCCCAAGCCGCTGCTAAGGCAGAGCCAAAGAAAACCGCAACAGCCAAGTAACCAATCACAAAAAAAGACCTTCATAGGGTCTTTTTTTGTTGCCTCTTTACCCCTGGGGCTGGAGGACGGCTACTGTTGTCTCCAGCGGGAGATCCTTCTGTAAGACTCGGAGCTTTGGCTGAGCTTCAGAGCTTGAGCCCACTTCCTTCATAAACACATCCAGCTTATCCTGCGGCACCTCATATTTGGATTTGCCGTCATCATAATGGGTCGGAATAACATATTTGGGCTCGAGCTGGCTAATAATCTGGGCTGCTGCGGTTGCATCAAGGGTTAGTCCGTGGCCTCCAACTGGTATAACCAATACATCGATCTCCCCTAGCGCCTCTAGCTGCTTATCCTTAAGCTCCGGCGCGATGTTGCCCAAGAAGGCAACTCTTACACCATCAATGCTTATCGAGTAGATGGTGGAGTTATCCGCCTCCTTCTCGTGATCAATATGAAGCTTTGCTGGGATCCCTGTAATCATAGTGCCTTTAACCTCGTACTCACCAGGGCCATCTAGGATCATTCCTGGTTTTTGAGCCTCACCAAGGCCGCTCTGGCTAAGTAGAGTCACATCATTCGCGAGCTTAAGCTCACTCAAACCGGAATTTTTTGGCGCTGGATCGCATAGTACCGAAATGTCCTTACCGGTTAATCTTACGCAATTCATCCCAAAGTATGTGACTTCCATTATTCTCCCTACTATTGTTTATTTGGTTTGATTTCTACAGGAACTGACACTTCTGCAATATCATCCTTGAGTGCAGCAGGCGCTGGCTTAACCTTCGAATGCGTTTCATCAATCAGCATGATCTTTTTTGCATCCATGACGCCCGTTAAAAACCTGTCATTGAGTCGCTGACGATAAGTAAAATCTTCGGGCGACATAACTGTAAAGAAAATTTCTCGCCCCATTTCCTCTTCAAGTTCACTAACCAGCTTTGAAACTCTTGCTCGATTAACATCGCCCATGATAAAAAGGTCTGTCCCAGCAGATGGATCCCGAACAAAGCTTCCGGTTTCGAAAGCCAGCTTGATGTTCCCCGTCGAACGAAGCCGCTTAACTAGCTCAATATCTTCTTTAGTATCAGCTAACTCTGGTTCGGTGGCAGCCACATTAGTAAAGATTGCTCGAAGTGGTGCGTAAAACTGATACTGTTGATTCACTTCGTAGTACAAGCGATTGTTATTGCTATCCGAGCGCACAATTCCAATCGCCAGAAGGTTTGAAAGCTCACGACGTACCGAGTTGATCTGCTCATCAACCTTACGAGTAATCTCCCGGACATAAAATGGCCGGTTGGGATTATTTAAAAACAAACTTAATAACTTTACTCGGGTCTTAGATCCGAAAAGGCTTTCGAACAACTTACTTCCTCGGCTGACTGTTATTTCTTCTGTTGAAGATTATAGCAGAAGCTAGGACTATGCAACACCATTAGTGTTCGCTGCATTTTAAGCAAGGTTTTTGACTCTTTCTATCTTAGCCTAGCAAAATGGTTGCGAGCCCAAGGAAGACAAAGAACCCGCAGACATCCGTGGCGGTTGTGATGAAGATTGTGGCAGACGATGCGGGATCTTTGCCAAGCCTTTTCATTAGCATTGGAATCAACGCGCCGGCGAAGCCAGCGATCACCAAGTTGAATGTCATTGCGATACCCAGCACCAGACCCAGCATTGGATCATCATTAAAGAAGTAAGCAACTGCCGCAACAATTAATCCGTTGATCAAGCCGTTGATTGAGCCTGCGATCATTTCGTTACGTATGAACCTGCGCCCAGTAGATAAATCAATCTCTTTAAGGGTAAGGCCTCTAATCGCCACGGCAAGCGTTTGAGTGCCCGCATTACCGCCCATTCCAGCCACGATAGGCATATATATGGCCAGTAGAACGTATTTGGCCAACGTACTCTCGAACATACTAACCACGGCTGCTGCAAGGAATGCCGTACCTAAGTTTGTGATCAGCCATTTGTATCGATAACGAACCTTTGTAAGCGGGCCATCATATGCGTCCTCTTCCCTTGTAACGCCTGCAAACTTATAGAGTCCACCTGGCGCTCTATCGCTGAGTAGCGGGATAATATCATCCGTGTTGATAACACCCAGAACAGCCTGGTTCTCATCAACTACAACGACTTTATTGTGAGGATGATCCAAGAACGCATGAATTACTTCTCTTTCGGGAGTGTTATAGGCAAGGGTCGGTACCTTTTTGATCTTCGGCAAGATGTAATCGTTCGGCTTAGCTAGAACCATTTCGTGACCGGGTAGCTCACCATGCAAGTTACCATTATCAATAACCAGTACTGTCGGGAACTTACCGGTTGCCCTCTCCTCACCTTTCAATACGTCATACACATCCTTGAACTTTGCATCTTCGGGGACTGCAATATAGTTGACGCTCATCATGCCCGCCGCCGCTCGTGGATTGAATCGCATCAGAAACTCTACCTTATCGTGGACATTCTGGCTCAAGCTGTCGAGAATCTTCTCTGAACGCTTAGCATCAGTCCTTCTCAGAAGTTTAGTTGTCTGCTGCAAATCAAGGTAATTCAGGAGATCGATGAGCTCCTGATCTGTGAGATTAGATATTATTTTTGCTTGAATTCTGGGTGATAAACCTAATAAAGCAATACCCTGCTCGGCAGGAGCAACGCGTCTAAAAATGCTAAGACGATCTCTCTTAGCTGTAGATAACTGCCTTTTAAGGGTTGAGTGGTTGTTACTCATATTGAGCACATCTTACTTCTTATGCTTAAGGTTGTCCAATTATTGCGGTCGTTTTGAAGCGTCAGAAGCTGCCACTTGTTCAAGGCCGTCGTTAAGTGGCTCAAGAGTATTTATCCCGTATTTGTTCTTAAGGGCTTCTCGGATCAAATGATCTGCAAAAACGGGGTTCTTAGGAAGAACTGGACCATGTAAGTAAGTCCCATAGGTGTTATTAGTCTTGGCACCCTCGAACCCGGATCTTCCATCATTACCATAACCTTGAATCACGCTACCTAGTGGTTCTTGGGATTTTTCCAGTAGCGTACGGCCGCTATGGTTTTCGAAGCCGATCAAATTACCAAACTCCGATTCAACGATTACATTACCTATCATCCGCTGTGTCGATCCTATGGTGCGAGCATGGAAGATGGAAATCCCTTTAATCTCGTCGCCCTCGAGCGTCGTGAAACCTCTGCCGAATAGCTGATAAGTGCCACAGATTGTGAGTATAGGTACTCCGTTCTGTGATGCTTTATGCAGGGCTTTTGAATGGCGCTGGAGGTCCTGCCCCACCGCAATCTGCCCTCTGTCTTGGCCTCCTCCCCCAAATATGATGTCAGCGGTGGCAATATCAACCTTGTCGCCGACACCTGCCGAGATTACATGTGTGTTAAACCCTCGCCATTCAAGCCTTTTAACCAGAGTAAGGATGTTGCCTCTGTCTCCGTAGATGTTGAGCTCCTTAGGATATAGATGCAATATTTTGATCTCTCTCTTGCTCACATCCACTCTCCTTTAAGGCTGACCTTCTTGCCAAGAATCTTTCTTGATTCAAGCATTGCTGTATACGTTGGGATGATATATCCAGTGCTATTTTCTGGGAGTTGATCAATAAATTGATTCAGTGATTTCTTTATATTGTTGTTGATGTTACGAACCGGTATGCCAGTGTATTTTAACCGCAATGCCATGTCCGTAGCGCGGAGACCGGAGCAATCGACGGTGTGACTATGGTGCTCAAGCTCCTCAAAAGCAACATCCCACAACCACGATATATCACGCCCATCGGCGAAGTTGTCATTAATAATAAAGAGGATGTTTTGATGTTTTTTTGTCAACAAGAATGTCTGTATAATCTGGTTGAACCCAGTAGGATTCTTTACCAATAGCAGATATATTTTTTTGGAGCCAATGCTAAGCTTTTCTACCCTGCCAAAAGCTGCTTCTACGTTTTCTAAGGACTGGACCGCCGGCTCAAGCTGAATACCAAGTTCACGGACCAATGCTGCAGCTGCTACAGCGTTGTAAATATTGTATATCCCAGGTAGCCCGATTTCTGCATCAATTTTTGCGTCATCAACATCGAGCATAAATTTAGAGCCGGCTTCATTGAGTTCAATGTCCGTCGCAAATGCCTTGGGAATAGGTCGATTAAAGTGCCCCTTATTGCATTTGTAATGTCCGATATGGCCATAGAATTCCTGTGAGTACTTTAGAGCGCGCCCACAAATCGGACAAGTGTTAGAATCCGCGGTTACGTCGTGAGAAAGCATTGATGAAGGCACTTTCTCCAGACCAAAGTACTCTACATCTTCTTGATCATGAGCATACTTCGATAAGCTTGCGACTAATGGATCATCCGCGTTCAGAACGAGTTTGGCATTAGTAGATGCGATCCCCTTGCCAATCAGAGCCGCTGTCGTATCGAGCTCTCCATAACGATCCAGTTGATCACGAAACAGATTGAGAACCACTATTGCGCGGGGCCTCAACATCTTTGCGACTGCAGGCATGGCGGCCTCGTCAACCTCGAAAAGACCAATAGACTCTTTGATTGAGCCGCCCCAATCCGCATGCTCAACAAGTGCTGAAACGATTCCACGACTAAGGTTTGAGCCTGAACGATTTTGTACTAGGCTCTCTCCACGATCGGTAAGTATGCCAGAAACCATCTTGCTGGTTGTAGTTTTCCCGTTGGTCCCAGTAATAATAATGCTTCCATCGACAATTTTCTTTGCGAGTTTTTCGCCGACCTTTGGATCGATCTTCTCGGCAATTAATCCAGGTAGAGCCGAACCTCCGCCCCGACCAAGAGTACGGCTTAAACCAAGAATAATTTTGGCAATCCCAACTGTAACGAATAATGGCATAAGCTTATTATAGTCGCTCAAGGAAGTTAGTTACTAGTGAGGTAGCCTCTTCCTCGTTGCTTATCCAATGAATATCATGATTACGCTTGAACCAAGTCATCTGCCGCTTTGCAAGATCAGCGTGGCTCTTAATAACTGCATTGATTGCATCGGATTTTGTAATACTCCCCTCTTGAAGGGCAACTAGGGCTTGATAAGCTCCATCTGATAGTCCAGGCGCTTCTTTCGAGTAATTGGCAAGCAAATATGCTATCTCCGCCTCTAAGCCTTCTTCAAACATTTTGCCAGCACGATTCTTGATACGCTCAATGAGCTCTACCCGATCGATCTGAATTCCTATAACTAAGGTTTTATCACGAAGCGGAGATTTATTACTTCGAGTTCCGGATGTTTCCAACGCACGTATGAGTCTATGTGGGTTATTAAAATCACTATTGTTGAGTTTGATACCAATATCTTTTACCCTGCGCTGTAGCTCAGCTAGACCAAGTTCAGATAGTCTCTGTCGCAACTCAATATCGGTATCTCCGGCGAAGCTGTAGTTGTAAAGGATGGAGTCAACATATAATCCTGTGCCCCCTACCATTATTGGCAGCTTACCTCGGGCGCCAATTCCTTCAATGGCATCTTTGGCAGCTTCTTTAAACTCCGCCGCCGAATATCTCTGATCTGGCTCAACAACATCGATCAGGTGATGCTTGACCTCACGCTGATCTTTTTTGGTCGGTTTTGCAGTCCCGATGTCCATATGGCGGTAAACTGTTCGGGAGTCCGCAGCAATAATTTCGCCATCAAACTCCTTTGCAAAATACATGGCGAGACTTGATTTGCCGCTTGCGGTAGGGCCAACTATCACTATTAAAGGGTTACTCAACTTTTGACTCCGGAGGCCACCAAATAAGTTTCTCGACATCGACAGTGTAATCATCTGAGACCTCAACGCCATCAGCCTCTAGATCTCTCTTGTGAGCCTCCCTGCCACCTGTTGTATAGCCAGACGCCAACCCGCCACTTTTGTTGACTACCCGCTGCCAGGGCAAATCCAGGGGGCCCCAGTGAGCGATTTGCCCCACAATAATTGCTGATCTTGGACTCCCACAGAGTGAGGCAATTTGACCGTATGTCATTACGCGTCCTTTGGGGATCTGAGCAACAAGATCGTAAACCTGCTGGCTAAAAGGGCTGATGTTTCTTTTAGGCATTATCTAGCGGTTTTAATCTACGAAGCCCCT
This sequence comes from uncultured Candidatus Saccharimonadales bacterium, assembly GCA_964423965.1. Classification (GTDB taxonomy): domain Bacteria; phylum Patescibacteriota; class Saccharimonadia; order UBA4664; family SCTI01; genus CAZWEJ01. The sequence goes on from CAYRGI010000006.1 coordinate 8,320, forward strand.
TAAAATCATATCTTTCTGCATACCAAGACTTATCACCCCAATTCTGCTTCTCAATTGGTAAATCTGGGTTAGTTATTTTTATTTTGTACTTACTCACTCCAATTTGCTGGTAGCCAATTGAATCAGCATACTCAATAACTCCCCCATCGTTTGAAATGACTACTCCCACATGATCGCCTGCGAGACCCACTAAAAACACCAAGTCACCTGGCTTTAAAGATGTAACCTTTCCTATCTGTATAGTAGCTTGATCGCTGACAAGCCTTTTAACATTAGTACTTCTTCTTGGGTCCTTATTCCAGGACTTACAAAAATCCTTCAATACTATATTTTCGGGATACTTTTCGATTTGCGCCCTGCTGACACCTTTAGGCCGATATCCGTCATCATAAGATTTGAGTAAATCCCCGCGAGGTATATATATGTAATCCCACAGCCGGCCCAGGCCAGCAGCTTTCAAGAACTCATCAAGCACCGAGTAAACGAACCCTGAGCATTCGATTCCTACCCCATGCTCTCTAAGTATTTCTCGCCATTCCTTATCTGTTTTATTACTAGGGTGATTAGAATAATACCTATCAACCCAAGATTGAAGTTGAGCCGGAGTACCCTTACCCTTGTATGGGCCTGGCTTGAACTTATCTGGGTCAGGACTCAGATCACGCGAGTTAATGAAATACGGTGTCCAAAATTCAACTCCGCCAGCTTTGAGCTTGTAAGCGTCTACGAGCTGCTCGATTGATTTAGCCATTAAGCAACCTCTCTACCTCATACCAGTCTTTCGCCTTTTCGGCACCTTGAGGAATTGATGTTTCGTCGTTCCAAGAGTAGTCCCCAAAACAGATGGAACGAATCCCCGCCGAAATGGTGGCAGCAAGGTATGGGGGCGCATCATCAATCATTGCGACTGCGTCAATCTTTTTGCATGCAACCGCCTTAAGAACCTCAAAATGAATCCCTTTAAAAACTCCCGGAAAATACTTTTCGATCCAGTTTTCGGTAGCATGCCTCATCTCGGCATCACGGCCCGTTATTACGTGGATATCATATTTATCTTTCAGCCGGCTTAGAACCTCAACAGCACCTTCAATTGGGTGGGTGCTGAGTGCTCTATCCGAGAAAAGGTAATGCGCAATCCACTGATCTGCAGCAACTCGATCGTGATTCCACCCGTGAGCCGGGACACCGACTTTCCAGACGATGTAAAAATCTTCTGGAGTTACCTTCTCGCCACCTGATTCGGCGACCTCTGCGTTATAAGCATCAGACATTCCTTGGGCAAAATTGCCCAATGTATCGTCAATGTCAACGGCGAGAACTGGCTTAGAGGACACTTTTAGCCTCACGATTTCCTGCTTCTTCTTGCAGCTTTTCAATCAACTCTTCTAGCCCAAACGATGACGTTGAATCACCTAAGTCTGAGCGGACTCTGGGACTCAACTTACCTGATTCGAGCTCTTTCTCGCCGATAACTAAGGTATAAGGAACCTTCTGCATACTTGCCTCGCGGATTTTCTTGCCAACTGATTCTGCAGAAGAATCCAGCTCAACGCGGAGACCTTTCGACTTCATTTGCTTGCGAATGTTTGACGCATATTCGACCAACTTATCGGAATCATTAACAGTTGCAAGCCTTACCTGCTCCGGAGCAAGCCATGTTGGGAAGTTACCCGCAAAGTGCTCGATAAGCACGGCTATAAAGCGCTCGTAAGAACCAAGAATTGCGCGGTGGATCATGACGGGCGTCTTCTCCTCACCGTCTTTATCAACGTAGGTCAAGCCAAAGCGAGCTGGCATCGCGAAATCAATCTGGATGGTGGCAAGCTGCCTCTCGTTACCAAGTGCATCTTTAAACATGAAGTCGAGCTTGGGCCCATAAAGTGCTGCCTCTCCTTCCATGCGCTTGGCGTCGAGTTTGAGCTCATCCGAAACCTGTTGAAGCAGCTCTTCTGCCTTCTTCCATCCCGATTCTTCGCCAATGTAATCGCTCAGGTTTTGAGGATCTCGCACTGACAATGACACCCAGTGATCGCCATACATTCCCAACGCCGTGTAGAATTTCTCGATAATTGACGCGATCGACTTCGCCTCATCTTTGATCTGATCAACAGTGCAAAATGTGTGACCATCATCAACGGTTATTGATCGAACCCTGGTTAAACCAGATATTTCGCCTGGTTTCTCATCGCGATACTGCATTGTACTCTCCATGTATCGTACTGGTAGATCTCGATAGCTTCTAGGTTTAGAAGCATATATTTGAGTGTGATGAGGACAGTTAACAGGCTTAAGAATAAAGTCCTGATAGTGACCTTTAACCTGGAAAAGTTCATTACCAAATTTTTCTGCATGACCGGAAGTTTTATACAGATCAATTTTTCCAATATGTGGGATAGTTACGGGTTCAACTTCGTACTCCTGACTAAACTCAAGCAGCGCTTTTTGTAACTCATTACGGATTGCTGTACCTCTAGGAGTCCAAAGCGGCAACCCAGAGCCAACAAGGTCAGAAAAAGTAAACAAATCTAGCTCTTTACCCAACTTTCTGTGATCACGCTTTTTTGCTTCCTCTTGTTGTTCTAAATAATTGTTCAACTCGTCATCATTTTCGAATGCCACGCCATAGATGCGTTGGAGTTGGGCATTTTTCTCATCCCCCCTCCAGTAGGCTCCGGATACTTTAGTCAGTTTAAATGATCCCGCCAGACCAGTATTTTCTAGATGAGGGCCCCTGCAAAGGTCTAAAAATATGCCCGTTTTGTATAACGAAACCGATGTAACTTTTTCTACATTGTCTGTACCGAGCTGCTCATTACCGATTTCTTTGGCCACAGTGGTGCCATGATTTTTGAGGTCGTTTAAAAGCTCTACTTTATACTTTTGGCTAGACTTCTCGAACACCTCAATTGCCTCGTCGAGCTGAACTTCCTGCCTCTCAAACTTTTCATTCGACTTAATGATTTCCTTCATCTTCTTCTCGATCTTCGAAAGATCCTCGGGATTGAATGCATTGTCTACATCAATGTCATAATAGAAGCCATTTTCAATTACTGGACCCACCCCAAACTTAGCTTCAGGGTAAAGATCCTGAACAGCAGCAGCCATGATATGAGCCATCGAATGTCTCATTACATGAATATCATTTTTTTGATTTTTTTCGGCCATCTTCAGGTTACTCCTAACAATTTTTTGTAAAAAAAATACACGCGGCTTCCCGCGTGTTTGGACCCATATGCGTGGGCGGTTCCACCAAACTTCCCGGGACAACCGGGCACTCTTGGCCGATGTGACGCCACCGGTGGCGGAGCTACGGGGCGGTTAACTCCCGCTTCGCTCTATTACTCTTTCAATACACTTATGATATCAAATTATTCTGCTTTTTGCTCTTGGCGCCTTGATAATTCATCCATCTGAGCAACAATTGATTGAAGCTCAAATCTCAAATTACTGGCTGTGACCTTATCACCAGTTGGCTCAATGGCTGCTAATTCAATCTCAATCTGTTTCCTTCGGTTATCAAGTTCCGTCATGTCTGTAGACATCTCCGAGCGACCTTCATTAAGACTCCTCCTGGATGATTCAAGCAACTCCTTAGAAGTCAGAGCACCCTGCTGAGACTCAAGCGATCCCTGATCGTCCTGTGACGATAATGTTTCGGGCATAATACCCTCCTAAAAATAATTGCTGGTGGGCTCTACAGGACTCGAACCTGTGACCTCTTCCACGTCAAGGAAGCGCTCTAGCCAGCTGAGCTAAGAGCCCGCACCAAGTGAATATACCTTATTATATAGGCTTTTTCAATCCTGTCGCGCTTGCAAAATCAGGTTAATGGCTTCATAATCACAGGCGCCAATTTCACGACGATTGATTGGAGAACATTGAGCACCACAAAGGGCATCAGGCCCCCGGCTCAAGAAAGCCGTACCCAGATGGTCAAGGAAGCAACTCGCCTGGTGAGAAGATATCTCACGCTCAAGAGGCGCATTGCCGATATCGAGAAGCGACGGGAAGCAAAGGTCTCTGAGATCAACGAAAAAGCCTCGACGCAGGCCGAGCCACTGTGGGATGAACTCAATTCCATCGGTGGAAGGCTTTGGGACCTCGCGGGCCCCGTTATTGCACATCTTGGCGGAGGCAAGCGTACTGCCGTACTTTCGACTGGGACCATCAAGCTCCAACGTGGCCAGGACTCACTAGTGATCACGGATGAGTCTCGGGCGCTCAAGAGAATCGCTGACCTAGGGTGGTCCGGTACCGCAGTCCAGGTGAAGAGGTCCATCAAGAAGAAGGAACTCAAGGATCTTCTCAATGCTGGCGGTCGCCGTCGCACCATGGCAGGTACGCGGTGGGTTGATGCCACAGACATGCTTTACATCAACGGCAACGTTAAGGTTGACCAAGAGGTCATCCCCACCATTGATGATGAAGCTCAAGCCAAGTAGCACCCCTAGGGCGCAGTGGAACAATTCCACTGCGCCTTTTTTTATGCAACTTTACAAATCTGTAACCTGTTATGCTTGCTGTCTTTAGGTTGCGCACGATAAGCTTATTATGCAAGTTTACAAATGTGAGGGGTTGCCGATGCTTACACAAGCTATTGCCGACAAAATTCATACCAAGGTCAGTACCCTGGTAAAACAACCACTGTCGATTACCGATCCAGACGGCGTTGTACTTGTGAGCTCAGACCCATTGCTCGATGAAAGCGTCGATATAGATAGTATCCCTTGGGCGATTGAGATCCATCACGCGAACAAAACTGTTGGTTATGTACTACTTACAAAGCAGGTTCAAAACCACGGCGAATTAGCACCTCTTATCCGCTCAATATCCGAACTTATTATGCACCAATCAATCCTTATTGAGCAGCTGCCTCAACAGGAAGAACGACTCGACAAATTTATATACGACCTGTTAACCAACCCACGTGAAGATGATCGAATCTTAGAGGCAGAGGCTCGCCTTTTTGATATAGATCTCAACCTACCTCGTATCGCAATCGTCCTATATATAGACGACCCCGTCCTAACGGGAGAGATACGAGAAGATGGCGACCGCGAAATGCGAATTACGAGGTACAAGTTTGGCATCAATAGAGGCCTCAACTCGTATTACACCTCAAGCCGTAGCAACATCATCGCCTACCTTGGGCACAACGCTTTTTGTATATTGAAGGATTTAAACGGCGGCGATTCGACACTCGATGACTCTTTAGACAGGTTCAAGAAATCGATTAATACAATCTATAACATCTTACGGTCAGAACTTAAGCAACCAACTACAGTTGGGATTGGCAACTACCACCCAGGAGTTGATGGCCTCCGGCGTAGTTACGAAGAAGCTATATCTGCCATAGAACTCGGATCTCAAAACTGGGATAAGAACCGCGTTTACCACATCGATGACTTTGGGGTTGTTGCCCCACTCCTTTCGGGTGTTGATGAAACTAACATTTACTTTAGTCGTGAACTTCTGGATAAGCTAGGTTCCAGCGAGGGCGTGATTCAAACTTTAGAGAGCTTTTTTAACAACAATATGGGACTCACTCAGACCGCCGATGAGCTCAGTATTCACCGAAACACTCTGGTCTATAGGCTCGATCGAATCACCGAAACGCTTGGGCTAGATCCACGTAACTTTGATGACGCCGTACAGATTAAACTGGCAATTTTATTTACTAAATTTGTGGAGCAATAAGGAGATATATGAAGCTTAGCCAAGATGTTGCTGACGAAATTTCTAATCGTGCTCAATTGGTTTTGAATCGTTCCATCGTGGTGACTAACTCCGAGGGCGAGCCTGTTGCCGGCGAGAAAGATAAACGTATAGTGGTTGATGCCCTGCGCGCCTGCCAAGAGGGCCGCGTTGTTCGCTCGAGCTACAAGGATACCCCTTGCGCTTGGTGCCCGTTTGTATATGAAAATCAAACCGTTGGAGCGTTCGGGATCATGGAGAAAGACGCTCAGGTTACACCAGAGGCGATCAACTTATTGCAGGGCCTTGCGGAAGTAATCACTCATCAGCACTTCTTACTGGAGCACGTCCAACCCTCCGAACAAATGCAGGCAAAATTCTTTAAGCAGGCTCTAACTTCTCCGACCATAGATAACCGAGAAATATTTAGGCAGGCCGATATTCTGCAACTCAATCTAAGAGTGCCCCAGGCCATTATTCTGGTTAGGGTTGATGATCTTGAGGGCATCGCGACCGGCAAAGGCACACTGTCTATGGATCAACGCGAGCAGAAAATCAACAAAGCAACCAATGATATCACTCGTCGCATTAAGTCGGCCTTCCACGGCAACTCCGAGAATATTGTCTGCTATATGGGTCACAACACCTTCGCTATATCAAAAGGTATCGGTGGCGAGGGGCTCAACACTCGAAACACTTCACGCTTCCTAATCGAGAAAGGTCAGTACATTCACGATCTGCTAGCTAAAGAGAATGCTGGTAAAGAAATATCGGTTGGTATTGGGCAGTACTACCCTGATCTTGGGGGCTTACGTAAAAGTTACAAAGAAGCCAAGTTGAGCTTAAACGTTGGAACCAAAGTTTGGGGCACGGGTAAGGTATACCACATCAAGCAGGTCGGCATGTTTGTGACTCTTGCGAATGTAGCGCAGGAACACAAAGCCGAGTTGGCTCATCAAATTTTGTACCCTTTACTTAAAGATGAGCAGTTATACAAAACCGTTCAAACATTCCTCAATTCTGGGCTTAATCTTACCGAGGCAGCCGAAAAACTCCACATTCACCGGAACACTTTGATCTATCGACTTGATAAAACCAAAAAAGTTATTAGCCTAGACCCAAGGGTTTTTGATGACGCCCTACAGATTAAACTCGGCCTGATGTTCTACCAGGAAGCATAGTGTCAGAAATGTCTAGTACTTTCGAACAAAAAGAACCTACGCTTGCTATATTTTTTTGTGAAGTCCCTGGTTTGACACAAGACCGTTCCGGGAGTATTCTGTTAGGCGTAAATTCGACAGACAGCAGATTGTTCCAGCTGTCGTTCATTACGATTTGAGGAGTTCAATGAATAAAAAAACCAGTCTAGAATACTACGCTCTATTCTATGAAAAACTTGATACCGACAAAGGTAGCGAGCAGCGAAGCGAACTGGACGAGGATACGAGCTACGAAAAAAAGCCGTGCCTTACTGACGAACAGATTAAAGCTCTACAAGAGGACCTACAGAAGCCACTAGAGACTCAAGCGGAGGCCTCAGCCGAATAGTATCGGCTCCTCTTTTTTTGCTTTGACAGTTCGGTTTTTGTTCGGTATTTTAAGAGAAGGGATACTTCTATGTTTGAAAAGGTTAATGAGCCGGTCGAGGTACTGGTCGGGTTTAAGCGTCGGCCAGGTGCAATCAAGGTATTGCCCTATCGTCTCAACTGGCGAGGCAATCAGTACAAGCTCGACATTATGGGGCTTCATCACCCTGCTCGAAAGGGCGTTAACCGTATTCACCTATTCGAGTTCACCTCGGGTAACACCAAGTTCAAGGTTGAGATGGACAGTGAGTCCCTAGAGTGGCGGCTGGTGGAGATTTACCATGATTATTCACGATAACCCAGCCGAGCCTGCAATTATGCATATCGATCTCAATAGTGCTTTTGCCATGATCGAGCAACAGGCCAACCCTTTCTTAAGGGGCAAACCAGTTGGAATAACAAACCGGCTCAATGATTGGGCCATCTGCATCACCGCTTCTTACGAAGCAAAGCGGCAAGGGATCAGCATCGGCACCAGATGGCGAGAGGCTCGCTGGAAGGACCCGAGTTTCGTTATGATCGAGAGCGATCCCGAGAAGTACCGGTTCATTCACCAGAAGCTCCGAGGCATCTTCGAGAGCTACTCTCCCACTGCATACATGAAGTCTATCGACGAAGGTATCATTGATTTCTCGGGCATGAATGCTGTCTTAAAAGGCAGAACACTCGAAGATATTGCTCTTGAGATCAAGCAGCGCGTTAAAGATGAAATCGGCGATTACATGACCGTCAACATTGGTATCGGACAGAACTTGTGGCTCGCCAAGGTGGCAGCAGGGTTCAATAAACCAGATGGTCTGCTGACTATCCGCCCTGGTGAACAGGAAGCTCTGTTCGAGACTATGCAGTTGACCGACCTCCCTTACATCAAGAAACGATGGCAACGCCGACTCAACGACGCTGGTATTTACAGCGCCGCCGATTTCTATCGTGCCCCCTATTGGGTACTGTTCCGCCAGGTGTTTAAGAGCGTCAACGGGCATCACTGGTACCTCAAATTGCGTGGGTACGAGACCGAGTTCGAGCCTGGGATCAGGAGTATCGGGCGCAACTACGTTTTGGAGCACAGGACTAGCGACCCAGAGGAATTCAAGCTTCTGCTGCATAAGGCATGCGTTAAGGTTGCGAGGCGCTTAAGGAGTAAGGGCTTCTCTGCTCGCGGATTGATGATGACCTTGCGCTTTGCCGATCGACCCAACCCTAAGGAGTCTTGGGGGCGACCAGTCGGATGGTTTGAGCGCCAGATGTGGGAGCAGCCGGCAAGCCGATCCGATCAGCTTTATCGAAGAGCCTGCCTGATCTACGACCGTAGCCCACAAGGACTAACTATTGCCCACTTTAGCCTCACCAGCTACGGGTTAGCGCCTATCCCCACCGATCAGCCTACTCTTTTTGAGGATAACGAGATCAAGCGCAACAGATTGGAAGAAGCTGTTCACTCGGTTAATGACAGGTATGGCGAGCTGACCCTGCAACCGGCTTCGGTGGCGATGTCTAAGAACCCGATGAAGGATAAGGTGCCGTTTGGAACAGTCAGATACTTTGATTAAAAAAAGGCCGGGGTTTTAAGCCCCGGCCCATACTGCTTACTTCAACAATGCCGCACTGGCGGCACAAAAGCCGAAGCACTTCCCCATATCTAGAACATCATTCGTGCGTACACCTGATTCAGCGTCCCAGAACAAAGACCCATCTCGCTTAAGCAGGCTCGACAGCTTAAGAACTGTGTCGGCGCGAAGACCTCCTGTGACCCCCGTAACGACCCTCGTATCCTGCCAGCTCATCTCTAGAACAAAGCTATCCGCAACAGAAAAGTCTATCGGGATGCCTTCACCGCCACTAAGGTCTAGCAGCGCATAATCAACAACCGTTTCGTAGCGGCGGACGTAACGGATCAACTCCATGACATCATTGTTGCAGCTACTAAAAACACGCAGCCCAAGCTGTAGAACAACGAGGATATCCGGATACTCCCTCTTGAATCTGATCAAGTCATCGAGGTCCGGGTCTGCTATGTTCAGCTGGACTCCCTGAATCAAAGGCGAGATCTTAATGAGCTTGCTGAGTTGCTCATAAAGATTTGGCTTCCGGGAGTTGTAGTGGACGATGTTGATCACACGTGGATCATCAATCAATAGGGCTGGAAGACGACTTATCGGAGGATATCTCCTTGTGTTGTTCGGCTCCCTCCCGTTTAGGGTCTTGAAGCTAACAAGGGGCCCATTCATGAACCTAGCATGATCCGGAATGCCGACCATGTCCAAGAACCTTACGAACTGCCTTGCCTCATATGGCTCATTTACACCTGCAATGCCAAAGTACTGTAACGCTTTGGCTTTCATCGGTACCTCCTAGGAATATAGGACTTTTCCCATTCTAAAGCAAAAAATAGCAATTCAAAGCCCAATATGTTGTTATGCGCTTAAAACGTCTTCAGATTGTGCATCGATTTTCCCCAACAAAAACAACTTATCCACCTGTGTTTTTTATAGTCATATGACAATATATTGTCATAAATTTTAAAAAACTCTTTACATAAGGTTGGCCCTGCCCTACAATAATTCTTGTGGTAAGGAAGCTCTCGGTCGCGACAACAAGGTCGCCACACGCCGAGAGCATTTTTATATAAATATGAAATGCCCATACTGTAGAGCCGAAACAACCGATGTGTTCAACACTCGCCCGACTAAATTTGGTACTCAAATTTGGCGTCGAAGGCGATGTCTTGAATGCAATGAGTCATTTACTACCTACGAAGCGGTAGATTTAGGGTTCCTTAAGGTAATCAAAAAGACCGGCTCCAAGGAGAGATACTCTCGAGCTAAACTCTTTACAGGAGTGTATGGTGCTTTTCGCTCGATTGATAACAAGCAAAATGTGGTGGACGCAGTAACCGACACGATTGAATCAAAGATCCTCGATACCAGGAAAGACATTATCTCGACAGAAGAGATTGCGGCAATTACTCTTCAAACTCTAAAGAATTACAATATGATTGCATTTATGCGCTACCTGGCCAACCAGGCAGACGTGATTAATGAAGCCCAGCTTAAGCGAGAATTAAAGAAGTATTAATCTTACCCACCGATTCGTGGGTAGAAAGTACTAGCGCCCCGATTAACGGGGCGCTGGGTAGTCGCTGACTTTGATAAGGGTTGCACCGGGTGGATCTGCCCTCTTGGGTTCGTAGGAGTTAATATCAACACCAAGTCTTCTTGCCTCGGAGGTAAACCACTTTTGCAGCCGACTTCTTGAGGTTGACCTCCACACTACTCCACCAGCTGCTCGGTCTTCAGGGTACGCGAGGCCATTGTTCCTCAAGTAAAGAGCCCCATTCAGCTGATCAGGAGTAAGCTCCATCTCATAAACTGGGCCCTTATCGAGAAGAAGTGCCGCCGCTCCAAAAGAATCAAGCCTTTTGAGCCAAAGAATTCCCCTTCTGTAGCCCCTGATCGAGGGCAAGAAGAACTTCCTCCATACTGGGCGCAGGAAGTTCTTGAGTCTCCTCTTCATCGGTACACCTCCACGCAGTCGCTCGAAGCAGTCTTCCCCATCCTCCGAGCATTTTTACGGATATAGTTTCGCAGCTCCTCGTGGCCATTTCCGGGCGCTTTGACCCAGTACTTTCTTCCAGTGCCAGTGTACTGCCGGACTACATACCCCCTGCGGCAAAGGTAATCCATTCCATTACCGACAAAGGGACTTACTTGATCGTCGTAGACGCATCCTCTTCTGCAAAAAAGCATGGCGGCCTCAAGCCTGTCCTGCAAAAGCCACCAATAAAAAACCCTCCAGAACGCAAAGCGTACTTTCTGGAGATACCCCTTTATGTAAACGTCCAACACCATCTTTCCTCCCATCGGACGAAAACGTGCTGGGTGTATTCAAACATAACTACCTCAGGCTGTAAACCAAAAACCGACCCAGTTGGGCCGGTTTTTCATCACTTAACAAACTTTACTGATTTGGAGTCGAAGGTACTCCGTCAGCTTTGTTGGTCTCTTCTTTTCGAGTTTCCTGATCTTCAGAAACAGCCTCTTGATCCTCCTGGACACCTTCTGGCATCTCGGCAGCTTCATCGATTTCCTCATCAAGCGCTTCTAGTTCTTCATCACTACGTGGAGGTTCAACCCTTGCTATCAACTCCTCCCCAGGAGTCAAAATCTCAACCCCTTGAGGTGATTTTAGATCTGCAACGGTAATTGTCTTCTCGAAATCATCTAGGATAGAGATATCAACCTCGAAACTCTCTGGCAAGTCTCCTGGCAATGCTTCAACCTCGATTGTTTGGAGTGGTTGGACCAAGCTTCCCTCTTGCTGATACACAGCGGTAGATTCACCTGTAACGTGAATTGGTACATCGGCCTTAAGCTTCTCGTTCATCTTAACCAAATAGAAATCAACATGGGCAATGTTTCCTCGAGCATCTTTTTGAACCTCATGGAATAGCGCATTCTTCTGACGGGCATCATCAATTTTTATGCCCACGATCTTGTTACCGCCAGCGCTAGCAAACGCCTTATTGAGTTCCCTTTTCTCAACACTCACAAGCTCGGCATCGTTGCCCTGACCATAAACTACGGCAGGAACTTCTCCCTCGGTTCGAAGGCCTTTTACTGCTTTACCCTTAACTTTTCGGGGTTTTAAATTAAGAACTACTTTATCTGACATAAAAAATTTATGCTCCTATTCTGCCGCCATTATTCCAGCTATCTTTTCTTAGAAAATCCGCCTTTTCTTCGAGATATATACCTATGAAACTCTGCTATCTCGTCGGCGCTAATACTTCCCATGGCTGCAAATTTTGCTTCTTCCGAAGAAACAAGATCTGTTTTATTGCGCTTGGGTGTCTTTCCGCCCATCGAAACGGTTGCGAGAACCGGCAGCGAGCATTCATGACAGTTTAGCTGAACAAAGCTAAACCCGTTGAGCTCGCCAAGATAGTTGATGTCGTCAAGGAAATAACTGGTGTCACAAGAAGGGCACTTATAGAACTCTTGCAGATTATTGATCAAGTCCTGTAGGTGTTTTCTACTCATTGTTGAGGTCCCCTCTTTATGTATTTATTATACCCGAGGCCACTCCTGCAAACAATGCCTACAACCAGTTGGACACATGCTACTTTTTGGATTTTTCTACAGGTTTGATGTCTGCCGCAGCTATTTCGCCGGCTACTCCCTCAATTGCTCGAGCAGCTTTGGTGTTACTTATGCGGATTAGGGCTGCAATTAGAACCCCTACAGCAACAAAGAGCACTATCATAGCAACCATTTTCTCGAAGCTATGGAGTGAAAGTGCTACCATCCCGAACGTTGCTGCCATCAGATAAAGCAGCAACACTGCTCTACGCTGGCTCAAGCCGGCTTTGAGTAGTAAATGATGTAAGTGTTCACGATCTGCAGTAAAGGGATGCACGCCTCTCCTGATGCGTCTCATTGCAGCCCAAAGGGCATCAATGATAGTAAAGCCAAGGACTAGCATTGCCGTTGCCAGCTTCCCACCCGAGTAAATCGCCAGCATCGCCAGGGTTAGACCTAGAAAATACGCGCCACTATCACCCATAAATATACGCGCCGGGTAAAAATTGAATGGCAGAAAGCCAAGCGCCGAGCCAGCTAGGATAATCGCAAGTAATGCTACTAAAGGCTGATCTACCGTTGAGCTAATTGAAAGAGCAAAAATTACTAGTGCAGCAATACCGCTGACTCCACTTGCCAGTCCATCTAATCCATCAAGGAAGTTAATGACATTCACCATACCCATCATCCAGAGAATACTTAGCAGATTGGCTACGGGAGTAATATGGAACTGCCAAACCCCTATATCAACCATAAAACGACCCCAGGTCAGATCGATCATCCCGCCAAACGGGTTGGTGATGGCTGTAATACCGATACCACCCGCAAGAGCAATACAAGCCGCTACGAACTGCCACCCGAGCCTAGTCCAGGCGCTCAGTCGCTTAACATCATCGATAGCGCCAACAATTGCTAGTAAAGTACATGCCGCCAGTAGTGCCGCAAGCTGCCTTCCAAACGGCATAAATAGTACTGCCGTAATCAAGAAACTTCCAAATATAGCTAGTCCACCTAGATAAGGAATAATCCGGTTATCTAGTGCATGTGATTTTTGCCCCGAGGGCTGTGCAACTATCCCCTTTTCAAGCGCGTACTTTCGAACTAAAGGAGTTAGACTTGCGGTTAATAACAAAGCGCATGCAAATGCGATTAGGTATATCATTTCTTCCTACTCTTTGGAGTGACCTGAAAGGCAAGATACTTTCCAAGCATTAGCCTCGTTTGAGCGTCAATAGCAGCTAGTGCACTAAATGCAATCGAAACAACCGGAAGCAGAATCCACTGCAAAAGCATGCCTATATTGCGTCGATGCCCGTAACGAGCTGGTCTAGGCGGAAGCGAGATCATACTGATTGCAATCATGATAATAAGAGCAATCAAAGCAATATTCATCATGTAGCTAGCAAGGATTGGAAGCTGGTGCGCTAGCTCGGATCTCACACGGAACTCTTCATTCAAGAAAAGTGGCAACCAGGCAACAAAAGTAACAATCAGTGCGGTTGTTGACCAACTGATGTGTCCTTCAATTTGGCGCCATGTTTGAGCAATTTTTGAGTGCATCGGAATGTTGTTATTCCGGATATTGTTGCGCACGACATATGGGAAGTCGGATATACCATATGCCCATCTCCGAAGCTGCTTGTATTGAGCGATGAAGGTCTTGGGGTATGTCTCTGCCAAAACAGCGTCTTGATAAACAGGTACGTACATCGGGACAACGTGATGATCACCGTTAAAAGCAAAGTAGCTCCTCCAATACTGGTGACCATCTTCTACAGGAGTAGAAACGCTCCAAAAATCGGTATCAAGGAGTGCCCTCAAGCTTTGCGCATGGGCGGCAAAGTTACGAAGACGATGTGGACGCATCGTCTCCATCAGCAACCAAAAAGAGTTGTTTGTGGCAATAATTCGCATTGGTGCAGGAACATCCCAAATGTTGTTGTAGAACATCGGCACGGGTTGATAGGACTTACGGTTGCGGTTTGGATCCATAGCGTAAAGATAACTCAACACTGTAAAGTACTGCCTGCCTGCCCTATGGTCAGAATCGAACGTGGTCACAATCACGTGTTCTGGATCAACTCCTTGCTCAAGAAGATCCTCGGTTACTTTGCGACCTGCAAAAGTGATATTCCCACCCTTCCCAATAACTTCGCCCTCGATGCCGTCAGGGTGCTCAATTGCCGCTGCATATGCAAACTTGGGGCCGTATTTCTCAACCATATCGCGAGCGATCTGCTTAGTATGTTCTGGCCCTCTCTCCTCGTATGCAACAACCAGCATCAGCTGCTTGGCAGGATAGTCGACCTCAAGCAAAGACTGGATTGAGGGCTCAATAATATCTTGAGTCTCGTTATAGACTGCCATAATTACCAGATTGAACAAGCTATCGGGGTTTAAAATTGCACTTTCGCGATTCTTAATATCCCTTAAAGTGTCAATTTCGTGGGAAAGCTCGACATATTTTGAATGCTGCTTCCACGCTTTTTGATTAGGCTGCCACCATCCCCTTTTAGCTCGCGGATTCCGCTTGAGTAAATCCTTCATCTTATTCTCTGCGCTTTCGAGGTATTCATCGGGTTTGCGTATCCAATCGAGGCGGATCGCCCAATCAACACGCTCAGATTTATGTAGCCGACGATAACCACGGATGAGCGCAGTGCTCAATCGGAAGGATTTTACCAACCAAAAAAGGTCGAATGCGATAATAAAGATTGCTACCAGAATCGGCTGCCAAATGCTTAAAAGAACTGGGGCCGCCAGGATTGTCCAGGTTAAAGCGCCCGGGAATATTTCTAAAGACCTAATAAACCAGCGCTGGTCGGTTATATATACGTATTTGTCTTTTTTGTACGGCATTAAACTATCTCGGCAAATGCTGAACTAATTACTAAACAGAGGATGCTTACGGATGCGGCACCAATTAAGAGGAAGAAGCTAGCCAATCGATTTCGCTGAAATGCCTTTGCCGCTAGCAAGCTGTTAATAAGGGTGACTGCGATCGAGAATGCTACCAATCTATAGTTTGACCACCAAGCTCCTACCTCATCAAAACCTACTAGGCTTAGGTAATGTGTTGGCACAGGATAATCAACTTGATCTAATTTAACGATCATCAAAACTAGCGTCAGAATATTAACAATCACAGAAACACTAAGGGCCCCAAGTGAGATGGGGTCTTTAAAAAGTGGATGTTGTCTTACGACTTTTGGATGTAGCTGCCTAATATTTTGCTTAAGCGCTGCCGGTTTCATGGGGATATTATATCACCTGATACCTCTTTACTGCTGGAAAAAGTGCTTATTTTCTGCTTGAATATGATGGTCGAAGCGCTTTGTGCCGATGTAGCTCAGCTGGTAGAGCAATGCTTTCGTAAAGCAGAGGTCAGCGGTTCAAGTCCGCTCATCGGCTCCATTAAATTTGATGCGGGTATAGTTCATCGGTAGAACGCAACCTTCCCAAGGTTGAGAGAGGGGTTCGATTCCCCTTACCCGCTCCA
>CAYRGI010000007.1:0-23345 GCA_964423965.1 uncultured Candidatus Saccharimonadales bacterium
GGTGGAACGCTTAGCGGCACAGCAGTAAACGGACTTAACGTTGGCGCCAATGCAATTTCGACATCAAGCGGGAACTTGACGATCAATGCTAATGGCTCCGGCACAGTAGATATTGGAGGAACCTCAACAGGGGACATTACTCTGGGCGGAGGCTCTGCATCAACCGGTTGTACTCTGACGAATAATAGCGGTGCATTTGCCTGTACCGGCACCCTCAATGGAGCGACCATCTCAGGCGGAACTCTCTCTGGAGGTGCTGTGTCTGGAGGTACCATCACAGGTGGAACGCTTAGCGGCACAGCAGTAAACGGACTTAACGTTGGCGCCAATGCAATTTCGACATCAAGCGGGAACTTGACGATCAATGCTAATGGCTCCGGCACAGTAGATATTGGAGGAACCTCAACAGGGGACATTACTCTGGGCGGAGGCTCTGCATCAACCGGTTGTACTCTGACGAATAATAGCGGTGCATTTGCCTGTACCGGCACCCTCAATGGAGCGACCATCTCAGGCGGAACTCTCTCTGGAGGTGCTGTGTCTGGAGGTACCATCACAGGTGGAACGCTTAGCGGGACAGCAGTAAACGGACTTAACGTTGGCGCCAATGCAATCTCAACTACCAGCGGCGACTTGACGGTAGATTCAAACGGTGCCGGGCAAGTAAAGATAGGGGGTATCTCTACCGGTGACATATTGCTGGGCGGAGGCTTTGGTGCAACAGGATGTACCGTCACAAATACCTCAGGTGACCTAACATGTAATGGAAGAATTGCTCTTGGGAATGCAGTTAATACCTCCGGAGCAAAACTGCAGGTAGCAGGTGGTGCTCAGTTGCAAACAACCAGCGCAGGAGCGACTAATACAAATATGATTGGTACCATCTTCTATGACACTGGTGACGGTAAGTTCAAGATTTATGAGGGAGCACTTGGCACGTTAAAGACGCTCTGTAATGTTGCTGATGGGTGCTCTGTTGCTTCTGGGTTTACTTTGAATTCAGCTTATCAAAATTACGCTTCATCACCGGCATCAATTCTTCTAAACGGAGCAAGGGGTGGTATCCTTCTTCAAGATGATACAACTCCACTGGGCACTAATTTATTTGCTGTACAGAATAACGGGGGAACGGTTGATTACTTCGGTGTAAAAGCTTCTGGTTCTACGTTTGATTACAATTCGGCAACCGCTTTAGTTGTCCAAAATGGCGCGACGGATACTTTCTTTACAGTAAATGCTTCATCTCAAAACAGAGTGAAAATTGGAAACAGTACCGGCTCCGTTGCAGCTGACACAACCTTGTTTATTGTTGACTCAGCCACTACTGCAGCAACACCAGCAGGAGTTAATGGAGGAATATATTACGACTCAACAACGAATCAATTTAAGTTCTACGAAGCTGGTGCATACAGGAGCTTAAGTTCAACCCTTCAGCAAGCTTATGCGCAGGGCAATTCAATAACAACAACAGATAATAGAGATATTAACTTTACACTTGCTGAAACTTCTACCGACGCAAGCTTCGTAACAAATTTACAGTGTTCCACCTGCAGTTCCCTCGGCGGTAGATTTGCAGTCCAATATAGCGGCACAGACGTTTTTACCATACAGCCAACAGATGGTTCGACTGGTAGAGGAGTAGCCGTATTTAAGAATCAAACCAACTCGGCGAACGCATTCCAAATTCAAGCCTCTAATAGCAACACGCTGTTCAACGCAAACACATCAACCCAAACTATTGCAGTTACAAACGCCCTTACAAGCGGAAATGCCTTAACTGTTTCTACATCTAATTCTTCAAACACAAGTGCAGCATTAAGTGTTACTTCGGCTAGCACCACCTCAGGAAACTCAATAAGCGCATCTGGAACACAAACAACGGGCACAATCTTAAGTGTCTCCGGAGACAGCCTTACTACTGGTAAAGTACTATCCGTAACCTCAGCTAGCACAGGCCTCACTTCCGGTACTTTGATTTCGGTCGTTCAAAATCCTACTTATACAGGAACAACAAGTCAGGCTCCAACTGGATCTGAAGTTGATATCAGTCGAAACACCACCGTTAATGCCTCGTCTCGGCCTGCTGTGCAATACGTAACAAATAGTGCTGGAGTCGGTTCTACGACAATGACCGTATCTGGTAATAATACTCTAATGATATCAAGTGCCTTTAATGCCAGTTATACTGGGTGTGCATTTGGTTTCGGATTAAATGCACCAGTATGGACAGTTGGCGCTGTATCTCAAACTTTAACCGCAACGGTTGGTAATATGTATTATCTTGTGAATCCGACACCCGGTGCCGGCACATTATCTCAAGCATGTGCATTTGGAGGTACGAATAATTCTTACGTCCAAGGAACGGTATTCTCGAATGTAGATCAAAATAATCCAATCAATACTACGACAACCACGTCAACGTTTACAGGAACCGGGCCATATACAATATCTAATAACATTACTCCGTTCTCAACTTCTGATATGGTTTACGACGAAATTTATTCAACCTCAGGATGGCAACAACTTACGAGAAATGGTGGGCAAACCACTCTTCAAGATATACCCGATTTTACATACAATAGGATATTCCAGTCATCCTACAAAGCTGCTTCAACTTCGCCGACCTCAACCAGTTGGACATCAAGTACAAATACCGGAGGACATACA
Source organism: uncultured Candidatus Saccharimonadales bacterium (assembly GCA_964423965.1). Taxonomy (GTDB): domain Bacteria; phylum Patescibacteriota; class Saccharimonadia; order UBA4664; family SCTI01; genus CAZWEJ01. The sequence continues at coordinate 2,668 of CAYRGI010000007.1, forward strand.
CTTTACCAGCTGGATATCAAGGCAGCTCCGGTGAGTTACACCTATTCAAACCCACAAGTTAAAATATCTTCGAATTGTACTGCAAATGCCAATTCACAATGTTTTGATTCTGGGAATACTTTAAGGCTTGAGCAGAATCTAGCTACCGCTACTGGCTCGGTTCTCCAAATTCAAAATACTGGGACGGGGCCAAGCATTCAGGGGGGTGACGGAAGCGGCTCTAATGCAGCTGGCAATGCACTAACTGTCGCTGGAGGTAGGAGCACAGGGAATGCAGCTGGTGGTAATCTTAACTTCCAGATCAGCCCTGCAGGCTCTTCAGGATCAACTCTTAACCCGCTATCAACCGTTTTTAGCTTATCTGGTACAAATGGAGCAGCCCTATTTAAAAATGCTGCGAACTCTACCACTGCTTTCAGGATACAGAACTCAGGTAGCGATACTCTGTTTAATGTAGATACATCGACTAGCGCAATCGGGATCGGAAATCCTAGTGGTGCAGCAGCATCAGTGACAATTGGGTCGACTACGGGTACTAGCGCTGTTCTTATACAGGGAGGATCTAGTGGTGTTACTGTAAAGCCGGCAGATTCAACTGGAGCATTTAAAGTTCAGAATCAAGCTGGAGCATCAATCGTTAATGTCGACACAACTAATGGAAACTTATTCACCAACAACCCAAGCTTTGAGTCTAATGATGGGTTTAATAACATCGCAATGTATGGATCTAAGGTTCAATCTAGTGCTCAAGCTTTTCATGGATCTTATAGCGCACTGATCACGATATCCAGTGGCGCAGGTTCAAATGCTTATAATCGAATTTACATGCCTAGCCTTACGGCAGGTCAAACATATACATTGTCATTTTATGTGCGTGGTCAAATCAGCTCAGTATTTTGGAATAATATTACCACCCCTGATAATGCAGCCTGTACATCAGGTAATACTGTATCAGTAAGTGCGACAAGCTCCGCTTGGACTAGAGCATCTTGTACTTGGACTGCCACAAATACCAGTGGCTATTACACTATGCAAAGTAGCCCTCAAACCTACTATCTCGATGCTATAAGATTAGAAACCGGAACATCAATGTCTCCTTATCTTGGCAATGCAAAAGTAAATATTGGGTCAACATCTGCTGCAACAGGTGCTAATCTATCTTTGTATAATCCGTCTTCATCGGTAACTCAGACAGACATGACTCAAAGTCTTACAACTGCTGGGTTAAATATGATTACAGATTACACGGCAAGTAGCTACACCCCTGGTCTCTTCTGGTCAACGCAGAATGATAACCCTACAAAGCCAAAGGCTGGAATGTACTTACTTCAAACTGCCTCGGGCACCAGTATGCTGTTTGGTACATCTAATAACTATGCTTCTGGTATAACAAATACAGCTCTAACCCTCGACCCATCGGCAAATGTTATTTCTGGTGCAGATCTAGTTACGACTTCCGGAACAGTAAGAACCATCTCGCAGTCAGGTAATACGACTCAGCTTAGTTTGCAGTCGGGCAACTCGACTGCAGGTACCGCAGGGAATGTAAGCCTAGATGTGGGGACTTCATTTACTGGTTCTGGCTCCATTCTTATTGGTTCTACTAACACTCGTGCAATTACCATTGGCAATACATCAGCAACCACAACTTCTGTGCAAGGTGGAACAGCAGTCAATATTGGAACTGCAAACGTAAATAATACGATACAAATTGGTAACACCGGTAATGCAGTGACGCAGTCAATAAATATCGGAAACAACACAACTGCTGGTTCGCAGAATAACGTAACGCTAGGATCTTTAGTAGGGGCTTCAAGTACTACAACAATTCAAGGAGGTACTGGCTCTTCAGCAGTATCAATCCAGAGCGGTGCTGCTGGAACGATCAATATCGGTACTTCAAATGTTAACAACACAGTACAAATTGGTAGTACCGCCAACGCAGTTACGCAAACAATTAAAGTAGGTTATAACTCAACTGGATCTAGCGATACCACTCTTCAGATGGGCTCAAATATAGGAGTAAGTTCTGTTACATTGCGAAGTGGTACAGGTGGAATTGCTGCATCGAGTACTACTGCGACAGGTACAGCTCTCTCGCTTGCTGCAGATTCTTTGACAACAGGAACTGGACTAAGTGTTACGTCGAGCTCTTCCTCATACTTAAGCGGTTCACAAGTTCAGGTTACTCAGAACCCAACTTATACCGCAAACAATACAAATACAACGAATCTCCTCAATATTAACCGGACCATAAATCTCAATAACCCAGCAGTTAATATTAGTGCAAACAGTACTAATAGTGGATATCAATTTGCAAACCCAGGCTCGTCGAATTATACGGTGAGTGGATCTCTCACAGTCAACAGTGGGAATAATAGATACCTAGTAATATCATTGTCCACCCCAACAAGCAGTTTCTGTAATTTCGTCTCGGGAACTTTCGATGGTACTCAAAATCTTACGTCTATTGATCAGAACTGGAACGGGGGTAATGGAAGCGTGATGCTGTTAGGACTTTCGTCTCCTAATACCGGTACAAACAGAGCTATCTCGATAACCATGAACTGTAGCGGAGGTACTGGTGGATGGGGAACGTATTGGTCTGCTATGGCATTTAATAATGTTAATCTTTCTAATCCGTACGTTAATCCCCCACAAAAATTCACGACACTAAATGGAAATGTCACTGTAACCGGCACTGATTCAAGTCAGATGGTAGTTGATGCCCTCGTAACAGGCGGGCAATATGCTGGTTCAGTTACTCAATCGGGCCAGGTAGGAGTTGCTACGACAAGTGCATTTGGGCACTCTAGTTATAGACCGGGTCAAACGACTTCTACAGACATCGGATGGTCTGGATGGTCGTCGGTTACAACAAACTCTATTGAGCTTGTATTAAACCGTGCGACTGTATTAAACACAATTTCCGGTAATGTTGCTACTTTCAGTTCAAACTGCACAGGGAGCGGTAATTGTACCGATACATCAAATATTCTAAATCTCAATCAACAATATTCTGGTGCAACTGGTGATGTACTTAAGATTCAAAATGCTGGTTCAGGCGACAGTATAAATGTTATGTCTGGTGCAACATCTGCATTTAGGATTACTAACGCTGCAGGTACAGAAGGTTCTGCCTTATTCCAAAATAAGACAGATAATACGACTGCATTTAGGATACAAGGTCAATCTACTGCATTCAGCCTGGCCGCTGACACATTAAACGGAAGCTTGAGTGTAACAAGTACCACAGCAGCTACAGCAGGCTTACTTAGCTTATCTCAATCCTACATTTCACAAGGGACACAAAGTTTGAGTGCAAGTACTCAGAATATATCCAGATCAATTACCACTACAGGTGTACCTGTTGCTATAGATACTGCCAATATCTCGCAAAGCAGTGGTGCTCTTACCTGGAATCATGTTATTGGAAGCCAGACTAACAGGGCGGTTATAGTTACTGTTCACGGCTCTGGAAACGTAGGGAGCGTTACAAGCGTAAAATTTGGCGGAGCGGGTGGTACTTCGATGACAAGGATACCAGGTGCGGGTGATAATCAGTATGCTGCGATATACATACTTCCTCCAGCTTCAGTCCCAGTTGCAGGAACATATCAAATTGTAATAGCTGGCGTATCAGCAAACTCTGTGAATGCGACTGCGGCAACTTACTATAATGTTGATAGTGGCTCCCCATACTTCGGTGCAGCAGCAGGTTTTTATGGCATGAGCAGTTCTCCAATATCTGTGAGCGGGACCTCAACTGCCGATATGGTTGTCGATGCTGCTTCTACTCTATTTTCATCGGGCAATATAAGTCCGGCGAGCTCAGGGCAAACGGCATTGCTGCCACAGTACACTCTTGGTAGTATCTTCACGAGAGCAAGTTACCGTCAGGGTGTTTCGAGTAGCACAGATATGACTTGGAATACTAATGGGAACTGGGTCCAGTATGGTGCAGTAGCGCTCCGAGGTATGGCAGGCACAACATCATTATTAGGGGCAGTATCGACAATTAGCGGAAACTGTACCCAGGCTGGCGGCGTGTGCGCCGATACTTCAAATATTCTAAATCTCAACCAACAATATTCTGGTGCAACTGGAGCAGTACTAAGAATACAAAACTCTGGTACGGGTGCTGATCTCCAACTCAGCAAAGGTACAATTCAAACAACTGCTACAAACGCCGTAAGTACAAACTCGGTTGGTGTTTCGATCCAGAGCGGTAACGCATCCGGAGCAACATCGAACTCTGGCGATGTGACTATTGATTCTGGAACTGCCACGGGATCAACTGGCAACATTTACATTGGAAATACAAACTCTATGACAGTTCAGATTGGTAATGCCAATGCTACTATCGGCTCTTGGGCGAACAATAGTGGATACAATCTGGTTGTAAGTGGATCTCAACCAAGAATGGCTCATGGATCGGCAGTATATAACGGATATGTTTATGTAGTTGGTGGTCAATCGAGCAACTCGGTTGCCAATGCAGTTGACAATGTTTACTACGCGAAGCTTAATTCTGATGGCTCCATACCTACCACCGGAGTGGGGATCTGGGCGGCCGCTGGAAATAATTTGCCTGGCAAACGAACCTTCCACTCTGTAGTTGCCGCAAACGGATACCTTTATGCAATTGGAGGCATGGACGAAACTAGTACGGTTAAGAATACAGTTTATTACGCAAAGATTAACTCTAACGGAACCGTAGGTGCCTGGCAGACAGAAAGCGATACGATAACTGCTGTTCAAGGACATCGTTCGGTAGCATATAACGGTTATCTGTATGTAGTTGGCGGATCGACCACAAGTGCAACAACGGGAGCAGTAAGTACTGTCCAATATGCTCGAATAAATGCGGATGGATCAACGGGAGCATGGGCAACAACTACTGCAATTGGTGGAAGTTCACCAGTTAGTAGATATGCACCAGGCGTGGCAGTCGGAAACGGTTATCTATATGTGGCTGGTGGTATCGACAGCGGCAGTACGGTTCAATCAACTGTCTACCTCGCCAAGCTAAAGAGTGACGGTACTATCGATTCCGGTGCTTATAACGCAACTACAAACCCAGGTGCTTGGAGGACTTCGAATGCGATTGTTTCGGGTGGGACTCAGGCTAGATATGGCTTGCAGCTGGTTGCTAGTAACGGAAACTTGTACGCCTTTGGAGGAAATAGTGGATCCGGTGCGCAAACAGGAGTGTATAGTGCACCTCTTGTAAACGATGGGTCTATAGGTACGTGGTCAACTTTGCGCTCAATGACTCTCGCCGCCAATTATCATCAAGTGGTTACTGCGAATGGCTACTTCTATTCCATCGGTGGAATCGATGGATCAAATGCAGTACTAAACACCGTTTATTACTCAAGTGCTCCGCGAGTTAAAGTTGCCGGAAGCCTAGACTTAATTGGCTCCGACAACATTGGCTTGACTGAGGGTGGAGCTGGTGGTGAGTTAACGGCAGGTAATACGCGAATTGTTGGATCATTCGAGGTATCGGAGCAGGCCAACTTTATGCAGGGTGTAAGCATTGGCGGCAACTTAACAGTCGGTGGTAAAGGTACAAACGCTAACCCAGTGTTTGCAGTTCAAAATAGTAGTGGCGCCAACCTGCTAACAGTTGATACGCAAAATAATAACATAACCATAGGTGCAAATAATTCTGGAGAGTTGCAGCCATGGGCAAGTTCTGGAGCTTCTTTGGGCGGGGGGCGCTCTGAGCTAGCATCAACAATTTTGAATGGGTATGTTTACTCAATAGGTGGTGGCTCGTCTACAACGGTTGAGTATTCTAAGATTAACGCGGATGGTACTCTGTCAGGATTCACGACAACCAACACCTTGCCCGCTGCAAGAAATAGACTAACAGCAGTTGGCTACAATGGGTATCTTTATGCGATTGGTGGCTCAAATGGTTCGTCTACTGATACAGTCTACTACGCAAAACAAAACGCAGACGGGAGTACGAGCAACTGGTCTCAAGTAAGTACAATTGATGTCGGCGGTAGTAAGACGAGGAGTGGCCATACAACAGTTGTTGCTAATGGTTATTTATTCGTAATTGGCGGGGAGCAAGGTGGAACTGCGCAAACCACAGTTTACTCTGCAAAGATTAATTCTGATGGAACGTTGGGATCTTGGCAGTCGGCAGGAACACTACCTGCTGCAAGATTTGCAGCATCTGCTATCGTCGTTAATGGCAAACTTCTTGTAATTGGCGGATCAAGCACTAATAGCTCGGCTAATAATGCGGCAACAGTTTTGTCTGCATCCATTGCTACTAATGGGACAATATCCGGTGGGTGGACAACTCAAACGCCAGCCAACATGCCAGCTCTGTTGGGGCATGGATCGGTTTTCCTAAACGGAAATGTCTATATTATTGGCGGAAATAATGGTAGTGCTGTAAATACTGTCTATTATGCACCAGTCAGTAGCTCTGGAACGGTTGGCACATTCACTCAGGCAGTTAACTCATTATCCGGCGCAAAGGATTATCTTGGTGTAGCAAGTGCAAACGGCTATGTGTATGCACTAGGAGGCAACGGAGGTTCGACGGTATTGTATTCGTCGACACAGCGCGTAAAGGTTGGTGGAGCATTAGACTTGGTCGGATTTGCTGGCGGTAATCTTGCAGATGCGGCAAGCGGTGGATCGATGGGTGGCGAATTGACAGCTGGCAATACAAATATTGTGGGCGCATTGACTGTTCAAGGGCAGGCAAACTTTGCTGGGGGAGTTGGTGTTGGGGGTAACCTTAATGTAGGCGGTGATTTGGGGGTTGCTGGGAATCTAAAAGTATATAGCAATTCAGCTACTGCTCTACAGATAACTAAAGCGGACGGGACTTCGGTTGTATTTAACGTAGATAATAGTGCCAGTGTGGCCGTTATTACTATTAATGGAAATATAGCTTTCAATGGAAGGATTATTACTTCCGGGTCGGCTCCATCAACTGCGGTTAATGCAAACGCAGGAACCGGAGCAACGTGTACTGTAAACGGAAATGATACTGCTGGGACAATTACTCTAACGAGTGGTAGTGGAAGTTGGGCGACAGGCACACAATGTACGCTAACATTCAATGGCGGTGCCTGGTCAGCCGCTCCAAGAATCGTGGTTACTCCGTCCAGTTCAGGAACAGCTGCTAGACAAGTATATGGTGCAACTACAACCACTACCTTCACAATCGGATTTGACAGCGCCGATAGTGGAGCAAATGTCCATACGATAAACTATGTAATTCTAAGGTAGCTCGGGGCCTAGCCCCGTTGCGCCTCAATCTGTTTTCGGATAAACTATACCCGTTCTGGCTGCGTAGCTCAGTGGTAGAGCAGAGGACTCATAAGCCTTTGGTCGCAGGTTCAAATCCCGCCGCAGCCACCAGCAATTATTTTGAGCATTATGGATCTAAACAAAATTGCTTGGCCAAAACCAGGCAGATACATCATCGGAGTTTCTGGAGGGGTGGATTCGATGGTGCTTTTGCATTTGTTGGCTCGTCGGGGCGATTACGAGCTGGTTCCGGTTTACGTTGATCACGGTTGGCGGGATACTGCCGAGGATTGGCGGGTGGTTGAGAAGTTGGCAAATGGGCTAGGTTTGGAGCCGGAACACACAAAGCTAGATCTCAAATCCCAGAGCGAGGAAGAGGCGAGAGAAGAAAGATATCGAGTACTTCGTGAGCAAGCCAGAAAACTTGGATCTGATGGTATTATCACAGCCCACCATCGTGACGACCTTGTTGAAACGGTTTTAATGAATGTGATCCGCGGAACTGGTCGACACGGCCTCACGCCTTTTTCGGACAAAACAATTTTCAGGCCCCTACTCAACATCCGGCGAAAAGAAATTGAACAGTATGCCAGTGAGCATAATATTGATTGGGTAGATGACCCAAGCAATAAAGACACCAAATACTTAAGAAATCGCATCCGTCATGAACTGATTCCAAATTTGAGCATAGAAGATAAGGCAGTGATTGAGAATCAAATTATTGAAGCCGAAACTCTGAATAAAGAGGTGGATGAAGAGTTGGAAAAATTAATCAATTTAAATGAACATTCAATCTCAATCCCATCCCAATCTCTAATCAACCAATCGCCTCAAGCCATCCAAGAAATAATTGTGTTTGCCGCTAGAAAGCTAGAGCCGGGTGTCGAAATTAATCGCCGAGCCGTTGAACAACTGGCAATTGACCTAAAAAATAGTCGCGTAAAAAAGCCGCGAGAGGTGTCTAAGCGGTTGTCCGCAAGCGCCTCACATGATACATTTACTATTGCATTTAAGGCTCGCTAAAGCAGTAAATCGCTAGTGCTTTAAACGCCAAGCATCAGCTTGTAGAAAGGATTATTTATGAAAAAACGATCACGAAGTTTTCTGATTCTTATCGGTATTCTACTGCTTTTGGCTGTTACCGCTGTTATTTCTGTTCCACAGCAAAAGGTTGAGAAGGTTGATATTTCTCAGATGATTCAAGACGTCAAAGACGGCAAGGTCGAAAAACTGACCGTTTCTGGCGACAAGGTTACAGCAACCCCCAAGGATGATAATGCAGCTGTAAAGGAAACTACTAAAGAACCTAACACCAGTCTTAACGACTATGGCGTCGATTACAGCAAGGTAAACGTTGAGGTAAAGTCTGACGACACGACTCTTCGCTACATTTTGGCAGGGATCTTTAGCTTGCTGCCATTCCTTTTAATAGGCGCATTCCTGTTCTTCATGATGCGCCAGGCTCAAGGTTCAAGCAATCAAGCCATGAGCTTTGGTAAAAGTCGCGCCAGGCTTTTTGGTAGCGACAAGAAGAAGGTTCTTTTTAAAGACGTTGCTGGCGCAGAAGAAGCCAAGCAAGAGCTCACAGAGATTGTTGAGTTTTTGAAGTATCCATCGAAGTTTGAGGCACTTGGTGCCAAGATTCCAAAAGGCGTCTTACTGTTTGGACCTCCAGGAACGGGTAAGACATTGATGGCACGCGCTGTTGCTGGCGAAGCTGGAGTACCGTTCTTTAGTATTTCGGGTTCAGAATTCGTCGAGATGTTTGTTGGTGTTGGTGCTAGCCGCGTACGAGATTTGTTCGCAAAGGCTAAGAAGAACTCACCGTGTATCATCTTTATTGACGAGATTGATGCCGTTGGTCGCCAGCGTGGTACCGGGATGGGCGGCGGACATGATGAGCGCGAGCAGACACTCAACCAGATTTTGACCGAGATGGATGGTTTTGAGCAGGGCACAAACGTGATCGTTATGGCTGCGACCAACCGACCAGATGTTTTGGACCCAGCGCTTCTACGACCAGGTCGTTTTGATCGCCGAGTTACACTTGACGCTCCGGATGTACACAACCGCAAGCAGATCCTCGAGGTCCACTCAGAAGGCAAGCCTCTCGATAAAAATATCGACCTCATGAAGATTGCAAAGAAAACTCCGGGATTCTCTGGTGCAGATTTGGCTAACTTGGTAAACGAAGCGGCGATTCTAGCAGCTCGTAACAATCAAAAGAAGATTTCTCAAGCAGATCTCAATATTTCGGTTGAAAAGGTATTGCTTGGGCCTGAGCGCAAGAGTCATATTATGAATCCGCGAGAAAAAGAGATCACCGCTTATCACGAAGCCGGTCACGCGATCGTTGGGCACTATATGCTAAATGCGCATCCAGTTCATAAGATTACGATTGTTCCACGTGGCGCAGCTGGTGGTTTTACATGGAGTCTTCCGGTTGAAGATCGCCATCTTACAAGCGTTCAAGATTTTAAAGATGATTTGGCGATGATGCTTGGTGGCCGAATGGCAGAGAAGGCAGTTTACGGTGAAATCACAACCGGTGCCTCAAACGACCTGCAGAATGCGACCAACGTTGCACGTCGAATGATCATGGATTATGGAATGAGCGAGAAACTTCCTAATCAAGTTTTTGGTAGCCAGCGCGATGCGATCTTCCTTGGCCGCGAACTTGGAGAGGGCAAGAACTACTCTGACGAAACAGCCAAGATTATCGATGATGAAGTTGCAACTCTTATAGACGAAGCTGTTAAGCGAGCCGATGAAACTATTAAAAAGCATCGCAAGCAACTTGATGATGTTGCTCAATTCCTGATTCGCGAAGAGACCATGGAAGAGGATGATTTCCTTAAGGTTGTGGGCGGACCAAACAAACTCAAAAAGTATAGTGAGCCTGTTGATATTGGCGGAAACACTGCCACCGGTAAACTCGCCGAGGCATAAAGCCCTCGGAGCTTGACTTGATGGCTTAAGAAAGCCATTATAGGCATATGCAGAACTCGGTTAAACTCAACTCAGAAGGTATTGTTGAGGCGTTTGTAGTTGGTGATCAAGATTACGAGTCGTTTCGAAAACTTGCCAATGAAGCCGAACCTCTGATGATCGAGCAAAGAAAGAAGGGACAAGCTGTTCTTGGCCTGGTTGATCTAACAAAGAAAGGCCACTACACTACAGCATCAAACCGTGCGGCAATGGAGATGCTCGAGAAAATGGATTACGACCGAGTGGCTATGTTTGGGGCGGAGGCAGTCCTAAAAGAAGTAACAGAGATGATTATCCTTGCGTTGGGTAAACGCGAGAAGACACAACTGTTTCATACACGGGAAGAGGCCGTTGCCTGGCTAAAGTGCCCGCTAAACTCGCAAGAAGAGCCCGCTGCTCTGTAAAACACGTAGCGTTAGCGCTATAATTACTCCTAGTGAAACCATTTCTCGCCAGAATAAATAGGGGTACCTCGGTCTCCGGGGCTGCCTTAATAATATCTTTGGCCTACTTGATTAGTAGGCTGCTTGGATTGTTGCGCGACCGTCTGCTGGTTTCGCACTTTGGTATAAGCCCAATTACAGATGCTTACACGGCTGCTTTCCGTGTTCCCGAACTGCTTTTCACGCTCTTGGTATCGGGAGCGTTTGCAGTTGCCTTTATCCCAGTGTTTACTGCCAAGCTCCAAAAAGAGGACAGATCCAAGGCATGGGAGCTCTCATCAACGCTACTTAACCTACTCAGTATATTTACGCTTTCGATTGCGGTCGTAACATTTATTTTTGCTGATCAAATTACCACTCTGGTTGTCCCTGGGTTTGATCAATACCGCCATGACCTGACTGTTGAACTTACTCGAGTAATGCTGATTACCCCATTCTTGTTCGCGATTTCGAGTCTATGGGGAAGTATTGCTCAGTCGTTCAACCGCTTCGTAATATTTGCGATGGCGAGTGTGTTTTATAACCTCGGAATTATATTCGGAATAATTTTCTTGAGCCCAGATTATTCTATCTTTGGAGTTGCTTACGGAGTAGTAATAGGTGCGGCAATTCAGGCAGTACTGCAAATTTTTGGTTTGTATGGTCTTGGTTACAAATACAGCCCTAGGATAAAGATTGATAGAGACACAAAACAAGTGATTAAGCTGATGATCCCACGCTCAATTGATCAGGGCATCGATCAGATCAGCTACATAGTTGAGACAATAATTGGTTCTCGACTGGTGACCGGAAGCTTGACCTCACTTTACTACGCAAACAACCTAAAAAACGTTCCCGTCGCTTTGATTGGTAACGCCATTGCAACGGCTGCTTTCCCGCGAATGGCAGCCAGAGCAGCATCAGGCGCAATCGAGAAGTTGATCCGTGATTTTGTGGTCAACGCTCGCTTAATTTTGTTCCTGGTTGTACCCGCAGCAGTAATTACAGTATTTATGCGTGGTTATATTGTCCGCCTGCTTTATGGCTTCGGTGACCCCACTACTGCCAACACCCTCGGTTGGTTTGTTGGAGTAATTATCTTCCAGGGACTATTCTTCCTTATAACTCGAGTTTATTACGCGATGCAGGATACAAAGACGCCTCTTTACGCTAGTATGGTCGCGCTTATATTTACGGTTGGTTTGAGCTTCTTGCTTTCGGAATGGTATGGAGTTGCCGGACTCGCAATGGCTCAATCGATTGTTATCGCGCTGGAAACAATGGTACTTGCTGCAATACTCCAGCGAAGACTCGGACAAATCGGGTTGAAGGAAATCTGGCGAGGCCTTTATAGAATGTTGATCTCGGGTGCGATAATGGCAGGTGTTGTATATCTATTGGTTTCGCGTGTATTCCCACTGTATAAGGCCGATATTGGTTTCGCAGTGGTAGGTCCCAAGTTCTTCCTTATCTTCTTTGTCGGCCTGGTTGCATACATGGTGCCGTGTTATTTACTCAACCTTCGAGAAGCTCATAAAGTTTGGGCAAAACTCAAAGAGCAGATGACAAGACCGATTAACTTAACGTAGGGGAATTTCATGGTCACAGCCATAGGGTTTATTGCTTTTCTTTTAACATTTTTGATTCAACTTCCTCAAGCCATAAAAGTGTACAAGACAAAACACACGGCTGATCTATCAGTATGGACATACATTATTCTAACCGCGGCATGTTTATCCTGGCTGTTATATGGGCTTATGAAGAGTGATTTAGCAATTTGGACATCAAATGGCATCGGATTGATTATTGCAATTTACATACTAATGGCAAAATTGAAGTATAAATAATTTCAATGGGGTTGGAATGGATTTAAAATTAGCAACAAGTTATGCAATTTCAAAAGACTGTAAAGTTATCAAATTTGAAGGCCCCGAAGGGCTTGAGAGGGCGGTATGTGCTGATGATTCAAAAAGTGAATCAACGAATAAGTTTCTGGAACCGCAGATTATCGCGACTATTGTTGGAGTATTTATAATACTCATCGCAGTTGTAATATTGGTGTTCATTAGAAGAAAACGAAAATAGCCCGACATACCAATCTGGTACACTATTACTCATGAATCAAGACAAAATTCGAAATTTTTGTATTATTGCGCATATTGATCACGGCAAATCGACTCTTGCCGATCGCATGCTCGAGCTTACAGGCACCGTTACAAAACGCGAGATGCAGGCGCAGTTACTCGACTCAATGGATCTTGAGCGCGAGAAAGGCATTACCATCAAGCTTCAGCCAGTGCAGATGTCTTGGAGGGAGCATCAGCTAAACCTGATAGATACGCCGGGGCACGTTGACTTTAGTTACGAGGTCAGCCGCTCTCTGGCCGCGTGTGAAGGTGCGGTTTTGGTAGTTGATGCTTCACAAGGGATCCAGGCGCAGACTCTGGCAAACGTTTATCTTGCTATTGAGGCGGGTCTTGAAATCATCCCAGTTCTTAACAAAATCGATCTTCCGGCCGCTGATCCGGAACGGGTTGCTGCAGAAGTTTCGAGTCTTCTGGGTTGCAAACCTGAAGATATTCTTAAGGTTTCGGCTAAAGAGGGTAATGGCGTTGAGCAGTTGCTCGACAAGATTGTTGAAATCGTTCCAGCGCCGAAGGGGGAAAATGAGCAACCACTGCGCGGACTGATCTTCGACTCAATATATGATGAGTATCGCGGTGTAATCTTATTTTTGCGCATAGTCGATGGCGAGTTGAAAAAAGGAGACAGCATTAAGCTAATGGCTTCCCGACAGGACGGCGTGGCAGTCGAAACAGGGTTCTTCAAGCCCAAGCAGATTGCTTCGCCTCATATTGAAACTGGTCAGATCGGTTACGTTGTTACTAATCTTAAGTCGATTAGTGAGGCGCGCGTCGGAGATACCGTGACTCTTGTAAAACAACCTGCGGTCGATCCGCTCGATGGGTATCAGCAGATTAAGCCATTCGTTTTCGCGGGCTTCTTTACCTCAAGTGCCGAGCAATATCCGGAGCTGAAGGATGCACTTGAGAAATTAAAACTTAATGATGCGGCGCTTATCTATGCACCCGAAAGCTCTCAAATTCTTGGATTTGGTTATCGTGTTGGTTTCCTGGGTCTTTTACATATGGAGATTATTAAGGAGCGGCTTGAACGTGAGTATGGTCTGGATATGGTGGTCACCAGCCCATCGACCGACTACATAGTAAAAACCACGGACGGAAAAGAGTTTACAGCAAGATCGGCAGCAGAGCTTCCAGATACCAGCCGGATCGAGAGCATTAGCGAACCATGGATTAAAGGGGAAATTGTGGTTCCCGGAGATTACGTCGGTGCTGTAATTCAATTGATCAACAAGATCCGCGGGCTTCAGAAGCACATGAACTACATTGATGAGTCGCTTGCACTTATTAGCTTTGAGGCGCCCCTTGCCAATGTCCTGACCAATTTCTACGACTCACTAAAATCAATTACAAGCGGGTATGGTTCGTTCAATTATGATCTAGATGATTACCGAATAGAGAACCTGGTCCGCCTTGATATTCTGGTAGGCGGACAAATGGTTGATAGCCTGAGCATGATTGTTCACCGCGATGAAGCCTATGGTCGTGGCAAAGCGGTTGTGGATAAGTTGAAGGATGTAGTTCCACGTCAGCTGTTTGAGGTTAGCCTTCAGGCGGCGATTGGCGGGAAGATTATTGCCCGCGAGAATATTCGAGCGATGGGTAAGAACGTCACCGCAAAGTTGTATGGTGGTGATGTGACGCGTAAGAATAAACTGCTTCAAAAGCAAAAAGCTGGTAAGAAGCGCATGAAGAAAATTGGGAAGGTTGATATCCCCGCTGAAGCCTTCATGGTCTTAGTTAAAGCAGACGAGTAGTTATACTTTTAGCGCAACGCCGACGAGAAGTCCGATTAAGGTAGCCGCACCACCAATAATCAAAACCTCAAAGCCGCTTCTTGATGCAGGCCGATTTACAATCTTACCTTTGATGAATCCAATAATATATAGTGCTGTCAGCGCCGCTCCAACGCTAACAAATAGAGATAATGGGTAGTTCAAAAATGCCATTGGGGCGATCGGGACTGCACCCGCAATAATGTATGCCAGGAACATAGTAATGCCTGTTCCAACCGGGCTGGCTTTGTTGCCATCATATTCGCTAACTGCTTTTTGGCTGAGGTACTGACCGGCCCCCATCGACACAGCTTCAACCGCGACAGCAACGACGCCAGCCAAAAGAATAAACTTTACGTCCTGACTTCCCGCCGCAATACCAGCAACTAAACCAGTTGTCGATACGAGACTGTCTTCAGCTCCAAAAAATGAGCTTCTTAAGTAATCGCTACCATATCGACGGTGCAGTCTAAGTTGACTGGAGTTCTCGTGCGTCGTTGAGGATTTGGATGGCGTGGTCTTGGGGTTTGACATTTAAATACTCCTTAGCGATATTGCCTTCAGGATCAATTAAGTAACTATTACGAAGAATACCATCAAAAACCTTGCCAAGGAACTTTTTGGTTCCGTAAGCGTTAAACGCGTGTATTGCGGTTTTGTCTGGATCACTAAGCAAGGTGAAGTTGAGGTTGTGTTTTTCCTCAAACTTTTTATGGCTCTTTACGCTGTCGGCCGAAATACCAAGAACAACTATTCCATTGCGCTCAAGCTCTTCGCGGCCATCTCGAAAGCTACACGCCTCCTTGGTGCAACCCGGAGTGTCATCTTTGGGGTAAAAGTAAACAACCACCCACTTACCCAAGTATTGGCTAAGAGTATGATTTACTCCATTTTGGTCTGGAAGGGTAAAATCAGGTGCTTTTCTCATGGATTAATTATATCAAAGAATCCTAAAGAATATCTTCTAGCACTCTTGACTATAGAGTGCTAATTTCATTAAAATAGTGATTATTAGCAGGCTATCTTAATGACTGCTAATTTGGTAAAGGACGCATCGATGACTCCAAGGCAGCAATACATATTGAGCGAAATAATTGAGTGCTACTCCAGAACAGCTGAGCCTATCGGTTCTCATCAGCTGACTAAGAAACTTGAGGTATCTTCTGCAACCATCCGAGCAGAGATGGCTGAGCTTGAGCGAATGGGCTATATCTATCAGCCACATACATCAGCGGGTCGTGTTCCTACAGATCGTGGGTATCGAATTTACGTTAACAATATCAAAGAAATCCAGGCGGACGCGCGGATGAGCCAAGCTCTAGCTCGTCGAGTTGCAAGTGCTGGCGAAGCCGATAAAGCCATCAAGTACGCAACTGAAAGCCTGTCTGAGATTACTCAGAACATGGGGCTCGCAACGCTTTCTGACGGCCTATTTTTCTCTGGCATGAGGAATTTGTTTGGTCAGCCGGAATTTATGGGTCAAAAGGCGCTTGAAGTTGCTCGATTGCTCGACAGCCTGGATGAGTGGCTGGTTGAGGCGTCACCAAATAAACCGATAAGTGTATATATTGGCCAGGAAAATCCTATTGGTAAAGCAAGTGGCGCAACTTTGATTATCGCCAAGTTCGCATCACCATATAGTGATAACAGTTATATCGGCGTTCTAGGTTCAACCCGTCAGAACTACGCTAGAACGATGGGGTTGGTTAATTACGCAGGAAGATATCTTGAGGAGGCATTAACGTGAGAAAGGGTAAAAAGGATGATTCTAAGATTCATTTGGAGACTGATCAAGAACCCGTGGAGTCGGCGAGCGATAATAGCGGTGTTGATAGCAATGAACAGGGCCCGCAAGAACAACAAGAACAAGTTTCAGCCGAAGAAACCCAAGTCGCGGAGCTAACGGCTGATCTACAGAGGCTTCAAGCCGAGTTTCAAAACTACAAGCGGCGCGAGGATGAGGCAAAGGCAGCAATACTAGATATGGCTAAGCGCGACGTAATTCTTCAGCTGCTGCCAGTGCTCGACAACATAGATCGCGCTTTGAGTCATAAGCCCGAGGAGCTCAAGGACAATGCTTGGGCAAATGGAGTCGAACAGGTTGCAAAGCAGACTCAAGATCAGCTCAAAAAGCTTGGTGTCGAAAGAATTGAGTCGGTTGGGCAGCCGTTCAATCATGATCTTCACGAAGCCATTGGTTTTGAAGACGGTGAAGGTGAAAATGAGGTCGTTATTGAAGAGCTGCAGCCCGGCTACAAGATGGGCGAAACAGTAATTAGACATGCAATGGTGAGAGTAGGCAAAGCCTAACCCAAAAGGAAGGAGAATATTATGGGAAAAATTATCGGAATTGACTTAGGAACCACTAACTCGGCGATGGCTGTTATGGAAGGTGGTCAACCAACAATTATCGCAAATGCAGAGGGTGGGAGAACCACACCTTCAATTGTAGCGCTTAATAAGCAGGGTGAAAGACTGGTTGGTCAGACTGCAAAGCGTCAGGCGGTTATCAATAGCGAGAACACTATTTTTGAGGTTAAGCGGTTGATTGGTCGTAAAGCCAGCGATGAGGAAATTAAGCGCGACGAGAAGTTGATGCCATACAAGATTGTCGAAAACGGCGATGCAGTTAAAGTAAAGATGGGTGACAAGGACTACAGTCCAGAGGAAGTTAGCGCCATGATTTTGGCCAAGCTCAAGGCTGACGCTGAGGCGTATCTCGGCGGTCCGGTTACCGAAGCCGTAATTACCGTCCCTGCTTACTTCAACGACTCACAACGACAGGCAACGAAGGATGCGGGTAAGATTGCCGGTCTTGAGGTTAAGCGAATTATCAACGAGCCAACTGCTGCGGCGTTGGCTTATGGTCTTGAGAAGAAGAAGGAAGAGAAAATTGTTGTTTACGACCTAGGTGGTGGTACATTTGACGTTTCTGTTCTAGAACTCGGTGACGGAGTTTTCGAAGTAAAGAGTACAAATGGTGATACTCACCTTGGTGGCGCCGATTTCGATAACGCGATCATGAATCACCTGATTGAAGAGTTTAACAAGCAAGAAGGCATCGATCTTAAAGACGACAAGGCTGCTGTTCAGCGACTTAAGGAAGCTGCCGAGAAGGCTAAGATTGAGCTCTCTAGCGCGCAAGATAGCGAGATCAATCTTCCGTTCATTACTGCTGACGCCAACGGGCCAAAACACTTTGTTTACAACCTAACTCGTGCGAAATTAAACCAATTGGTTAAAGATCTGATTGATAAGACGGCTGTGCCATGTGAATCTGCTCTAAAAGATGCGGGATTAAAGGCTAGCGACATTAACGAGATCATCTTAGTTGGTGGAATGACCCGAATGCCGGCTGTTGCCGAGAAGGTAAAAGAAATCTTTGGTAAAGAGCCGCTAAAGGGCGTTAACCCGGATGAAGTAGTTGCAATTGGAGCGGCTGTTCAGGGTGGCGTGCTTGCAGGTGATGTTAAAGATGTTCTTCTTCTCGACGTTACACCGCTTTCACTCGGACTCGAGACAATGGGTGGCGTATTCACAAAGCTGATTGAGCGCAACACAACAATCCCAACAAGCAAAAGCCAGGTCTTTAGTACCGCTGCCGATAATCAGCCCCAGGTTGAGATCAATGTTCTGCAAGGTGAGCGCGAGATGGCAGCCGACAACAAGAGCCTAGGACGATTTATTCTCGATGGTATCCCAGCTGCTCCACGAGGTGTCCCTCAAATCGAAGTAACCTTTAACATCGATGCTAACGGTATCGTAAATGTATCTGCAAAAGATAAGGGAACCAATAAAGAGCAGAACATCACCATTTCTGGTAGTGGCCACCTCAATGATGAGGAGATTAAGAAGGCTCAGGCCGAGGCCGAAGCTCACGCCGAGGAAGATAAGAAAAAGAAAGAGCTGGTTGAGGCTAGAAACAATCTTGATAATGCAATCTACCAGGCAGAAAAAACCATCAAGGATGCCGGTGATAAGGCAAAGGCTGAAGACAAGACTGCTCTTGAAGATGCAATCAAGGAAGCAAAAACCAAGACCGAGTCTGAGAACAAGGATGAGCTCGAGACAGCATTCAAGACCCTGAGCGAGAAAATGCAGACAGTTGGGGCAGCGCTTTATCAGCAGGCTGGTGAAGGGGCGGACCCTTCAAGCCAGGTAGAAGCTGAGGAAAAAGACGGCAAGACCGAAGAGCCTGTTGAGGGCGAAGTCGTCGACGACAAGAAAGAAGAGAAGTAAGCGCTTAGCGCTTAAAATTGCCTCATGGCCAAACGCGATTACTATGAAGTATTAGGTGTTGAGAAGTCTGCTTCAGCGGATGAGATCAAACGCGCCTATCGAAAGCAGGCCATGAAGCATCACCCGGATAAACACGGTGGTGATGATACTCAAATTAAAGAGATCAATGAGGCTTATGAGGTCTTAAAGGACCAGAATAAACGAGCGCAGTATGATCAGTTTGGACACAATGGTCCGTTTGGAGCAGGTGGACCTGCAGGAGGTGGAGCTGGCGGCTTTGGCGGATTTGATTTTAATAACGCCAACTTTGATTTTTCTCAGTTTGGTGGCTTTGGCGACATTTTCGATATGTTTATGGGTGGCCAAGGTGGCGGCGGACGTCAGAGGCAGCAGGAGCGCCGTGGCGCAGATCTTCAAACTAGCTTAACGCTCAATTTTAAGGATGCGATTTTTGGTACCGAAGAGACCTTACACTTTAATGCTCAAGATCGATGTGATCGCTGTGGCGGTAAGGGCGCAGAACCTGGAACCAAGCTAAACAAGTGTAAAACTTGCGATGGCGCAGGGCAGGTAACAAGAGTCCAGAATACAATTTTGGGTGCAATTCGTCAGACTAGCATCTGCTCGACCTGTCAGGGTGAGGGAGAGATTCCCGATGAGAAATGCCAAATGTGCCGCGGAGCTGGAACGGTTAAGGTCGCACGTGAAGTTAAGATCAAGATTCCGGCAGGCATCGAAGACGGTTCAACAATTCGCTTGAGAGGAAAAGGCGGCCAGGACAAAAAGGGTCCTAGCGGAGATCTATATGTACAGATTCGTGTTAAACCTGACCCCGATTTAAAGAGAAATGGCCAAAATATTGAATCATTCATCTCGATCCCAATGGTCGTAGCAGCACTTGGTGGAGAAACTGATGTGGAGACCGTTGATGGTAAGGTTAAGCTCAAGATTCCAGCAGGAACCCAGAGTAATAAGCAGTTCAAATTGAGCGAGCATGGTGTCCCTGGTATCTCAAGTCGCAAGCGCGGTGACCACGTAGTTACGGTTCTCGTTGAGGTTCCGACCAAGCTCAGCTCAAAACAGAAGCAGTTGCTTGAGGAGTTTGATAAGGAGAGCGGCAAGAAGCGCTTCTGGTAAAACTGGCCTTCGGCCGATATAATATCGATAGGCAAAACGCTTATGGATATTCCGACAACAATTCCGAATTTTAGCGTCGACTTTATTATTTTTGGAGTCGTTTTACTGGTGGTGGCATATGGTCTGCTTGCTGGCCAGGCAGCGCTGATTCGTGAATCAATTAGTATTTATGTAGGCTTGGTTCTAGCAAACACTTTTGGGCCATTCTTATTCGAATACTCAAAATCTGCGGCTCCTAACTTCCCGGTTAGCGAAACTGCAATAAAAATTGCGCTACTTATTCTGCCGATTATAGTTCTGCAGTTTGCTCACTTTAAGTCGCATACTAAGCACGCCACTAGTACTTTAATTACACTAGTTTTGGCAGTACTTTCCTCGATGCTGTTGATCTCGAGCATTCTCTCACAGTTCGATGCAAATGATCTTGAACGAATCACCACCGAATCTAATCTTGCTGCTCAAATAACAAATCTGCAGCTACTTTGGCTGGCATTAGTGCCAATAGCAATTGCCGCAGCGGCTTTGTTTAGGCCAAAACCCAAGCATCATTAGATTGACCAATCAGGTGGTTTTAGGTATAGTAAACCAGTTATTTTTGGGCCCATAGCTCAGTTGGTTAGAGCGAGAGCCTTTTAAGCTCTGCGTCCTGGGTTCGAATCCCAGTGGGCCCTCCAGGAATTATCAAA
>CAYRGI010000008.1:0-446 GCA_964423965.1 uncultured Candidatus Saccharimonadales bacterium
GGATATTGTCAAAATTCTTGACGTAAGCCAACATTGGGTAGGAAAGCATGTAGGGCAATATGAGCATCTTGCCCGTAACTTAATTTCTAAGTCCGGCAGACGCAGACCGCATTACCCTTACAGGGTGCTTATACAGCTTACAGTTGAGCGCTTTAAGTATGCAGAGCAAGGGAGTATGGTAACTCTCGGTCAAATTTCAAAAAAGACCGGGGTTAGAGAATCCAGAGCAAAGAAAATACTCGACGGACTAGGGGTTGAGACCGAGCATCGCAGGTCTCCTAGTGGGAAAATTGCCCAGTGCTACCCGCATGGATCAATTGATCTAGTCATGGCGACTATGTCCGAGTACCCGGAACAGGGTAATTGGCTATCAATCGCCGAGATTGCTAGGCAATTGGGAATTTCACACCAATACGCTAAAAATCTCCTTAACAACCTAGGAGTCA
>CAYRGI010000008.1:456-19305 GCA_964423965.1 uncultured Candidatus Saccharimonadales bacterium
AACGGGTCGCAGTTATCTTTGGGTGCAAAAAAGACTAAAAGCGAGAAACTACCCGTGCGAATTGAGGGTTGGTAAAAACAATAGACCCCAATTACATTATCCTCCCTCAATAGCATACGAGCTAAAGGAAGAGGCACAAAAATAACGCCCCGTCGTAAGATGGGGCGTTACTATTTGATATTATTTTGTTACTTTTTTACGTTCGACGCAGCGATAGCTTTTTGTGTATCAAGTTTGATACCTGGGCCCATGCTGGTAGTTAGCGACATCGCCTGAACGTAAGTTCCCTTCGCCGCAGCCGGTTTTGCCTTCATAATCGCATCAATTGCAGCCTTGGCGTTTTCTTCGAGCTTATCTTCTTTAAAGCTGACCTTACCAATAGCCATGTGTACAATAGCTTGCTTATCGATTCTAAATTCAACACGACCAGCTTTTGACTGCTCAACCGCTTGAGCAACGTTTGGAGTAACAGTACCGCTCTTAGGGTTTGGCATCAAGCCGCGCGGTCCAAGAACTTTTGCAGCTTTACTCAACTTTGGCATCATATCTGGTGTTGAGATTAGAATATCAAACTTGATTTCACCTTTAGAGATTTTTTCAATCAAGTCTCCGTCGCTCACAATGTCCGCACCGGCCTTTTTTGCTTCATCAAGCTTATCTGCCCCAGCAATTACGGCCACCTTTATTTTTTTGCCTGTACCAGCTGGGAGCACAACCATTGATCTCACCATTTGATCTGCCTGGCGTGGATCGACCCCTAGATTCACATGTA
Organism: uncultured Candidatus Saccharimonadales bacterium; assembly: GCA_964423965.1. Lineage (GTDB taxonomy): Bacteria > Patescibacteriota > Saccharimonadia > UBA4664 > SCTI01 > CAZWEJ01. The sequence continues at coordinate 1,229 of CAYRGI010000008.1, forward strand.
GCTCAACTGATGCATCAAACTTAACCTTAGAGGTGTTTTTCGCGAGCTCAATTGCTTCATTAATTTCGTAGTGCTTTGTCTTGTCTATAAGCTCTGCAGAGGTTCGGTAATTTTTGCCATGTCGCTTAAGGGGATTTGGCTTCTGCTCTACTTTTTTCTTTGGTTCTTCAGTTTTTTCAGTAGCTGCTTCTTTTCTAGCCTCTTCCTCTTCTGCCTCTCTCTGAGCTTTCGCACTTCGCTTGCCTGCTTTTGCAGCAGCCTTTGGCTCGGGCTTAGCCTCTGCTTTTACATCAGCATCAGCTACGACTGCATCGGTTTCTGTTGTTTCAACCTCTATTGCCTCAGTGGCTTTGGGTGCTTTCTCTTCTTTTGCCATTTTGTCTCCTTCGTGGTGCAAGCGGCGTTAGCCTCCCACATAAGTTAATTAGTCTTGAACTTTAATTCCCATGCTTCTGGCCTGACCCGCGATAATTTTACAAGCTGCTTCTATATCATTCGCATTTAGGTCTTCCATCTTCTTTTCAGCAATTTCTTGCACTTGCTGTTTTGTAAGCGTTCCGGCAGTCTCTTTGAGTGAGTTACCAGCGCCTTTCTGAACACCTGCAGTCTTCCGAATAAGATTTGCGGTTGCCTCACCCTTGGTCGTGAAGCTAAAGCTACGGTCTTCATAAATAGTTACTTTAACGGCAAGCTCTTGGTCGCCCAACTCTCGAGTTTGATCATTGAACTGGTTAACGAACTCCATCATATTGACACCTTGAGCACCAAGGATTGAGCCGACAGGTGGCGCTGGACTAGCTTTACCAGCTCCTAATCGGAACTTTACATTCGCTTTTACGGGTTTTTTCTCTGCCATTTTGTCTCCTTCGTGGTGCAAGCGGCGCTAGCCTCCCACGCACTTAAATTAGGTTAAATTTTCTTAACTTGAAGGCTGTCTAGTTCAACTGGGGTCTCGCGACCAAACATATTGACCAGGACTTTAATCTTGCCTTTGCTCTCATCAATTTCATTAACAGAGCCATCGAATCCTTTGAAAGGTCCGTCGGTAATGTTGACCGTCTCGCCGATACTGAAGTCGATCTTGTACTTAGGCTCCTCGACGCCCATTCTTTTCTGAATGTATCGGACCTCTTCAGGGTCTATTGGTGTTGGGGTTGTACCGCTACCAACAAAACCTGTGACATTGGGGGTATTTCGGACTACAAACCATGAATCATCGGTGACGTCCATCTGTACAAGAACATATCCAGGGAAAATTCGGCGCTCAACAATACGTCGGCGACCATTTTTAATCTCAATCTGATTTTCTTTTGGCACAATGACGTCAAAAATCTTATCTTTCATATCCATGGTTTCGATACGCTGTTTGAGATTTTCGGACACACGGTCTTCATACCCAGAATAGGTATGAATAACGTACCAATGCTTGTTTGTAGTTGCTTCTGCCATAAACTACCCTTTTAAGATTACTTTTTGAAATAGCTCAGTAAGAGCGAGGTCGACTATGCCGAGAAATGCCGCGAATGCCAGAGCGAATACGATAACTGCAGCGGTATACCGCAAGGCAGTTTTTCGATTTGGCCAGACAACCTTGGAAAGCTCGTTCCAGGACTGTCGAAAGTAGTTGGTGACTCGGTTCATATCTACCCTATTTTTGGCAATTTTAAAAAGCCCTTCGGCTTCTGAAGTCAATTATATTATAGACACCAGAAAAGTCAATGTGGTTTTGATGATTGTACTCGACCACTCAATAGCTTTAAATGTCTCTCTGGGAAGTATAATTTAACCCATTGTCGGTATTGTTTAAGCCAGACGCTTGCCTCTACCTGAAGAACAAGCCAATACCAAAGAATAACTGTTAGTGACACTGCTCCGCCTAAAACCATTGAGACCGCAGTTGGTGTAAGCCCACCGAGATACCTAGTCCCGTATATAACAGCAACCGATACAGTTAATATCACTGCTAATCGAACTAGGGTTGTTTCTATCATCGCCATAACCATATGGCCTCCTGCATGAGTAAAGGCTTTCCAGCCCATAGCAGTTGCATTCACCGAGTTAACGCTCCCAATTACAACAGCCGGTATCGCTATATGGCGCGCAGACAGAGCGCCAAGAGCGACCCAAACGACCGCTCCATATCCGAATAGTCCTGCTACAACTCGAAAGTATACTGGTTCCGCCGGAAGCTGCTGTATAAGCTGCCAAACCCCTAAGCCTCCGAGTACACAAATAGAGAGAGTGATGAGCGAAATCATGTTTGTATTGACCACTTCTAGAAATGCCCCTCTGCCAGCCCTCCACCATAACTTCTGTACAGCAGGCCGACCATCCTGCGCTCTTGAGAGCCCATACAGTAGCGATGCTTGCGCTACTGCCAAAAAGCCGAGCGTAATTAAAGCTACACCGCCTAGAGCATAAAGCATTACATCAAGATCAACACTAAACCATAATGATGCCCATGTCGCTACGCCGGCAATAATACCAATTGGAATGCCCACTTTTAGAGTGAACTGAAATGGGTGAGGCTTAATCTTTGACCCTTGTTCATCTGCTCTCTTGTTTTCGAGCTTAACCTCATTGGGCTGTATTGGGTCCGTTTTGATTTTCTTGACCCTTGAGTCACTGCCATCAAATGGAGTTGGTTTAGGGTACGGATGGAGAATATCGCCGGGTTTATCAATCATTGAAGGCTTATCTGTATTCTGCGGCGGATCAATCTTGGTAGGCTCTGGTTTAGGTGGGGCCTGGGATAGCGTAGGGGCGGCAGTCTTGGTATCAACTGGCGGCTCTATATTGAGCTTTTTGGGTGGGTTCACCACGCTAGGAGCCTTAGCAGGTTTATCTTCTTTAATTACAGGTGCTGTATTAGCTTCGGCTCCTGACCCAAACTTCGAAATAGATGGTGACTTCTCGACCTCAACCTTTGCTTTCTTAATTTCAACTTTAGATGCATCTTCGGCGGTCTTTTGTACCTGCTTTACGGGGGTGTTTGCTTTTATGGCATTTTTTTCGCTTGATGCAGTAACATCGCCTTTAACTTTTTCGCCACAGTTAATGCATAGATTCTGACCAGCAATAGTCACTATATCTGTTGAGCCACAATTCTGACACTTTAAACTCATATGTAAATTTAATCACTATTTAACCATAAGCACAATTGAAACTTATCCCATATATCCACACCGCCTATTGTTCAAAATTCCAATTTACGGTGTTATCTATTTGGACTTTCGCTTAGAACTCTTCTTTTTGGATGACTTTTTCTTCTTTTTTGAAGTTTTTGGTTTAGATGCAACAGGCTCATCAACTTTTTCAACATCAACAGATTCATCAGCGGAGGCAGCTGGAGCGGTTTGTTGGTAAGCAGTAAGCTGCGGAAGCCTAAGTTTATTACGAAATATGAAAACAATAACCACAACTACACCCAAAGCAAGAGCGCAAATAACCGCCCATAGCATAAGGTTGGTCTCGGAGGTGTCCTCCTCAGTATCAACATCACCCGATATAAACAACTTGGCTTCATCGGCCGAAGCGGGCCGCTGGAGAGCGCTTTGATCTGGAGACTGGGTTACTCCATTAGTGCTAGTTGATTGGAGGCTTTCCCCATCTGATTTGCTAGCAGGCTGAAGCAAGTTTGAGCCTTGATTACTTGATGGGCCAACAGACTGGCCATTGCTTGTTGAGCTGGGACCGAGCAACCCGTCTGGAACCTGAGCACTGGCCGATAGCGGGATAGCTGCAAATAAAGCGACAAGAATTATGCGAAACATAAACCCATTCTACTAGCTATGATTTGGGTTTAACAGTCTTGACGTGAGCTTCGGACAGTCTTTCTGGGCTTACTTCAGAAGGTGCGCCTGTAAGTGGGTCTCTAGCGTCACCTGTTTTTGGAAAGGCAATAACTTCGCGAATATTCGGCTCATTAGCAAGAATCATCAAAAGTCGGTCAAGACCATATGCGATGCCGCCGTGAGGGGGCGTACCATATTTAAATGCTTCGATAATATGCCCAAAACGCTGAGTAATCTCTTTTTCCTCTAGCCCAAGGAGTTCGAATACCTTCGATTGAAGACTCGAATCATCAATTCTAATTGAACCACCAGCAATTTCGTATCCGTTAAGGACTAAATCATATGCATCTGCGCGGACTTCAATTGGGTGGTCGTCAAGTTTAGATAAATCCTCTTTCTTAGGTGCAGCAAACGGATGGTGCATAGCATCAAGCTTATCGGTCTCCTTGTTTTTCTCGAACATTGGAAAATCTGTGACCCATAGGAAAGCAAGCTCGTTATTGTCGTCTTTATTTTTTCTTAGATCTGGTTTATCAGTGCCATACTTTTCCATCACTTCGGCGTAGGTATAGCGTGGAAAGGGCTTCGTTATTTTTTTATGAGGAGAGACCTTCTCAACAAGCTCAATCATCATCTGTTCATTAATATTTAAGATGTCTTCTTGCTGAACAAATGACATCTCCATATCTATCTGAGTAAACTCCGGTTGACGATCTCCTCGCTGGTCCTCATCTCTAAGGCATTTTGCTATCTGAAAATAGCTTCCAACGCCCCCTACCATCAAAAGTTGCTTAAATTGCTGAGGTGATTGAGGCAACACGTAGAATTCCTCAGGATGAAGTCTTGATGGGACAAGAAACTCCCTGGCCCCTTCTGGTGTTCCCTTGGTAAGCATTGGGGTGTCTACTTCGGTAAAGCCATGGGAATCAAGGAAGTTACGAACAAACTGCAGAACATTGTGTCGTAACTTGAGGTTTGCCGCCATGCGTTCTGATCTCAAGTCTAAATATCGGTGCTTAAGGCGAAGCTCCTCGTTGACATCACTGGTATCTTTTTTTACTTCAAAAGGAAGATCTGCACTCATGTTAATTACGTGGATAGACTCAGCACCAATCTCAACAGTTCCGGTTTTAAGTCGCTTATTGATATATCTCTCACCTCTATTTCGAACTTTGCCACGCACAGAGATTACATATTCAACGCCCAGTTTCGGCGCATTTTCTATATCATCTACCACAACCTGCACAAGTCCTGTGTTATCTCGAAGCTCAATAAATGCTATCTGGCCCATATCACGAATGGTGTGTACCCAGCCATTTATTTCTACATTTTGGCTAACGTGATTAAGGGATTCAATTACCTTGATTTGTTTTTTCATAACCTAAAATATACCAATCACTGGCTGCTACGACAAACTGAGCAAGTTTCTTCGACGACATTCCCCATCAACCAGGACCTGATAGCTAGCCTAAAAGGCATAACTTGTCGAAAGAGCTTAAAGTCATTCCATCTGCGCATTAACCACCCGATATAGCCGTAAATCTGCATACCGTGAGCGTTGACCGCACACCAGTTGCGCCCGACGGGTATTGCCCCCACTGGATCTTTGGGCGAGTACCTCGGTGTGTGCTCGCCATCAAGTTCACAGATAATCGATCGGGCAATGTAGTCTCCATCATAAACGGCGGTTTGAGCCCATCCTGTTTTTATTGAGCTAGCGCTGTCCCCAGCCACCCAAATATCGCTTCCTGCCTTAAGGTGCTTATCTACTTCAACCTTCTTGCCTCTTCCGAGCTTGAACATCTTTGGGTGATCTGCAAACAGTGGTGCATTGGTCATCCCAGCAGTCCATATCACCGTATGAGTATCGATCGAACCTTTTGGCAGATGCAGGGTAGAGGTTGTCTCTCCCTTAACCGCTGTTCCTACCATTATCTTTACACCCAACTTCTTTAAACGTTTTTCGACCACTGTTGAAAAATGTTCGGGCAGAGATGGCAGAATTCTAGGGGCTGCTTCAATTAAATCAACTTGAAACGACTTTTTAATTTTATGCGCCCTGCGTAGCTTTGTAAGGTAGTCGACGAGCTCAGCAGCCAATTCTGTACCACTTGGACCTGCTCCTACAACTACATAATTTAAATCCGGCTTGTGCCCAGTTGTTAACTCGGCATGAAGGTGATTTTTAAGCCTAGTCGCCTCATCTATCGTCTTGATATTATACGAGAACTCCGGCAGCCCCTTTATCCCGAAGTAATCAGTAACTGTACCGGCTGCAAGGATTAATTTATCGTACTCAAATTTTTGCATCGAACCAGTCGAGACGATCTTCTTTTTGGGATCTATTTTGGTGACCTTATCGATTACGATTTGCACATCAGCTTCGTTAAACACCTCTTTAAGCGGCACGGCAACCTCTAATTTTGATCTCCCCGTCGCTGATCGATAAAGTGCGGCATGATACTCAAAACACTCGCTGAGACTTATTAGTATTACTGAGGTCCTTGGGTCTCTTGAGAGCTTACGCGCTGCTGTAACACCAGCAAACCCACCCCCCACGATTACTATTTTTGTTGCATCGTGCTGGCTCATAGCCACCCCTTAAGCCCATAAAATGCCATCGCAAGAGGCTCATAGCCCCGCCAGTGATCTATGTCTCGAGTCCATTTTTGAGTGGATAGCGGGTCGAACTCAATCTGACCTACCTCGACATCGGTTGCTATCCAGTCGATACCTAAACGGTCGCAAACAAGCTGAACTCTTGGCATATGGTAAGGATGGGCAAGAAGTACCGGCTTCTTCCACCCTTTTTTGTCCATAATAATCTTAGCCTGCTCGACTACTTCGCGAGTATCGAGGTATTTGCCTCTCTTCCTATGCTTCTCAATGCGAATAACAGAGTCTATGTCTTTAGGATTAAGCTGAGAATACGCATCTGCTATTTCGAACTGAAGGATCTTGGGCAGTTTAGTAAGCTTTTTGTGAGCTACGTTCGCGAGATCCTGATTGCTTAACCCCGGTGTCACTGATTTGCCTGCTCCCCTGTAGCCAAAAGACAACCCAATAACACAATCAGCATCGCTAATTTTGCCGCGTGTTTCGTATTCACCCGTCCAAGAAGCAACTAAAGGCTCAACCGGCATATTAATAAGACGAAACAGGTTCATTTCTTAAGTATCAATTCCAACAACCGTAAAGTCAATAAAGCGCTTAAGCTTATTTAGCATGATTCAGAATCCTCTTGAACATATCTCCGAATAAAAGCATCACAGCCATTACCATGCCTAGAACCATTACTTCTCTGACTCCAATTGGCACAGTGCCTAATACGTTACCTAGTGGCCCCCAATAAACTAGAGCTTGCACTGCCATTGAGATGGCTATAACTCCCCATAGCCAGAAATTTGGCCGCCTAATGCCCTCGATAAATGAGGCATTTTCACTTCTTGCATTCAATACATTTGCCCATTGTGCCGCCGCCAGTGTCGCAAAAGCCATAGTTTGCGCAACTTGAGTCCCTAGAGGCATGTACACCCAAAAAACACCCAGCGTAAGAACAACTATTATTAAAGCAGACAGTCCTATCCGGTATGCCATCTTTTTTTTGATTAAGCCAGCTTTTATTCGTTCTGGGCTGCTTTTCATATGAGAATCTTCGGGAGGTTCAAGCCCTAGCGGGATAACTGTAATGCCATCCGTTACGAGGTTGATCCAGAGTATTTGTATTGCGGTTAAGGGTAGGGGCAAACCAGCAATCAATGCCCCAACCATGATTAATATTTCTCCAACTGTTGTTGAAAAGAGAAAGAAGATCATTTTCTTAACGTTAGCGATGATGGTTCTGCCTTCTCGAACAGCCTCAATAATAGTTGCATAATTACTATCCAGTAAAACAACATCCGAAACTTCTTTGGCCGCATCTGTCCCGTTCCCCATCGCAAGGCCGACATCCGCTTTTGCCAAGGCAGGTACGTCGTTAACACCGTCACCCGTCATGGCTGTGATCTCGGTGTGCTCAACCGCCTGCAAGATCTTGTATTTGTGCTCGGGTAGAACCCGGCCGAAAACTTTTACGCCCCTAAGCAAATGCCTAATTTGAGTCAGACTTAGTTTTTCAATTACCTTTCCTTTAGCCGATTTAGATTCATGGTCAATTATCCCTGCCTGCCGGCCAAAATTACGTGCCGTTTCAATGTGATCGCCGGTAACCATTATCACCTTTATGCCAGCTTCGTGAGTCGCTTTTATAGCTTCAGGTATTTCTGGTCTGAGCTGGTCAGAAAAAGCGATAATACCTTCGAATTTTAAGTTTTTTGGCAACGTCTTGAGCCCCGCTGCATTTGAAGAATGAGAAGCAAAAGCAATCAGCCTGTGGCCATCACGACTAAGGCGACTTATTTCACTTTTTACCTGCTTTGTCTGGTCTAAACTCAGACTACTGTGGTCAACGATAACCTCTGGCGCACCCTTAAGGTAAGTTAGATATTTATTCTTGTACTTCCAAACGGCGCCGCTCACTCTAAGGGTTTGGTTGAATGGGATAATATCGACTCTATCCCAACCAATAGGCTTTTCTTGCTCTAAAAGGCTCTGAATAACAAGCTCAAGTGGGTCAATGCCATGATTCCCGTGTTTTGCTAAAGACAGCCAAGCCGCCTCGTCTAAATCTCCAGGTCGATTGCCCGGATGCCAGCGGTGTGCGATGGTGAGCTCATTTTTAGTAAGAGTACCGGTCTTATCTGTTGCAATAAGTGTTGTTTGGCCCAGAGTTTCAACAGCGTGTAAATTACGAACAAGTGCGTTCTTTTTGGCCATGCGTCTTACGCCAAATATAAGAATGATTGTTAGTGCAACCGGCAGCCCTTCCGGTACAGCTGCCACAGTTAGCGATAGTGCGAAACGGAGCATTTCGGCGGGCTCAAAACCCCTATAAAGTCCTAGAGCAAAAGCTATTAATGACCCCACTACGGATACAATGACAATTCTTGACGTCATTCTATCTATCTTTTTTTGCATAGGGCTCAATGTTTGACCATCCCTAGAAAGGGACGCGATTTTTGCCATTTCAGTTGAATTACCCGTCGATGTAATTAATACCTTCCCTACACCAGAAGCGACAAATGACCCCTGAAAAGCCATGTTGAGCTGCTCATATATTGGATGCCCGCCGTCGATAGCTTCAGTTCTCTTCTCAACGGGTATAGATTCACCTGTCAAAACCGACTCATTAATAGTTAATTCTGTCGCCATAATTATTCTTCCGTCCGCAGGAACCTTCGATCCTTCAGAAATCAAAACGATATCACCTGGGACAATAAGGTCTGCAGTTACTTTGTAATGCTTTCCGTCTCGGATTACCTCAACTAGGTGTGAGTCTTTCTTTTTTAAGCTGTTAAGTGCTCTGCTGGCCGTAATTCTTTGAAAGTAATAAATTACTGCATTTATAAGTACAAGTGCCAAAATAACAACTGCGTCAATTTTCTTATCAAGCAATATGCTTATCCCTGCTGCCGTAAGAAGAATAAGAACAAACACGCTCTTAAATGGCTCAACGATATCAACAAATAGTGACCTTTGCCGCCTGAGCTTTATGCGGTTATGACCGAATTTTTTTAGACGCTTTTTTGCATTGATAGAGGAAATGCCTTCGGGAGAACTCCCAAGGTCACGGATGACTGCATCAATTTGGCTGTTATAGTGGCTCACCTTGGTGCCAGTATACCAGATAACCATAAGACCTTTGGATGTTAAAAGGTCGCCCAGTTGCCTGGACGACCTTTAGCGGAGTTTGCCGGAGATAATTTGTAAAGCGACATCATCTAAGGGGTGGACGGGTTTGTGAATACACTGGACGCGTTGATACCTACCGCTGCCAGGCTCTACCTTCAAGATCAAGCTATCAAAGATATCAACCCAAGGGGCAACTCTCTGCAACCTAAGCCCGATTTGCTTGAAAATGCCTGTAGGCACAATTGCGATAATAGCCCTAGGTGCCGTACGCTCGGCATAGCTGCCCAGGTACTCAACAGTTGGTGAGGAGACACTATTCCACTCTCCGCAAGCAGCCAGGTCTTGTCGTGTTTCTACTTGTGGGCCAAGTGCATATTCGACCGTGGCAGCAATTCGTCGTGAAAGGTTTGATTCCCCATAAAGAACAACAAATCCCCTCCCCTCAACGCTTGCTACCAACCCGTTCGATAAGTCAATACGAACGGAACTACCCCACTCCTTATCTGTCAACTCTCGCACGACGTAGAACGGGAGACCGTTCTGCTGCCAGCGGCGACGAAAACTTAGCATCTGCCATCCTATGTTTAAGGTGCTAGATCGCTATACTATACAACTTTACGTTAAATAAGTCCATTGGCAGGGGTGGCAGGACTCGAACCCACGACACACGGTTTTGGAGACCGTTGCTCTACCAGCTGAGCTACACCCCTATAAAACAGAGCCTGAATCCGTATGGAATCAGGATCTGCACTTTATTGTATCAAACAATCTTACTTGGTTTCGCGATGAATAGTAACTTTACCATCGTGTCGGCAGAATTTCTTCAGCTCAAGACGATCAGTCGTATTCTTAGGATTTTTGCTTGTGGTGTAGTTTCGGTTATGACACTCGGTACACTCCAAAGCAAAATACGGTCGATTTCGCTTAGGCATTACTTACCTTCCTTCTTTTCAGGCATTACAACAGCTGCAATTATGTAGAAAATTAGCCCTGGGAAAATACCAGTCACTACTATAAAGAACAACATTGCAAGACGCACAATGGTCACATCAAAATCAAAATACTCTGCTAGACCAGCGCAAACGCCGGATAATTTTTTATCTTTTCCTAAAGTGAGTTTTTTTGATGTAGCCATAATTATTCCTTTCTAAATGGAGCCCAGGACGAGGATTGAACTCGTGACCCCTTCCTTACCATGGAAGTGCTCTACCACTGAGCTACCTGGGCAAATGGTGCCGGGTGAGAGATTCGAACTCCCGAAGGCATATCGCCAGCAGATTTACAGTCTGCCCCCGTTGGCCGCTTGGGTAACCCGGCAGGTTATTAATGGAGCCGACGACAGGAATTGAACCCGCAACCTACAGTTTACAAAACTGTTGCTCTACCATTGAGCTACGTCGGCAGGCCGATCTCGGCTGTTTTCAACCCAGGTAGCATAGCATTTTTAACCCGTTAAATCAAATTGTCTTAGCAGGCATTTTTAGCTTTCTAAGTCGTTCGTCATTCGGATCTAGCTGAGCAATTCGCTCCTTAACCGAATTAGACTCATGATTCTTCCCAATTGAATCGTAAGCATCTGCAAGCAGCCAGAGGACCTTTGTCGAAGGCTCAAGAACAATTGCTTGCTCTAGGGCGCCAATCATCTTAGTATTATCGCCAATCTTCTTGTACGCTTTGGCCAAACCGATGTAGCGCTGGACGGTAGGCTCAAACATAATTGACTTCTCGAAAGCTGCAACAGCTTTTATGTAGTTCTTATTCTCAAAGTATGCCAACCCGAGATTATAAAATGTTGTCCCTGAAGGCTTGAGCTGTGTTGTCATCTGGAAACACTCAATTGCATCTCCATAATTCTTCATAGCAGAGTAAAGTGTGCCTAGTCGGCTATATGTTGAAACGTGTTTATGATCAATCTTTAGAATCTGAAGATATACTTTCTCTGCGCTTGTATATTTGTTTACTGACCTTAGGCGTGATGCATACTCTGTTAGCTCTGTAATCTTTTCTGCACCTGTGACAGCGCCCGATTTAGCAGATCTTAAATGAAGGTTTGGTGCGCCCCCTAATAGCCGATACAAATAAAAACTTGCACCTGCCAAAAAGAGAACTCCTAACATGCGGTCTCCACTGCAAATGCCTCGAGCGCCGATTTAGGGCTAATGTTTGTCGACAATCGCTTCCTAAGACGATCAACGGCGATTACACTTGATGGATTAGCACCAGATCTAGCTTGCTTTCTTGCGAGACCCTCTAAGACATCAACAAACTGACCAACGCGGTCAGGGTGTTTAGAAATTGTCGTAGATATTTTAAGTTTTAAAAATAGGTCGTCCGAATAAACCATATGTTCTGCTAAATCCAAACTATTATGATTCTCGTCTTTCTGAAGACTGGAAATAATTTCCCCTGGCCTATATGCGCCTGATTCAATTATTGTCGTAGCGACACTCGGTTTTAGACTCTTTAAATTGTCCAGCTCAAGTAGTTCCTCTACAGAAAGAGGGCCAAAATACACTGACTGGCACCTAGATACAATCGTCTCCAACAGGCTAGAGGGGCTTACAGAAGTGAGAATAAATGTTGTCCCGATTGGAGGCTCTTCAAGTGCCTTAAGCAATGCGTTTTGAGCGGGTAAAGTAAGGACTTCTGCTTTCTTAATTATCACAACCCTGTGGCCTGATGAAACGTAATTTCCATACTTGAGCTTCTTAATTAATTCTTGAATTGCCTCAATAGAAATTTTGTTCTTGGCATCAGGAAAGATTAACTCAACGTCGGGTTGAGTACCCGCTTTAAGCATCAAACATGAATGGCAGCTCTCGTTATCGCATCCAGAACAATTAATACGCCTCGCCGTTTCGATAGCCGCCAATGCTTTGCCCATTTTGCTCGGCCCATGAAACAGAAACGAACCACCAGGGTTCGATATAATTCCATCAATGTGTCGTTTTGTGCTCTTGTGCAATAACAGCTTCATAGAGCTATTATACCTTCTCGCGTAAACTTTCCAGAGTATTTTTTAAGTAGCTTGGTAAGGGGCATTGAACATCAATATATTTTCCGGATGGAGCGGTAAATGCTATGCGCTTGGCATGCAGGAATTGGGAATCTAAACCTGCCAACTGCGGTCCTCCGTATAGTTGATCGCCTGCAACTGGGTGACCTAGATGAGAAAAATGTACCCTAATTTGGTGGGTTCTTCCAGTTTCAAGCTTAATTTCCAAAAGACTAAAACCATTGAATCTCTCAACCACCCTATAATGGGTTATCGAGCTTCTCCCACCCGGAACTACTGATCGCTTTGTAGGGTTTTTTCGGTCCCTTTCGATCGGAAGATTAATAGTTGCTTCATCTTCAGCCATATGCCCCCTCACAAGCGCCCAGTAAGTTTTGTTGACCTTACGATCTCTAAATTGCGCTTGCAAATACTCTTTTGAGTTTTCATTTTTGGCAATCACAAGTAAACCGCTCGTATCTTTATCCAACCGATGAACAATTCCAGGCCGCTCATCATCGTCATCAATGACGCCATACTCTTTTGCGAAGGCAGCTACTGTAGCCTGAGGTTTACCAGATTCACTCAAATGAACCGCCAATCCGGCAGGTTTATCTACTATAAAAAGGTCGTCATCCTCATATACCACGTTCAGCTGTGGCGCAGGCGGCATTTTCTCTTTTTCTGGTTGATCGATAAATACCTCCTGCCCTAATTCTGCCAGCTGCTTAGGTGATGCCAACTGCCCTTGAATTTTAATGCATTCAAGCTTGAATAGCTTCTGCAGCGAACTACGAGTTTGGCCAGTTACTTGAGCCAAAGCAACATCGAGCCGCTCACCTGCGGCTGCTTTAGTGATAACAACTTTCTGACTCATTGAACCAGTTCGGAGGCCCGTGTTAAGTCATTCTTCCGGCCAAGGACAATCAACCTATCACCTGGATATATAACTTCATTACCTGTCGGTCTGACGCGACTACTCCCATCAGAACCGTTTATAGCGATTACGGTTGCGCCAACATCCCCTTCGGTTAGCGCTTTTCCTAATCTATGACCAGCTAGCTTTGAGTGCTCATGTACAACCATTTCCTCAACCTGTAGGTCTGTTGCTTGCCCTGAGCTACTAACAACATCCATGTAATCAACTACGCTCGGCCTCAGTGCCATTGATGCCATGTGGTAGCCTCCAATCTGATACGGCAAGGCAACTCGGTCTGCTCCGGCACGTTTTAATTTAACTTCGTTTTCGGCCCGGTTGGCTCTAGCAACGATATACAGATCTGGGTTGATAGCTCTAGCAGCAAGAACCACCAATAGGTTCGCCGAGTCATCTCCTAGGCTAGCCACCAGCCCTGCGGCATGGTCGATACCTGCCGACTTAAGAACCTCCTCCGCCGAACTATCTCCTTGAAAAGCGGTGTAGCCCGATGCCAATGATTCTTGTACTTTGTTGATATCTCTGTCTACACCCACAAACTCAACGTTCTCGGTTTTCATCTCGCGTGCAACCTGGCTTCCTACTCGGCCAAGCCCACAAACAATGTAATGATGTTTCATTTTACTAACTTTTGCTTCCAATCTTTTTTTTCGCACCGAATCACTTACACCAATGATATATTCTGCAAACCACTTAATCAAATAACCTATTAAAACAAAGCTGATAAGTATAATGGCAATATTGACGATTCTCGCGATTGGATCGTGCATCTCTACGAACCCAAAGTGCCTGAGCATCACGAGTATTGTGTGGTATAGCGCGTCAGGATAAGATAAGCGTTCAAACTCAACAAACGCAATAGTGCCGAACGCAATAGTAATTAATGCGGCAAGTATTATCTTCCACGGTAATCTGTTAGTGCTCACAATATCATTATATAGCGGTTATGTTTATGAGACCAGTCATAAGGTTATTGACAGATCGTAGTACTTATGTTAGAATTTGCGAATCGTCTGGGTGTCAAACCCAGGTGGCAGTTTTGACAAGCAAAGTGAGCCCGCCCTCCGGCGGTCTTTCAGAAGAGGTGATAACATGGCGATTTCGCCCCCTACCGACTCCGTTGAGGAGAAGGCTGATTCGGCTCCGGCTGATGACCGCATCGCAACGACTGAGGAGTTGACTGCCGCCTTCGGGCAGGTAATCGCGTCTCGTCGCCAGCGCAAGAACAAGGGGCGGAAGAATCGCTCCAAGAGCCGTGCTCAGGGCAATACGCCCGTTACGAGTAACGCCCCCAGGCGTCACCGCGTGGAGGACCTCTCTTCCGGCTACGTCGAAGACGGCAGCGCTGATCTTGAGGAGATCTCGGCTAAGGCCGAGGAGCTCAAGATGAACGCCATTGCCAAGTACGGCAATGGGGTGAGCCTGATCAAGCAGAACACCAGGCTCTACCACCTGATCCACTTCCCACTCGTGCAAACCGCAATGTACGACGCAAGAAGGCGTGAAATCTCGGTTGCCGACGCGATGTCGGGGATCGTGGAGCAGCTCGAAGACGAGAGCGACTTCATGCAGACGCTGAAGCGGCTGTGTGATGAGGGCACCATCAAGGCTGAGTCCGAGAAGGCAGCCCTCCGGCGTCGCATCGATGCGCTTCGGGATGAGTTCAAGGACGAACTCCATCTGATCGATGAGGGTACGTACCTCCATCGCATCTTCAACGTTCCCCTCGATGAGCTCATCGAGACGCTGCTCAAGGAGGGCAACTCGGTGTTCGGTGAGCTGAACGCTGTTCGGATCATGAAGGCTCAGCTTCGGCCTAACGCCACCCTGGTCATCGCCCTTCAGAACCTGTACAAGAAGGCGGCAGTTCAGAAGAAGATCTCCGAAACGATTTCGGAGATCGAGGCCACTCGCCAGCGGCGAATGAATGCCTTCGGCGAGGGGATCAAGGAGATCGATCCCGACTCTTACCTCATGATACTGATGACTCAGCCGATTGAGGAGCTTGCCGATGAGATTCTGAAGACCCGGCAGGGTGTTCGCGACATTCAGCATGCACTGCTCATCCTGAAGGGGAACCTCAGGATGGACGGCAAGCACATGACGGTCCTGAGCAATCTGGACCGTAAGGCTCGCGCCAGCGAGAATCGCGTCAAGAAGACCGTTCACCGCAACCGCGGAAAGGCTGGCAGCTCAGACGCCGCCAAGAAGAGCAAGAAGCTCGACTCGCCGAAGCCTCGCGGTTCTGGTCCCATGATTGGGAAGGCCAACCCCCAGGGTCCGGACGACCCTAAGCGGAGCCGCCGCGGAGACGTGGGCGTCAACGCCAAGGGGGAAAGGGCTGGGACCAAGGGGGCCCGACGCCGGTCGAAGACCAAGAAGTAGTCAAGGACGGCGATGTGAGTAGGCGGGGCACCTAGCGTGCCTCGCCTACTTGCAACATCCACTCACTTTGCAAATCAACGTCAAAAAAACCGCCTTCGGGCGGTTCTTTTTTTGCAATAATTTTTTATCGCTTACTAAACTGTGGAGCTTTACGCGCTCGTTTAAGACCGGGCTTCTTTCGCTCTTTTTCACGTGGGTCTCGTGTAAGGTAGCCTGCTTTCTTAAGGGTAGGTCGTAAGTTCGCGTCCATTTCTTCCAGAGCTCTAGAAATAGCTAGTCGCGCAGCTTCTGCTTGTCCTCGCTTACCACCACCCTTTACGTTAAGAGTGACTCTAAGCTTCTTCTCGCGCCCTGCTAATGCAATGGGTTGCTGCAAAAGTAGCGTCAGTGACTGGTTATTAAAGTATTCATCAGCTGTTTTTTCGCCAACTACGATCTCTCCCCCACCTTGATAAAGTCTAGCTGTAGCAATTGATTCTTTGCGTCGGCCAAGTCCGTAATAATATTTTGAGTTATCAGCCATTATTTAGCTCCTAATTCTTTTGGATTCTGAGGCCCATGTGGATGTTCTGGCCCTGCATAAACCTTTAGTCTCTTCATTCGTACATCCTGGAGTTTGTTTTTAGGAAGCATTCCCTTGACTGAATGCTCAATAACCCGCTCTGGCTTACTTGCTAAAACATCTTCCAAAACTGCTTCTTTAATTCCGCCAGGATAACCGGAGTGGCGATAATACTTCTTTTCGGTCAGCTTATTACCGGTAACCTGAATTTTCTCTGCATTGATGACAACTACATTATCACCGCAGTCCATATGAGAAGTATATTGAGGCTTGTGCTTACCTATGAGATGAGTGGCAATCAAGGTTGAAATACGACCCAGCGTCTGACCACTTGCATCGATTACATACCAGTCATGGGATAGTTCTGATGGTTTTGCTGAATATGTTTTCATTACTTATCTTCCTTTTTTGGAGATGCTTTTTTAGCTTTTGCCTTAGGCTTCTCATCCACCTTCTTTGGCTCGACTTTTGCTTTTTCTGCAACTACTCTTTTTGGCTTTTCTGTAAGCATTACGGCTGCCATCTTGGCGTTGTCTCCCTGGCGATTGCCGAGCTTAACAACACGGGTATACCCGCCGTTGCGATCTTTGAATACTGGAGCAATCTCTTCAATCAACTTCTGGGTTGCCTTATCAGTGGTCAGAAATGATCGTATCTGGCGGCGGTTATGTAGATCACCTTTTTTTGCCTTAGTGACAAGTCGCTCAAAGTAAGGAGCAATTTCCTTGGCTTTGGCCTCGGTTGTTGTGATTTGCTCATGCAAAACCAGCGAGGTAACTTGACCACGAATCAGAGCCCGGCGAGGACCGGATTCGAGCTGTAGTTTTCGACCTTTATAACCGTGACGATGCATTTATACTTCCTCAGTCTCCTTAGCAAAACCTAGTTCAGCAATCTTATCCTTTACCTCATCATAAGCTTTAGCGCCAAATCCCTTCAGCTCTTTTAGCTCAGTGTCAGTTAAGCGGAGTAGGTCTTTCATTGTTCGGATATCGTTGTTTAGCAAGGCGTTTGTAGTTCGAGGTGTAAAGTTTACCTCTTCGATCATAATTTTAGCTGCGTTTGACTCTTTGCTATCTTCTGCGACTTCTTGCATCTCGCCTACTGGCGCTGTTTGACCACCAACAACTGAGAAATGTCGAACCAAGATTTCTGCTGCTTGAGTAACTGCGTCCATCGGGCTGATTGACCCATCTGTTTCTACCTCAAGAACTAGACGATCAAGGTCTGTAACCTGACCGACACGAGTATTCTCAACGTTGTATCGAACGCGTCGTACAGGGCTGTAAAGCGCATCGACAGCGATCATGCCAACCTCAAGCTTTTCGCTTTCGCGGGCTTCTACAGGGATGTAGCCACGCCCCTTCTCTACTTTGATCTCCATTCCAATCTGAGTCTTATCGTTATCAATCGTAGCTATATGCTGATCGGTATTAACAATCTCGATGTCGGAGTTTGTCTTAATGTCTGCAGCAGTAACATTACCTTTGCCTTTTTTGGTCAAAATAATGTACTGAGGCTCATCACTATAAACGCGGAAGCGGAGCTTCTTTAGGTTTAAAATGATCTCAACTACGTCTTCTTTGACGCCATCAATTGTTGAGAACTCGTGAGCCACGTTATCAATCTTTACGGCGGTAACTGCTGCACCACCCAAGCTTGAAAGAATAACAC
>CAYRGI010000009.1:0-2216 GCA_964423965.1 uncultured Candidatus Saccharimonadales bacterium
GAGAGAGCGTTAAGGGAGAGTTAAGCTATCTTGTGCCTGATAATATTAGCGGTGCCAAGTATCAGTTTATTGAGCCATCTATTAATTTGACCGAAACTAAAGATCTTAATTTGAACTAGCAATATGCATGGTCAAAGCTACGCAATAACGGTAGAGGAGTATATCGACCGCCTGGAAGAGCCTCGAAGGAGCGAAATCGCTCGACTTGATGACCTTGTTAGGGGATCTGCTCCAGAGTTAAGGCCTACAATGAACTTTAAGATGCCTGGATATGGGATGTTTCACTATAAATATGCCAGCGGAAGAGAGGGTGACTGGGCAGCAATTCAAATTGCTAGCAACAAGAACTACATTTCGTTCTATGTCAGTTGCATTGATGATATGGGTTACCTCGCAGAAAGCTATAGAGACCAGCTGCCAAAGGCATCAATAGGCAAGAGCTGCATTAGATTCAAAAAGCTTACTGACGTTGATGAGGGTGTGCTGAAGGAAATCATCAAGAAAACGGCTATTTGGTGGACGAAGCAGCCTAGCCCTGAGCATTAAAAACCCCTATGCTTATAAGATGAAAGTTGTTAAACAGATACTGAAGAGCATCCAAGCTCCACCAGCAAATGTCGTAAAAATAATTGCTGTTAGAGGCGATGGGAAGATACTTATTCTACGTCGCTCGCGGATCCTCTCGATAACCAGGCAGAACGATTTGCCAGGCGGTATTGTTGATAAGGGGGAAGATCGAATTGAGGCAACGCGAAGAGAGGCGCTCGAAGAGACGGGCCTAAAGCTCAAACATATAAGACACCAAGAAAGTAACTCTTTCTGGAGTACAGCAATTGGGCCAGTAAGGCTTCATGGTTATATTTGCGAAGTTGAGGGGGATGTAGACCTTAGTTGGGAGCACGACAAATATTGGTGGGTGACACCTCAAGAGGCAATAGAAAAGTTTAAGCTTAGAAAGCCCTACCGAGACCTAATTGAATCTTATATATCGAGTCTAACTAAGCCGGCGAACCAAACAGACCAATAATTAGGCCCATAACCAGGATTGTGGTGAACTCGTTGCCGATGTTTATAAGTGTTAGCTTCTTTCGACGTCCTTCAAACGCATCGTGGGTTATAAATCTAGCAGCAGTTAATCCAAGCCATAGCCATAATGAGGTGGTTACTGCATCTTGCAAAAAGCTGTTGCCAAAGAACTCATTCGAGAGAAATATGATATGAGCCAAAACATATGCAGTTATCAGGCTAACAACCAATGTTGTTGCTAGTGGCTTCCACATATCTTGTGAGGAGGGAGTTTTGACGTTTGCCAGCTTCATCCACTCTTTTCCAAATACTGCTTGAGCATACCAAATGCTTCCCACAACCATTGAGCTTGCCGTTGCCAGCAGTACGGCCCAGACATTAATTTGTACTTCCATTTATCAAACTCCTATTATGCTTGGATTGTACGCCTTATTTTTGGCATATTGTAGTTAATTCTTATCGTGAATACTGCTAGCATTGGTATATAACCTGGAGGAAATATGTCTCAGATCAAAGACATCAATCAGCAAGCAATTGATAACGAAAACTTTCGAAAAGTTCTCGAGACTGGCGAGCATACTCAGGTTGTGGTCATGTCGATTCCTCCCGACGGTGAGATAGGGGAGGAGATTCATGAAGATAACGACCAGCTACTAATGGTTGTCAGTGGTGAGGCGAGGCTTCTTTTGGGTGACGAAGAGACAGAGTTTGAGGAAGGGGATGCCGTTCTGGTGCCCGCAGGTATCAATCATAACGTTATGAATGCAGGAAATGATTCTTTAAAGATTATTACCACTTATTCGCCACCACATCATCCAGATGGTACTGTGCACGCGACTAAAGAAGATGCGGAAGCAGCTGAGGAGGCAGAGGGACATTAGAAAAAAGGGCGGTCATTACGACCGCCCCTCGTTTTGAGCGAGCTTTAGTTTAAGCCGGTCGTTCATTTGAAGTGAACCGTCTCTGACAAGATCGTGAATTGCGATACTGAAGGTAGTACTCCTTCTCTTCCCGGTCAGGCTTTCAACCGCTCGGCCTATTTCAGCTGCACTTAACCAGCCATCATCGTCTTCGTAGCCTGTCATGCTGCCGCAACAACTACACGGCCAACGGAACCCATAGAAAGCTACGTTTAGGATGAGATCCTTGTTTTCGCCTACTTCACGAATCAGCCTTTCGCGAGCGGGATC
>CAYRGI010000009.1:2226-17743 GCA_964423965.1 uncultured Candidatus Saccharimonadales bacterium
CTTGAGCGATTTCACTAACGTTTAGCCAACCGTCGCTCGTGGAATAGCTCATAATATGACCACAGTTACAGCACGGCCATTTGTGGCCGGGGCGGGCTACTTCAAGAATGAGCCTCTTATTCTCTTGTACCTCAGCAATCAGTCGTTCGCGAGCGGGATCGTTCAAACCTACGGCCCTCCTCAAGTAGTTGCTTGAATCGGTTCGTACGACGGAAGTTGGGGTTGAGACGAACCATGAGGTTTGGTTCGTTAACAAGCAGGGTTCCCTCGTGAATTAGTTGTGACATAGCCAACCCGACAGATCCTGATCCAACATTAAGTCGACCATATGCATGACGCCTGATTCGGAAGGGAGTAACCCATCGATCCTGAGGTCTAACAATAGGTCCGCCACAGCCACACTTGAAAGGCCCTCCAGGGGTTGCCGCAATAATAAGGAAGTCCTTAGCCTGCATAATTTCCTGCTCAATAATTTGGTCCAAGGCATCCATTTTCAAACTCCTTTGTCGAGTGACAACACGACTATTGTGAAAGGGAAGTGAATTTAATATAAGTCGAATCTTTTTAACTCAATCTTATTTAACTTAGGACTTGAATACCGAACAAAAGGCGAATATAGTTAAGAATACACCTGTTGAAAAAAGTTCTTGCGCAAAAACAACATTACGCTTATGCTTTATGTAGAGTACTCAAAAACAAAAGCACGCTACATATAGCGTAATTAATGAAAGTAAGGGGGATCCAGATGGACATCACAGCCATAAAAAAGCGTAACGGCCGAACGGTGCCGTTTAATCGTCGAAAGATCCAGGTTGCGATGGAAAAAGCCGCCCGAGCGGTCAACCCAGAGGCTGATGTTCGTCCATTTGCACTAATAGTCGATCATGTCGTCCGATATGTTGAAATCGAATGTAGGAATAACCTGCCAGATGTTGAGAAAGTCCAAGATCTGGTTGAGCGCACCTTAATGGAACATGGCCATTACGACGAGGCCAAGGCGTACATTTTGTATCGGGCAGAAAGGGCAAAGGCAAGGGAGGCTCAACTTGAGGTCCCAGAATCTCAGATCTCGCTGCAGGTTGTTAATGACCTGGGTGGCGCCACAGTCTTAACGGATAATGAACTCCGGTCACGTTTTGAACAAGCTGCGGAGGGACTAGAGGATATAGATATTGATCTGCTCGTTAATCGCTGTAGACAGGAATTGTACGACGGAATGGCGATAGAGGATCTTGAAAAGGCAATGGTTTTGACAGCCCGATCGTTAATAGAAAGAGATCCAAACTACTCAAAACTGGCTGCCCGAATTGGTCTAAATGGCTTATACAAAGAATCGGTTGGTGCAGTCAGCCCCAATGAATTAGACACAAAATACCGTGAAGGTTTTATTAAGAACCTAAAGTACTCGGTCGAGCAGGGAAGACTGGTTAAAGACATGCTGGGTTTTGATCTCAAGCAACTGGCTGCGGCGCTCAAGCCAGAGCGTGATAAAGAGCTAGAGTATCTAGGTTATGAAACGTTGTATGATCGCTATTTCTTGATTGAAGAAGCGGGGACTAGGAGGCTCGAAACACCTCAGGCATTCTGGATGCGGGTTGCGATGGGCGTCGCGCTCAATGAAAAGAATAAGGAGAAGCGGGCGATAGAGTTTTACGATGTAATGAGTCGGATGGAGTATGTCCCCTCCTCACCTACCCTATTTCATGCGGGAACTAAAAGGCCGCAAATGAGTTCTTGTTATTTGAATACAGTTGAGGACAAACTCGATCACATTTTTAAAGTTTATGGTGATAATGCGCAGCTTTCAAAATATGCCGGTGGGATAGGCAGTGATTGGAGTAACATTCGAGCAACTGGAGCGTGGATTGGTGACACGAACATTACAAGTCAGGGTGTAATCCCCTTCTTGAGGGTGGCAAATGATGTTACGGTTGCGATAAATCGTAGCGGTCGGCGCCGGGGTGCGACCGCCGCTTATCTAGAAACCTGGCATCTCGATATTGAAGACTTTCTAGATCTGCGCCGAAATACAGGCGATGAGCGCCGCCGGACACATGACATGAATACTGCCAACTGGATTCCTGATCTATTCATGAAGCGGGTTAATGAGAACGGCCGTTGGACCCTATTTTCGCCGGACGAAGTACCTGATCTTCATCACACTTATGGGAAGAATTTCGAAAAGCGATATCTTAAGTACGAAGATAAGGCCGCCCAGGGAAAGATCAAGCTTTATAAAGAGGTCGCTGCCCGCGATCTTTGGCGCAAAATGATCACAATGTTGTTCGAGACCGGCCATCCATGGATTACTTTCAAGGACCCCTCTAATGTTAGATCCCCTCAGGATCATGTCGGTGTGGTTCACAATTCAAACCTCTGCACAGAGATTACTCTCAATACCTCAAACCAGGAGACGGCAGTATGTAACTTGGGATCAGTTAATCTTGCGCGGCATATGAAAGATGGCAAGCTTGATCTTGAGAAGGTTGAGCGAACAGTTGCAGTCGCTATGCGAATGCTTGACAACGTGATCGACCTTAACTATTACCCAACGGCTGAAGCCAAAAATGCTAATCTCAAGCACCGCCCGGTTGGTCTGGGGATTATGGGTTTTCAAGATGCACTTTATCAAGCAGACATTGAGTTTGATAGTGACGAAGCCGTCCGATTTGCCGATCAAAGCATGGAGTTTATCGCCTATAACGCAATTCTTGGTTCGGCTTTACTCGCAAAGGAGCGAGGGAAATACGAGAGCTTTGAGGGTTCAAAATGGTCGCGAGGGATTCTTCCTGTTGATACGCTAGATCTGCTGGAGCAAGAACGTGGGACGCCAATTGGAGTAATGCGCACCTCATCAATCGATTGGGCTCCGGTTCGCAGGGCGATCAAAAAGTATGGATTGCGGAACTCAAACACGATGGCGATTGCTCCAACCGCGACGATATCAAACATCACAGGTTGCTTCCCATCTATTGAGCCCATTTACAAGAATCTTTATGTTAAGTCGAATATTAGTGGAAACTTCACAGTCGTTAACTCTTACCTCGTCGAAGAGCTAAAGAGTTTAGGGCTGTGGAACCAAACGGTACTCGAAGAAATCAAACAGCATGATGGGAGTATTGCAGAGGTTTCAACTATCCCGCCTCGACTCAGATCAAAATACAAAGAGGTGTTTGATATTGATACGGAATGGCTAATCAAAGCTGCTGCATATCGAGGTAAGTGGATAGATCAAAGTCAGTCGCTCAACATCTTCTTTAAGGGATCATCTGGTAAGCGCTTGGCCGATATATACATGCTCGCCTGGCATATGGGTCTAAAAACCACATACTATTTGCGAACACTCGCTGCAAGCTCTATAGAGAAAAGCACGGTTGATTTAGTAGCTAGCCGTGAGCCGATTGTTGAAGCCAAAATTGAGGTAAACGAAACCGTCTCTGTCGAGAAGCCATCAAATCAAGCTGAACTTTCACCTAATGTGACAGCAACAGCTGCGGTTACAGCAATGGAGACAATTGAAGTTGAATATGGTGGCCCGAAACTATGTTTAATTAACGATCCAGACTGCGAAGCCTGTCAGTAAAGGGGGAATATGGCACAACCAAAACAAGTTAAAACTCTACTCAATGCATCCGGTACAGATCCCAATAAGATACTGCCGATTAAATACAACTGGGCCCGAACGTATTACAAACAAGGAGTCAATAATAACTGGGTGCCCGAAGAGGTGGCGATGCAGGATGATATTGAAATCTGGAAAAAACCAGGTGGGTTGAGTGATGCTGAGCGCCGTTTAATTCTGTGGAACATGGGGTTCTTTTCTACCGCCGAAAGTTTAACTGCCAACAATATCGTGCTATCTATCTACAAGCACCTGACTAACCCTGAGTGCAGGCAGTATTTGCTGAGACAGGCATACGAGGAGGCAATTCATACCGATACCTTCATTTACTGCTGTGATTCGCTAGGTCTAGACCCAGAAGAGGTTTATACAATGTACCTCACAATTCCGAGCATCAATGCAAAGGATGAGTTTGTGGTCGATATGACCAAAAGTTTACTAGACGACAACTTTAAGCCCGATACGCCAAAGAATATTCAGAGATATGTGCATGACCTAGTTGGTTATTACGTAATCATGGAGGGGATCTTCTTCTATGCGGGTTTCGTTATGATGCTCTCATTCCTGCGCCAAAATCGAATGGTAGGGGTTGGCGAGCAGTTTCAATACATTCTGCGGGATGAGTCGATTCATTTAGCGTTCGGATCTGATTTAATAAATACAATTGTCGATGAGAACCCC
Organism: uncultured Candidatus Saccharimonadales bacterium; assembly: GCA_964423965.1. Taxonomy (GTDB): domain Bacteria; phylum Patescibacteriota; class Saccharimonadia; order UBA4664; family SCTI01; genus CAZWEJ01. The sequence goes on from CAYRGI010000009.1 coordinate 6,530, forward strand.
GAAATATGGACTGACGAGTTTAAACAAGAGTTGACGGACAACATAATGAAGGCAGTTGACCTTGAACACGAATACGCCAAGGATTGTTTACCAGAACCCCTAGTTGGGCTTAATGAAAAGCTAATACGCCAGTATCTCGAATACATAGCAGATCGCCGTCTTGAGCGAATAAGGCTTCCTAAAAAATATGGTTCAACCAATCCGTTCCCGTGGATGAGCGAAGTTATGGACCTCAAAAAAGAGAAGAATTTCTTTGAAACTAGAGTAACAGAATATAAATCGGGCGGCGCACTTGAATGGTAAGTTAAGCCTTAATTAAGCCAAAATAGTTGAACACAGTTTAATATTGCGTTAATATCTTGGATGATAAGATTTTGTTAATAATAACGGACAACAAAATGAGATTACTTATCATCGAAGACGACGAAAACATTATTGCTAACCTGCGAAGAGGCTTAAGAGATTCTTACGTTATCGATGTTGCCCGAAGCGGTAATGAAGGTTTAGATAATATTGCTGCCTGCGATTATGATCTGATATTTCTAGATCTTACTCTTCCGGATCACGGTGGCATTAATCTATGTCGCGAGCTTAGGCGTGATGGGGTTGGCTGCCCGATCATGGCTGCGACCGAACGCAATGACGTTGAGTTGCAGGTGATGGTGCTCGACGCAGGAGCGGATGATTACGTACTTAAACCATTCCATATTGACGAAATTCGTGCGCGAGTTAGGGCGCTTCTTCGCCGAGGGTCCGATCATAAAACAAGTGAGCTTATTGCTGGGGATTTGGTCATGGATGTTGCTAGACGGACTGTTAAACGTGAGGGAAAGCAAATTACGTTGCGTCGTAAAGAGTTCGATTTGCTCGAGTACATGGTTCGCAATAATGGACACACAGTTACTCGTCAGATGATTCTTGATCACGTATGGGATATGAATGACAGTATTTGGACCAACGCTATTGATGTCCACATAAAGCATTTGCGGGATAAAATTGATCGCCCCTTTGATATCCAATACATCAAAACCATGCATGGCATAGGGTATAGGCTTGATGCAATAAAACAGACACCAAAATCAGATACGATTGAATCTCCATCGCTAGAGCTAGCCACAAGTTAAGGTTGTTCTAAGTCATAAAAAAGTACCCAAAAAAAGTACCCATTTTTGATCTTATAAGCCTACTTCGCGGCCCAATAAATGCGTAGGGTAAGAGCAAAGGGGAGGTGTTGGAATGGAAAAGACCAAGAAGAGAAACAACAAGGACAGAAAAGACGGTTTTTATGAAGTAATGCCTGGTTACGCAGATAATCCCTCTCTGTTTTCTACAGCGGAGGAAGATTACGAGAATCAGGAGGAGTCTCAAGTTCGGGCAAAGATGCTAACCCAGTTAGCAGCCTTGTCGGGTTTGCTCATACTCCAACTTGTGTTGTTCGCAATACTGTTTCAGCTAACAGTAAATTTAGGTTAACTTTTCTTATCTGATTTTACAGAAGAAATTACTACATCAGGGGCAAGTTGCTCACCGAATTCATTAACTTTATCTCTAGATTTCCTTTTTCGTGTTTGAGCCGATTTCAACCCTCCAAGGCGTCCAGCCTTGCGGTGTCCTTCGGAGTCTCCATGCCAACCTCTAGCCATAAGAATCTCCCATTTTTATGGGATGAATCATATTCTGAATTAGGTTCAATAGCTTTGGTGATTTCGATCAATATGCCATAGCAAAATGTTCAATCGTGTATTGAATTGCGCCACTGCATATGGCCAGAGGCTTAGGCAAGCCTCATTAGCCATTGTACAAATTGCTAATATCTATTTCTGATTCGCAGCTTCTTCGACCATCTTCTTGAGAGTTTCGTAGTCGAAGCTCTCGGCTTTCTTTCCGTTGATGTAGAACGTTGGTGTAGCGGCGACTCCAACCTCCTCGCCGTCTTTCTTGTCCTGATTTATGCGGTCAGCGTAGCGATTTTCCTCAACATCTTTTTTCAGCTTGTCTGCGTCTAAACCAAGCTCTTTGGCATATTCAGCAAACTTATCTACTGGGTTCGGCAGATTCTCCCACTCAGTTTGAGTGGCGTATAGCTTGTTGTGCATCTCCCAGAACTTGCCTTGAGCTCCTGCAGACTCTGCTGCTTCTGCTGCCGCCAGCGCATTTTTGTGCATCGGAAGCGGGAAGTTACGGAAAACGAAAGTCATCTTATCTCCCATTTCTTGCTGGAGCTTCTCGACGTTTGGCTCTGCCGCGGCACAGGCCGGGCATTGGTAATCACCAAATTCGACTACCTGAACCGACCCAGTTCCAATTTTATGGCTGTCGGGTCGCACCAACTTACTTTGGTCTACAGTGTCGGAGTTACTATCTGCTGTTGATCCGCCCCCTCCGGCAAAGGCGAAGATTGCAATCATTCCAACGACGATGACGCCAAAGATTGCTGACAGAATTTTTGCTTCTCTAGTCACGTGTCTTCCTCCATTCAACTATCATGAAAGCGATAATAACACTAAAAGCCGCTAGCGACATAAAGGGGATGGTAATAAAGCCAAGCAAGTTCACTTGAATAGTAGTGCATGAAATACCTTGAACGCATGGTGCAGCACTTTCTGGGATAATCTTCCATTGTAATAGCGAGTGGTAGAAAGCTATCAACCAACCAATTGATGCTAGGGGTAGAACATACTGGTAAAGTTTTTTGTCGCCGCGTAGTATGCCGATGCCCAAAATGAAAGCCAAGGGATACATCAGTACTCTTTGGTACCAACATAGTACGCAGGGTGGCAGGTGGAGTATTTCACTCAAAAAAAGACTGCCGAGTGTCGCTACTAATGCCATGGCGAATGCGCCATAGCGACTGTACATTACCGCTTTAGTCATTGAGTCTATAATATCATCAAACAATCGAGCTTTATATTTTTAAGCAATTGATTGATACTTGGTAGGTCTATGAGTAACACGACTGTAATTATCGCAGCCCTAACCGCTTTCACCTCGACTATGATTGGAGGGTTATTTGCGATGCGGTATCAAAAGTATCTCCACCATATTCTTGGGTTTACCGGCGGAGTAATTCTGGGCGTCATTGCATTTGATATTCTACCGGAGATATTTGAGGCGACTTCGAGTACTGGAGCAAGCATTGAGCTCGCAATGGTCGCATTGGTTGCTGGGTACCTAATTTTCCATGTGGTGGAAAAACTGTTGTCTAGCCATCATGTTCACGAAGAGCACGGTCACGAGCATAGCGATCCAAGAATTGGACGCATTTCGGCAATGGCTTTGATTGGGCACAGCTTTTTGGACGGGGTGGGTATCGGTTTGGCATTTCAGGTGAGCACCGAGGTTGGTTTTGCGGTTGCGGTTGCCGTAATCGCGCATGACTTTTCGGATGGGCTAAACACAGTCAGTCTGATGCTTAAGCACGGTAACAAGAGGGCTCGAACTGCCTGGATGCTGCTTGCTGCCGCCCTTGCACCTGTTTTAGGAGCGGCATCGACAATGCTGTTCTCAATTCCTGATGACCTGCTGCCAATATTCTTGGGATTTTTTGCAGGACTTTTACTCTATATCGGTTCAAGTAGCATTCTGCCAGAGGCACATCGCAAAAGCTTCTCCTGGATAACCTATTTCTTAACGATTTTTGGCGCATTTTTGATGTATCTTGTTGCCAAACTGGCTCACTCTTAAAACACCCTAGCTTTGCATCAAGCATAACTGTTATAATTTCCTTAATATAAGGAAGAACGCGATTGAGGTGAGCCTAATCAATCCGCAAATGAATATTTCGAATGTAATCAATCGCCTAAGTAGATTTGCTGCTGCAGGTGTTGCTGCGTTGACTCTAATGGTTGCAATTACGCCTGGTGTTGTTGCCGCTGCGATTAGTCAGGGTTACCGTTCAACAGAATCTTTAACCGCTGGAACACTCGTTGCTTCAGATAAAAATGACCAAAGTGGTCTCGTTGTGCCCGCAAATATAGATAATACTGAAAACCTTGTTGGAATAGTTGTTGCAGAGAAAGACGCTACTCTTTCTGTTACAAACCCAAACGATAGCCTACAGGTAGCAACTAATGGGACTGCTCAAGCCCTTATAACAGATATAGGTGGCGAAATTAAGGCTGGCGACTCAATTACAGCGTCTCCAGTTAGTGGAATTGGAATGAAGGCAAGCGAAAATACCAAGATTGTTGGTGTAGCTCAGGCAGATGCCAAGTTTAGCGGTAAGACTACTAAAGTTAAGAACAAAGACGGACAAGAAGAGACCTTTCAGGTCGGGACCGTCCCAGTTGTAGTTCAGGTTTCTTTCTACGTCCCCGAAGTCAAAAAGAGTCCAATACCAGAACAACTACAGCTATTTGTTGACTCAATTGCTGGCAAGCAAGTCGCGCTCGAACGTTTGGTTGCCAGCGTTGCCATCGTATTGGCTGCAGTTATTACTATCGCGATATTGCTATATTCTGCGATCCACAATTCAATGATTTCAATCGGAAGGAACCCGTTAGCCCAAGGGAGTATTTATAGGGGGTTATGGCAAGTAATCATAACCAGTTTTATAATATTTATAGTTGCGCTAGGAAGTGCCTATTTTGTGTTAACGAGGTGAGACCATGAACGAGATAATTTTACTGAGCGTCATCGCTATTCAATCGGTTTTTATAATCGGTCTAGGTATCGTTTTGCTTCGTCACCCGCATCCTGCTCACAAGGAAGAAAAAAAGCAGGTTGATAAGACTCACGCCGGCCCTCAAGCATTAAGCACGGAAGAGATGCCACGCTTAACCGAGCAGGATCTCGAGCAGCTAAAGACGCAAGCGCGTCAGGCGTTTCAAACAGCTGTTGATGAAGGGGCGACCACCTTTCATGCCGACTTGCAGAAGACATCGGAGCAACTCAATAAGCTGATTATTCGAATTACAACTGATGTGGTCGAGAAAGAGCTTGAGGAGTATCGTAGCAATCTAAAAACTGCTCGAGAAAATGCTCTCAATAGCCTTCAGGAAATGCAGACGGCAGTTGACTCGAAGCGTAAAGATCTTGAGGCCGACCTGGATTCGGAGTTGGTTAAGAGGCGAGAGGCGCTTTCGGCGCGAATCGACAAAAAACTTGGAGCGGCAGTCGCTGCTTACATTGTTGAGAGCTTGGGCCAAGGTGCAGATTTAGGCGCTCAACGTAAGTTTATGCTCGAGAGTCTAGAGCGACACAAAGCTGATCTGAAGAAGGAGATCGAAGGTGGCGTATAAGCTTCCGATAAAGGTTTATTCTCCGGATCATATCCGTTTCTGCATTGAGGAGCTTGAGTCTTACGCTGCCGTGCTAGAAAAGGGATCGCGTGGCTCGACTACGGCGGGAAGCTGGGGTTTGTCGTCGGAGTCTTCGGCGCTTGTTGATATGCTCCCCAAGACCAAACAGGACGAGCCTGATGCGATGCGAGCACTGGTTGATTGGCTCAATGGCTATCTGACGGCTTCTCGCGTGCTGGGGATCACCCTTGCCGCGCCCGCCTCACACAAACTCAAGGAAGAGCTAGTGTTATGGCTGCGCCAGAATGTGGCTAATGACATTTTGGTTGAGTTTAGTGTTAACCCGGATATTGCAGGGGGAATGGTGTTACGCTCAACCAACCGTATTTACGATATGTCGTTCCGCAGCTTGCTTCTTAACCAGCCGGAGAGATTTACAAGGACTTTAGAGAATGTATGACAATCAAGCCTTCGCCAAGCTAGTTTCGGATGGGCTCCCAACAGGCGAGATTGTTGGAACCAACGCGCTCCTAATTAGGATTCGCGGTTTGGAAGGTGTTAGCGTTAACTCGTTGGTCATGTTCGAAAATGGTGACCGCGGCTTGGTCCGGGCAGTTAACGACCAGTCGGTCGATGTACTGGCACTCTCTACCAATAGGCTCAAATTAGGGATGGTGGCAGTACTCGACCAGCAGGTTTATAAAACAGGTGTAGGCGAGGGTCTAATCGGCCGTATCGTTAATGTTCTGGGTGAACCCCTCGATGGCAAGGGCCCCGTTGCGGTTAGTGGGTATTCCGAGGTATTTACGACAGCCCCAGGGATTATCGAGCGCGCCGAGTTGAGCGATCAACTTGTTACAGGGGTTTCGATTGTCGACTCGCTTTTTCCGTTTGTGCTTGGTCAGCGCCTTGCGATCTTGGGTGATAACAAAACTGGTAAAACGACTTTTTTGCGCCAGCTAACAAATTATCAAACAGCTGTTGGCCAAACAGTTGTATACGTTTTGATTGCTAAGCGCCAGGTGGATATTGATACTCTTGTCGCAAGCTTCCAGGCTAGTGGAGCTATGAAGAATGTGATTATGATTGTCGCTAGCACCTTCGAAGCGCTCAGTTTATCCTACTTGGCCCCATATGTTGGTTGCGCTATCGCAGAGGATCTGTGGAAGAAGGGTAAGAATGTCATCACCATTTATGACGACCTCAGTAACCACGCCAAAGCACACCGTGAACTTTCTTTGCTGGCCGAGGTTAGCCCTGGTCGCGACTCATATCCAGGAGATATGTTCTACTCGCACTCATCTCTGCTTGAGCGCGCCGGAAAGCTGGCATCAAGCGGCGGAACATTAACTGCTCTTCCTGTAGTCTTAACTCCTAATGACGACATCACGGCCTATCTTCCGACCTCGGTTATGTCTATTACCGACGGTCAGATTATCTTCGATCAGACTACCTTTAGACGCGGTATTCGCCCCGCCGTAAATGTTGGTTTGAGCGTGTCCCGTGTTGGTGGGCGAGTTCAACCGCCTCACTGGAAGCAGCTTTCGGGTCAACTATTCAGAAAGCTAGCCGACTACCGTCAGGCATCGGAATTTGCACAGTTCGGCTCCGAGCTTGCGGCTCAAACACAGGCCGATTTAGCCCTTGGTAAAGCCGTTTACGAGATCTATAAGCAAACTCCTGCCGAGCTCTATGACGTTAATGCTCAGTATCTTATGCTCGCAACTGCGCTGAAAGCGGGTGGCAAGATGTCGCTCAATGTGCCGATGTTAAAAAAGATGTCGGTCGAGAAAGCGCAGAAGCTTCAGCCGAATAGCGACTTAACACCATTAGTTGATGAACTGCTTCAAGCAAATGCAGTCGAGGTGAAGAAATGAGACGCGCCATATACGTCCAAAGAGAGGTCGACCAGATCCGAACAATTAAGGATATGACCTCAGTGTTCGAGGCTATCGCGAGTATTCACATTGCTCAAATTAAAGACAAGGTTATGTCCTCGACGGCTTTCTTCAATGAGCTTTGGCATATTTACTCGCAGTTGAGGCTCGGTGATAAAGACTTTGTTCAGCATCGAAAGCCCAAGATTACAGATCGTCAGGCACTGGTCATTGTCACTTCTGACGGCGGGCTTATCGGAGATATTGATGAGCGCATCGTTGAGGCAATGCTCAACCACCCTAATCACGAAAAGGCTGATATTTTTGTAATCGGCTCGCATGGTTCGGCGCTACTTAGCAGGAGGGGTATCAAGCCGGTCAAAGTTTTTCCTTTGCCTGATGCGGACCACAACATTGAGGTCACTCCGATGACCAAAATTATCAACGAGTACCATTCGGCAACGGTTTATTACCAGACATATATTTCATTGCTGCGTCAGGAAGTAGCAAGAATTGAGCTATTCTCGGCGGTTGCGGCACTCGGTCAAACCAAGAACGAAAAGTTTAAAGAGGTAATTACCAGTCGTGACTATATCTTCGAACCGTCACTTAATGAGATAATAACTTTCATGGAAACGGTTATGCTTGATATCGCCTTGGGGCAGATCATTCTAGAGTCGAAGTTGGCTCAGTACGCTAGTCGATTCAATGCGATGAACCAAGCCAAGAATAAGGCGAAGGATATGCAGCACGATCTTACGCTGGAGCTAAATCGGGCAAAGCGATCGCAAGGCGATGAGAGGATTAAAGAAGTTTTGGGTGGTATGAAGGTTATGTCGAGGAGCAAAAATGGCTGAGTCTGTGGCAGAAGACAAGAAGACTCAAGCCAAGGCAAAGCCGGCGGACAGTGTGGCTGGCCAACGCTACGGCATCGTCAAGTCGATCAATAACCTTACTGTAGAGGTTGTCTGGATTGGTGAGCCGCCAGCTTCCAGGGAGCTTCTTCAGCTTGAGGGCGACAAGAACGCACTCATGGAGGTGCGATCGTTCAATCACCAATCGCACGCAGTTTGTATTGTTTTGTCGTCGATCGATAAGATAAATCGTGGTTCAAAAATGATTGCGACAGGCCAAACCATTAGCGTACCGGTTGGGCAAAAGACAATGGGGCGCTTCTTTAACGCACTCGGCCAGCCGGTTGATAATTTAGGGCCAATTGAGGGTGCAGAGTACCGCTCGATTTATGCCGTTAAGCCGCCGCAACAGCTGTCTCAACCAAAGGCTCCAGAAGTCCTAGAGACAGGGATAAAGGTGATCGACTTCTTTACACCGTTCGTTAAGGGTCGCAAGATTGGAATTGTTGGTGGTGCAGGTGTTGGAAAAACCGTCTTGATGATGGAGCTGATCCATAACGTGGCGCGTGACGGCAAAAGCCTCAGCTTCTTTACGGGTATTGGCGAGCGTATTCGAGAAGGCCACGAACTTTACATGACCCTGAAGGAGCGCAAGTTACTCGAGAAATCGGTCATGTTCTTTGGACAGATGAACGAAACTGCTGCTATGCGCGCAACTGTCGGGGCGTCTGCTGTAACATCAGCCGAGTACTTTCGTGATGACGAAAAGCGCGACATCCTTTTCTTCGTTGACAACATTTACCGTCACATCCAGGCCGGCAATGAGCTTTCAACCAGTATGGGCCTGATCCCAAGTGAAGGTGGATACCAAGCAACGTTATTTTCCGACCTAAAATCGCTCGAAGACCGCCTGTACTCCAACGAGAATGGCTCGATCACGAGCGTTCAAACCATCTATATTCCTGCTGACGACTTGAGTGACCCGGCAGTCCAAGAAATTCAACAGCAGCTGGATTCGGTTATTGTGCTTTCGCGTGCCGTCGCCGAGTCGGGAATCCGCCCCGCAGTCGACCTTATTCGCACAACCAGTTCGTTGCTTACGCCGGAAGTAGTAGGTGATCGCCACTATATGCTGGCAACAACTGTTCAATCGATCATGCAGAAATACGATTCGCTAAAGAACATCATTGCCATTATTGGTGAGAACGAGCTTTCTCCGGCGGACCGTGTCGAGTACGAAAAAGCCAAGCGTTTAATTCAATTCTTTAGCCAAAACTTCTACGTTTCGGAAGAGTTGACTGGTAAGCCTGGGGAATTCTTTACGCTCAGTGACACGTTAACCAAGTTGGAAGAGATTCTAATTTAAGGAGGGGGAGTGGACAGTCAGCGGCTCACGGTCAAAATATTTTCGCCCTACCAAGTGTTTTATCAGGGATCGGCGGTATCTGTAACTGGTCGTAACAAAACCGGCGAGTTTGACGTTTTATATAACCACAGCAATTTCTTTTCACTTCTCCCCGGTGGGATATTAAAGGTCAATACCGGCTACGAAAAAATAAGTGTTCAGATAAATAGTGGCGTTATGAAAGTTAATAGTAATAACGTGACCGTTTTTGCAAACGTTTAAAAATACTAACTTGATTTTTACCGCTTATGGTAATAATATGAGCTCAATAACTAATAAAACCAAAAATGATCAAAAAAATACTCATAATTTCTATCTTGGCTGCGACTCCGATTGCAGCTTTTGCAGTTGAAGGTACAAATCCTCAGCCTGGGGACTTGAGGCCTCAAAATAACTCATCAACACAGGAAAGAGCCCAGGTTCTTAAGCAGCAACGAGAGCAGAAGGAAAAAGAGCTCAAAGAAAAAGCCGATGCTAAAAAGGAAGAAGTACGCAAAAAGAGGTGCGAAAAAGCCGAGGGAGTTTTGGCTCAGAGGTCTGCAAAAGTAGGCGAGAAGAAGGCAAACATCGATCAGCATTTAAATACAGTTGAGCAGCGCTGGCAAAAACTTATTGATCGGGCAAACACAAAAGAAGTTGATTCAACACAGCTCCAGCAAGCACTGGTTCAATTCAAGGAGTACCATGCCACTTTCGTATCTGATCTTGATACACTAAGACAGCTTCAAACTTCAACTCCAAAGGCGTGCGGAGAAGACTCTGAGGCATCAAATTTGAAGTCAGAGATTCGGGCAGCTCATACAAAGGTTCTTCAAGACGCAAAGCAGATTAGGACTTTCCGACAGGATACTCAAAAGAATGTGGTAGTGCCTTTACTCAAAGAAATGGCAAAAACCAAACAATCAGAAACGGAATCTGAAGGAGCAAAACTATGATTAAGAACGAACGCGGAATAGTTGGAATAGCGTTATTGGGCTTCGTTTTAGTTGCGACAATTGTTGGAGCTGGCTTTTATGTCTATAACGCTAGAAGCGAACAGACGACCTCGGTTGATTCTGGAGGATCAGGTGTAAAGCCTAAGCCCGCCAAAGAAATTAAAGCCGATGCAGACGCTGCGGCAGCAGACTCAGCTGCGCGCGCAGCTGAAAGCGAGGATTTGAACGACATTGGTGTCTCGGACAAAGATTTTTAAGATCGGCTTTAATTCTTGAAAGCGCGAATACTTTTACCAATTTCAATAGGGCTGGCATTTATAGGCGTTCTTATTGTGTCTCAGTATCGAAACGAAGCTATTCAGCAGGCAGAAGCCATTCAGGCCAAGGACAGGGCTTCTGTTGATGTAACAAAAGAGATTGAAACACTTAAGAAGTACAGCTCCGACCATATGGGGACGTCAGTACAGATTTACCTTGCCGGCAGCTATGATCGAGCAGTTGCTGCTACAAAATCAACTGCTGATCCTTCGGCAAGCGCCAGAGTCTATGCCGAAGCGCAGGCATCTTGTGGATCGCTGAAGGATTCAATTTCGCAGTCCAAATGTATATCAGACTACCTCTCCAAAAATTCAGTGCCGGCGCCAAACCCAAAGCCTGCAACAATGCCGGATCAGTCGAAATATATCATTCTGACCTCTTCGCCAGCTTGGAGCCCAGATCTGGCAGGCGCCTTCCTGTTGGGCGCAGCTGTCGCGGGAGCGCTCGGAATTATCAAATTACTTTTTACCCCGAAACGACGTCGACGTTAGCAATAAAAAAAGAGCCCCGAAGGGCTCTTTTTTTAATGAAGCGTTTAATTACTTCTTAGCTCCGGACTGGTAGTCCTTGATTGCCTGGGTACCT
>CAYRGI010000010.1:0-16911 GCA_964423965.1 uncultured Candidatus Saccharimonadales bacterium
ATTGCGTCAACAGAACCGAACTGCTCAACATGAGCCGGCGCGATTGCGTTAACTATTCCAATATCCGGAGTTACGTAGCGCATAAACTTCATGATGTCACCCGGATTGTCGGCACCCATCTCAAGAACTAAAACATCGTACGGAAACGGCTTGCGCAGCTTCTTATCAATCTTGATTAGAACTTGAGCCCATTTTGCGGGATTATTGAGGTCTTTTGGTATATCCATTTCAAAAATTGACATTGGCAAACCAATCTCAGAATTGAAGTTACCAGGATGTGCCTGCACCCTGTACTTTTGCCTAAGCACCGATGCTATTGCCAGCTTCCCAGTAGTTTTACCGACACTGCCAGTAATAGCTACAACCTTAAGTTGATGCTTTTTAATCAGTCTTTTGACGCGCCATTCAAGCTGCCTCGCAATGAGCTTGCGTGATGCGTTTTTAAGATGTGGCGCCAGCCGCTTGACGGTTCGCTTCATAAGAAGAATTATACCACTCATAAGGTAAGGGATATAATAACTAGAAAAGGAGATGCCATGTCGAAAAAGTATAAGATCGTTGATCTAAAAGATGTAAATAATATCCTCACAAGCTCTCCGGGTGAGATTAAGATGATGAAAAAACCACTTGAAGCCGAGCAGGTAGCAGTAACGTATCGGTTGATGCCTCCAAAGACTGGTGCCAAGGGTGGTCGAGGCCACAAACACAAAACTCAGGAAGAAGTCATATTCGTTTTTGCCGGGACACTAGAGGTAAAAGTTGACGATGAGGTGATTAAACTTACTCCAAAAACTGCCATTCGAATTTCGCCTTCCGCCGCGCAGGGGATGTGGAATGATGGCCCGGAGAATGTTGAGTTATTAATTATTTCGCGTTATAGCGAAGATTTAATGGACGACGTTGAGTTTGTACAGAATTTTTGGCCGGAATAAATAAGTGGCCCGAGCTTCCATGCTCGAACCACAAAGTTTATTCAATTGCTGCCAAAAAAGCGCACCAGTGACCCCATTCGCCATCTTCGTCCTTAGTTCCGCTTTTTGATACGACTACTTCCCGAATTGAACTTCTGCTGTCTCTTGTCTCTCGCCTACAAGCGATTGGGAACCACCTCACATAAGCGGGGCTCCTCCAGAAAGACCCAAGTGCCACTATGGGGTGGTAAAGACTTGGTTCAGCCAGCGGATATTCGATGTGGGCTTCAAGAAAAGCCAAAAACTCAGTGAGATTTGCTGGCCTCAACCCATTCTCTTCCATTGCCCCTATTGCTTCGTCCGTGTCGACCGTATCAAGCAGCTTACCTGGGAAGCGAACCAAAGTCAGCCTCACAATTGCAGGACCCTCGCCAGGATCTACAAGGCCAGAAGCAAGATATGGGTGAAGATCTGCCCCATCAAGACTTGATAGCCGATCTTGAAGATTAACCCTGTAGTCAACGGCTACCGGGAAATCTCCTTCTCTCTCCAATGTACGTGTCACGATATTCACCTCTTGAAAAGGTCAAACTTCACCCTGATTGATGAAGTTAGTTCCCATTACAAGATTTATGGTGGAGCTACAGGGATTCGAACCCTGGACCTCTTGCATGCCATGCAAGCGCTCTAGCCAGCTGAGCTATAGCCCCATATAACTTGGTTAAGTTAGCAAATTTAACCTGTTAGCGCAACTGCTGGAGAAGAGTGGTTATACCTGCAATAATTGCGCTGATTATGGTTAACCCCAATAGGTTCGCAATAAAAAACCCAAAGCCAAACCGAAATCCATCGCTATATGATAAGTTCTTTTCTTTTTCTTCTTGATCGATGAAGTTTTTCGCCATGGTTTGATTGTAGCATAAGCAATATTATTGCGTAGTTGGGGCGAGGAGGAGTTATGTGTCCTCCTCGCCCCGATCTTCAACCCGGGGGGATTGGTCGAAGTCTAGATACCGGCACCGTGGCCAGGATTGGCTGGTGGGATTATCGGCCCAGGACCGATCCCATCCTTGATCAGGTACTCACAAACATCGTCGAGCCCGATCATCATGAGGTCTTGCCAAGAAGCAACCGCGTGATTGAGCGCCAAAAACTGCTCCCCGGTAACGAATCTTGTACAACTTTCCCTGCAAACTGGGCAAAAGAGTGAGATTTCCAGAAGATCAACACCCTTGAGAGGTTTCCTCGGATCTCCAACCAAATGCCGAGCATTCGACGCGCACCCCTCACACAGGGTCAGAGCAGTTTTCTCCCCCGATAGAACCTCCTCTAGGTAGGGCCACCCAGGGCCTACGCCATCCATGGCAAGAAGTAGATTTTCTACCTTCATATTCAAGCACCGCCCACTAAAACGTTTTTGTTTGTGTTAACCATACAAAAAAAGCTTCCAAAATGGAAGATTTTTTTGTGAATTAAATAAGCAATTGGTGGAGATAGGGAGATTCGAACTCCCGACCTCTGCAATGCGAATGCAGCGCTCTAGCCAACTGAGCTATATCCCCTCAACGAGAATATTGTACGACAGCCCCCAATGTTGATCCAACTACCACTCAATATCAAAGCCGGCAATAACTACCCTATCGCCTTTTTGAGCACCCTCTTTCTCGAGCTGTTTCGCGACCCCGGTTTTCCTCAAAATGTCTCTAAATCGATCGACCGACTCCTCCTGATTCCAATTGGTGCGACGAGCAAAGCCCTCTATTTTTTCTCCCTTTACCTCGAAATGATTGCCTGTCTTCTCGATACGCCACAAATCAGGTTGGGAAGCCTCATCAATAATTACCCTCTCCTCTTCCTCTTTGTACGACTTTCGCCTTTCCCTTTCGGCCCCAACCAATTCAGCGACGCTATCAAGCAGCTTGTCCAGTCCCTTGTGTGCTGACGATGACATCAACAAGACTTCTTCGGCACCAGCCGACTTCAAGTCCTTTACAAGTGGCTTATACAGCTCCTCATCGGGTAATAGGTCGGCTTTCGAAAGAGCAACTAATTGAGGCTTGCCGCTCAAATCAATAGTGTAAGACTTAAGCTCTTGAAGAATTGTTTTGTAATCCCCCGCGACATCGTTTGAGTTTGCATCAACCAGGTGAATAATCACTGCCGTGCGCTCAATATGGCGCAAGAAATCATCGCCAAGCCCTTTGCCCTCACTTGCACCCTCAATCAACCCGGGAATATCTGCCACTAAAAAGCTATCATCTCGCCAGTAAACAACACCCAAATTGGGGATGATGGTCGTGAATGGGTAATCGGCAATTTCTGGCTTGGCGTTTGTGATAACCGAAAGCAGCGTTGATTTCCCGGCATTCGGGAGGCCAACTAGCCCAACATCTGCCACCATTTTCATTTCAAGAACTAGATTACGATGCTCCCCAGGTTCACCGACCTCGACTGCCCTAGGAGCCTGGCGAGTAGATGAAGTAAAGTGGGCATTACCGAAGCCACCACGGCCACCCTTGGCGACAACCTGGCTTTGTTCGTTTTCGGCAAGGTCGGCCAAAAGTGTTTCCGATTCAAAAATCTGGGTACCCATCGGCACCTTAACGATAATATTTTCGCCTGATTTGCCATGGCTTCGGTTGGTACCGCCAATCTGACCATCTTCGGCTTTAACAAGCTTTTGTTTTCTAAAAGCAGCTAAAGAGTTGAGATTATGGTCAGCAACAAAAATAACGCTTCCGCCGCGACCACCATCACCGCCATCTGGTCCACCCATCGCGCGATACTTCTCGCGACGAAAACTGAGGCGACCATCGCCGCCCTTCCCCGCTTGGACATTTATCTCAACTTTATCTGCAAACATGGCCCTATTGTACCAAATAAAGAAACCGCCCTTTCGGGCGGCTCTTTGTTTAATCAATTTTTGTTTAACGAAACTTAATAGATGTAACGGAAACTTGAGGCGGGCACTGTTCGGGATGACACCCTGTTCCAACCGTTGTAGTTCATCTCGGAAACTGTAACCATACCACCGCTAACGCTCTCTACGTATGCAACGTGTCCGTAGTAACCGGCACCGGTCCAAGCAATTGCCCCTGGTCGAGGAACACTACCTACACCGTAACCACTCATTTGAGCATTACCGTACCAAGTTCGAGCATTACCCCATGAACCTGGAACCGCGCGCTTACTTGCTACATACCATGTGCAGTAGCCGTAGGAGTAGCTATTTGAGCGACTACCTGGGCTAATAGAAACCTTTGCTGGTGCTGAAGAGCTTGAAGTAGCTACTGCTGCTGGAGCGGCAGGTCGCGGGGCCTGTGGCATTACACCGTCAGGGATTATGATCACCTGACCTGGCTGAATGCCATCAACCTCGGCATTATTGAAAGCAATAATCTGGTCGGCATTCGATTGATACTTTTGAGCAATCGACTCTGGGGAGTCTCCGGCGTTAACCTTGTACTGAATTCCCGATATCGGGAGGATAGTTAGGGCCTGGCCAGGGCTAATATTGTCCGTGCCGCCTAAATTGTTTGCCCAGCGGACGGTATCGGTTGTGATGTTGTACTCGGCAGCAACCGACTCGATTGTGTCTCCCGATTCAACCTTATGCTGCAAGACGCCTCGGCTAGCAGCGCCGGCGGTATCAACCACCTGTCGCTTTGCTAGAGTCCCGTCATCAGCAGTTGCCAGAGCAACCTGAGCATTAAGGGCCTTAGAGCTGTTATTAACTTCTGGAGTAACCAGTAGGCTGGTTTCAGTTGCAACCTTTGCAGCAACCTCAACAGCCGCCGCCTGCTCCAACACTGAACCATAACCTACCTTATTTGCTAGCGGGTTGAGCTTGGCGGAATTTCCGGTTGAACCGGTTAGAACAATTCCTCCAACTAAACCAATTACGCCGGCATGAACAAACAATCGAGGCATGGTTGAAAGGCGTTGCATAAAGCGGCCTGAAGCCTCAACGGTTTGACCGATAGGAGTGAGAGTCGCAGATTTAGATGTCTTTTTGTTTGGGAGAGCTTTTGTGTTTTGAAGTTTGAATTTGGAAGTGCTGGTTGAGCTCGAAAGGCCAAGTCCTACGGACGGCATTGAGCTACTTACTTCTCTACTAATGTGCGTTCTCCACCCCACATTCAGGAAAACCTGAACTTAACGTGGGCTCTACTCTAATTTGTCTTTCCCCTTATTGATTAAGGGAGGGAGAAGTTCGACCTTAGGTTAATTCTCCGTACGACAGTTCAAGTAGGCAACTGACAAGCATAAATG
Source organism: uncultured Candidatus Saccharimonadales bacterium (assembly GCA_964423965.1). Lineage (GTDB taxonomy): Bacteria > Patescibacteriota > Saccharimonadia > UBA4664 > SCTI01 > CAZWEJ01. The sequence goes on from CAYRGI010000010.1 coordinate 5,184, forward strand.
CGATTGCGCTTACGCTTATCAATGTACATTGGGAATACTAGCAAAGCGGTTCGATGGTGTCAACCAGTCGTTTTTGGCTTTCTGGAGCCATAAAAGTATGTTTTATACTGTAATTTATTATCTTGAGCTTTATTTTTCGAAAAATTGTTGCATAAGAACTTTAATTTAGGTATTTCTCGATGTTTCTCTGGTGTTCTTCGTAGGTTTTTGCAAAGTAGGTTTTTCCATCTTTACCAGATATGAAGTAGAGATAATCGTTTTGCTTAGGATAGGCTACCGCTTTTAACGCCGAAAGCCCTGGGTTTCCGATTGGTCCAGGCGGAAGACCTTTTACTACGTATGTGTTGTAGGTAGAATTGATGGTTGTATCTACGCGGTTCGTCGGCTTGCCGGTTATCTCCTGAGCATACAAAGCTGTCGGGTCTGCCTGTAGCGGCATACCCATTTTAAGCCTGTTTAAGTACAGCTGAGCCACCATAGCCCTATCCTCGTCGGACTTCACCTCTCGCTCGACTATAGAGGCTAGTGTAACCGCCTGGTGCAATGTCATGCCCTGATCGGCATACCTCTTTACATAGTCGGTCTGGCTAATCTTCTTTGCAAAGTTCTGAAGCATCTGATCAATTACGACTTTTGTGCGTATTGGTTTGATTAGCTCATAGCTGTCCGGGAAGAGATATCCTTCAAGTGTTGCACCTTGGGGACGAGCTTTTAGAAAATCATAATCATATTGAGCCACCAGGGAGGCATCAAAATCCTGCAGATTAACCCCCTTGCTATCTGCTAAAGCCCTTATCTTTAAAATAGTTGAACCTTCAGGTATAACTAACAAATTTGTGGCCACTCTCCCATCTGACATTATGGTAGCGACTTCGGTTGTCGATAACGATGGGCTAAGATCATAGGTTCCTGCCTGGAGTTCCTGCCTCTTTCCAGTAATTGTTACATAGACATTGAATGCCGCCGCACTTCTAATTAGCCCTTTATCTTGAAGTTTTGAAGATACATCTGGAACACTCGTCCCAGAATCAAGCTGAAATGTCATAATCTCGGTACTGTCTTTTTCAACTGGGCGTAATGCAAGCACAAACCAAATGATCACTCCCAAGATGGCAAGAGTAATTACGGTAAGAGCCGAAGCAATGACCCATTTAAGCTCGTTTTTCACTTAAGTAATCCTCCAGAATAATGACTGCCGACTCTGCATCAACCTCCGCTTCAATTTGGCGATCATTCATTCCTTGAGACTTCAATCTTTCTCTCGCCATGTTGCTGGTATCTGCCTCGTCTTGTAATACCACATTTGCTTCAAACTTGTCTTCTAACTCTGAACTAAACTTTCTAGCGAGAGCCGTTTGCTGTGTGTCATTACCATCGAGGCTTCTTGGTAGTCCCACTACGATCGTATCGATATTTTCATAACTTAATATTTCTTTAATCTTTTCGAACGAAGAGGAGTCGTTATTAATCGTTTGCAATCTATTACAAAAGCGCATATCTCTTGAGATCGATAACCCAATTCGCTTAGTGCCGTAATCTATCCCCAAGGCTGGCATTTACTGGTTGGAGGCCTTTACTTCTATTTCTATATGCTTAACAATTCCTGGCATGCTCGTAGACCAGCCAGGCTTCACAACAATTTCGGTGCGCTCAACATCTGGAGCCTGATTTCCTATTTCGATGGCATCGCCAACTTTCTTGCCCTTCATCTCTTTAGCTAACTGGTCACGATCAATTTTTGTGCCTGCAAATGCTGCAACCTTTGCGTTGAAACTCTGCGCCCCATTAGAAGAAGGTTCTCCAGCTGATGTTAGCTGCATACTATCGCTACCATCTTCGTAAATCTCTTTATCGGGCCCAATTTGCTCCTGTACTTGAGCTTTCGTAAGCGAGGAAAGGTCGGACTTGTTTACCGCTAGTGCTGAGTACGTAACCTCAACACTGACACTACCATTTGGCTCCTCGCTCCCTGCTTCTGGATTGGCGGTAACTTTATCAACTTTCTGTTGAATCGATGCATCAAGAAGAACCTGGTCCTTATCTACCTTATCTTCTAGCGACTTTTGAGCTTCAGCTTTATCGGCATCTAATGCTGCCTGCTTTGCCTTATCGACATCACCTTGAGTAATAACTTTTGATGTCTTGGTGGTTCCACCCGACATCTGGCCACCCTGACCATAAATTTGATCAGAACCTAGCGCCGGGATGCTGTATTTGGCTGGACCAAGATTGAAACCGTCGCCGTTTTGATCCGCCAGGACTTCTACAGTAGTTGAGCCAGCAACCGGGCTAAAGTTTTGAAGGTAAGCTTTCGGCACTGTTATATCAGATTGTGAGCGGAAGATTTTTCCATCGGGCGCTTGGAATCTTGTCCCGGAAACTAATTTTTGGTCGTTATTTGTGCGATTATATACCGTCATTGTTCCCTTAGCTTTGGTCCCATTGTCTTTTGTGCCAGTGGCAGTAACGTTGCCTTTAAGGGTTTTCTTAACGGTCGGCTGACTGGCAGCTAAAGTGGCAGAGTCTATGTTTGAAGACTGAATCGAAGGATCGGCAGTAAATTTAAAGCCGGCGTTCACTTGAGTGCCTTTAGCAAATAATGTCACCTTTGCGTTAGTAAAGTAGAAGTTTGCTCCCAGAAGAAGTAAGAGTGCGAAAATTCCTCCTGCTATCCACAGGAATCGCTTCTGCATAATTCCTATATTGGGAACACTTTTACCCTTAGGTGGCTTGGCGCCCTTTGAAGCACCGCTTGAGGCTTGTGGAGCAGGCGAAGGTGGTGCTGAAGGTTTTGAAGGGGCGGATGGCGCTGGCGATGGGGCCGAGACTTGATCGCTGGCGGATTCTGATGGAGCCGCTTCTGCAGCTTTGCTGGCAGCTGCTGCCCCGGCTGCAGCCCCCACTACACCCGCAGCTGCAGCCTTTTTCTTGGCATCATTATCACCGACGACACCACCATCAATCTCTTCGTCATTAGAACTGGTTGAAGGTCCCGAAACACTTGGCACACGCCCTGGCTCGCCAACTCGTTCGGCAACCGGCACACCAATGCGTCCGGCGAGATTTGTTGCAACCCTGTCCGCAGTCACAAGAGTTAAAACCTTCTTGTTGTCGGCAGCTGCTTTCTTGAGCAACTTCATATTAATGACTGACTGGAATAAAGTTGAGCGCTTAGCCGTTACAACTTGAATATTCTCGGCAGTATTTTTGGTCAGTTTATCAATCGCCGAAGTGATGTCTTCGTCGATCTCTAAATATATAATTCCGTTTTGATCTGTGTTTGCCATAGTTTAAGTTTGCAGGGTTTTACTTAGTTTTTGCAATACGCTTTCGCTAATACTCCCGGTATTGATTACATCTAAGCCAAGGTTTGCAAGCCCCATAGGGGTAATATCTGCATAGTTTGTCAGCTCACCAGTTTTGTCTATGACTCGTGATACTTGCGAGGGCGCAATGTGACTTACCTGAGGTTTACGTGCGAATGGAAGCTTTTTATACCAATCACCTTTAAGTGCTTGAGCTATTTGGGGCAACCCCGTTCCTCCACCACAAAGCAAGATTTTTGATGGAAGATGGTCAACCTTGGTAAATTCTGCCAAGCTTAGTTCTACGCCGCTTAGCCACACATTAAGGTCGTCATTAACCGCTTGCTCGACCGCCTGTTTATCCTTTGGATGGGAAAGTTTGCCGGCAGAGTAATCGAGTTTGAGCTCCTCCGCCTCCTCAAAACTGACACCTGCGATCTGGGAAATCCGCTTCGTGAAAGAGCGTCCACCGATGCCAAACATTTTTGTGCCCTCAACTCCTCCATTATCTACTAACGCAATATCAGTAGTACCGCCGCCGATATCAATAAAGATGGCGCTGAAGTCACTCGACTCTTCTCCGCCAACACTTTTAGCAACAGCAAAAGGCTCGGCAGCAATATTGATCGTGTTTAGGTCGAGATTATTTGCAACCTGTTGGATAGCACCTATATGTACCATAGGAGCAAAGGCGTTAAAGAGCTGAATCGATACATCGCGACCCTGGAATCCAATCGGATTTGTGACTCGGTAACCATCAATCTGAACGTCAACGATGGCCGTGTTTACCATTTTGACGTCAATCTCTTGTTGGCCCGTCTCCCATGCAAGAGTCTCGCGTGCTCGATCAAAAGCTCGATCTTGAACACGATCAAGTATCTTGCGAAGCTCAGGCATCTCAATTCGAGTTTGGGGATCAGTGCGTTTGTACTTTACTGTTGTGGCAGTTCCTTTTACTAACTCACCTGCAATGCCAATAACGGTATCTTTTGCGACAACTCCTGCCATTTCCTCTGCCTGACGCAGTGCAGAATCGCAGTTGTCCACTACACCGGCAATATCCGTTACGGCTCCCGATTGCATATCGGTCAGCCGTTGATGTTGCCGCCCAACACCAATAATTTCAACCTGGTTATCGGCCACTCGTCCAATGAGGGCTTTAACGTACTCGGTCCCAATATCAAGGGCGACTAAGTACTGGTTCGGATCTGATTTCTTACGGAATTTATCGACGAACTTCAGGGCCATTGCCTTCGTATAATTTTACCCTTGTATTGTACCGTGTTCTGACTGTTTTTACCATAAGCATCTTACTTGTGTTTAGATCTGTTGCAAGTATTGACAAACATAAGTTTTTATAGTAATATATTTGATTCTGTTCCCCGAGGACGAGGTACCTTTAATGAAGTTTAGTGTTAAGAACATCGAGGACGTCCTTCGTGCCCACGGTGGCTCGATTGACGGCGGCAACGGCCTTGACGTTGTGCAAAAGATCGCACACGACAAGGGTACACACTGCTGCCATGTCACTCGTAGCAGCATCGAGGCGATCATCATCAAGATGGAGCGGCGGCGCGAGATCAAGGTCATCCGCAAGGAGGGCAAGATCGTCTGCATTAAATCGATTCGACACACGGCTTCTACCTCGAGCGATCGGCGCACCAACAAGCGCAACCGTCGGAAGGCAGCTGCCGCTAAGCGGCGCAATGCCCAGGAAAAGGCTCGAGAAGAGCGGGCGATCAACCGCCAAATTGCGGCGGCAAATCCCAAGCGGAAGCCCAAGCCCGCCCCTAAAACTCGAGACGACCGCTTCGACGATCTTCACGAGGTCATGCACGGAAACGTGCGCCCCGGACGAGTTCACGCTCGCCACAACACAGCGACGAGAGCTGTTTTCGTCCGTTAGCCCCATCAGAAGGAGTCACATCCTCGGATGGGGCTCTTTCTATTCTCTAATTTGAAAGCATTGCTTGATTAGAAGATTGAGTCTTCGAATCAGCATGCTGAACAGCGTGGGCTGTTGCACCAACACCAATAATAAGTGCGATACTGACCAGTAGCTCGATGACCACTGAACCATTGCTGGTTCGGTTCAACATTTTTAACTCCTTTTTTGTTTTTGTACTATCTGTTACTTAATTGATAACAGAAAAGCTTATGCTTATGCAAGTGTTTTTATAAAAAATCTTTGAATTGAATGTCCCTTATGCTATAACTGATATCAGATTTTTGCACCTTTTAAACCGAGGAGAGAATATTGCTCTACCTGGAGTATTTACCAGACTCAAGCAGTCAAAGCTGGATGAAATACCGTGTCGGACAACCCCTTGATGACCAGCAACGACGTGCCGTAATCGAATCTCTGCAGTCTCATTGGAGCGTCAGACAGTCATGGAGGCTTGTCCACTGCCATTCCGACGCCCCGGAGTTCGCGATTCTGCTCCCCTACCTCCCCTGGGTTGAGGCTTGGTTTGAAGTGAGCCTGGCTAAGCGAGTTGCGGATGCACTAGGCGAGGACGAGTTCCAGCTTCTCGTTCACCGACGTGATGGTGGTCAGTACCCTTCCCAGACTTTCCGGCGAGAGGGTGAGACCACGAGATACCGACGGGTCAAGGTCGGCCGGTCGACCACCGCGAAGGTAGCGTGAGCATGAACATCAGATACATGATCCAGGGCCACCAAGGGAGAGGCATTGTCCCACCCTGGAAGTACATTGTTGACGAAGAACTCGACCAGGATTCCCTCGATGAGGTTGAAAAGTCCATCCGCAAAAACTGGCTCGTTAAGCACGTTAGCCCCAGTTCGAGCAGAGGGACTTCAACGTTCCTGGTTGTGTTGAGGTTTTCGTTTCTTCGTAAGTTCACGGTGACGCCCGTCGCAAAAGCTATCGCCCGCACGCTGGGCGCACATAGCTTTTGGCTTGAAATTCATGACCACGAAAGAGGGCAAATAGAGCAGAGAGCGCTTGTGATGACTCCTTGGGGCAACTACCTGTAGGTATTAACACGCCGCTCCCTTAACTGGGGGCGGCGTTTCGTTATTCAATAACGGCTTTTATGCGCCTAACGCCTGCACTTGAAGACTCTTCTTTCTTAATCTTGAAATGCCCAATAACCCCAGTGTGCTGAACATGTGGACCCCCACAAATTTCAACACTAAAAGGCTTCTCTCCTGGCTTTCCAACTGTGTAAACCTTAACCGTATCGCCATATTTATCACCAAAAGCACCACTTGCGCCCATCTTGAATGCCTCATCGGTTGGATATTCTTTCCACTCAACTTTTAGATCAGCCTTTATCTGTTCGTTAACCATATCCTCAACCGCTTTTTTCTCTTCGTCGGTCATTTTCTGAGGATGCGAAAAATCGAATCGAAGCCTATCTGGGGTAATGTTCGATCCGCGCTGAACAACGTGGTCGCCCAGAACTCTTTTTAGAGACTCATACATTAAGTGAGTTGCCGTATGGAGCTTGGTTGTCTGCTCGCTTTGGTCTGCTAAGCCACCTTTAAACATTCCTGCGGTTGCAGTTCGAGAACGCTCACGCTGCTCTTTCATATGGCGATCAAATTCATTCTGCCAGCTTTCTTCAACTTCAAAATCGAGGCGTTTGGCATCTTCAATACTTAGCTCGGGAGGGAATCCATAGGTATCAAAAAGTTTGAATATTTGTTCGCCGGTTAATGTTTTTTCTTTACCGGAAAGTCGCTCAAGTTCCCTGACTCCGCGCTCTAAAGTTTTTCTAAAATTTTCTTCTTCAGCGCGCAGAACTTCAAGGATTCTGAGTTCATTTTCTTTAAGTTCTGGCATACTACCGGCGTATTGATTAATGACTGTTTCGCCGATGGTTTCGGAAAGCCGACTGTTGACACCGAGAGCAAGCCCCTGGCGGATGGCTCTACGAAGCAATCGTCGCATCACATATCCCTGAGAATTATTGCTAGGAGTGACGCCGTCTAGGGCCATAAAAACTGGTGCTCGAAGATGATCGGCAATCACTCGCATTTCCTGCATATGGTCGTCGTATTTCTTTCCTGAGAGTTCTTGAATAGATTCAATACAAGACCAAAGCACGTCGATCTTGAACATATCTGAATTATCGTTGGCTGCAGATGCAATTCGCTCAAGACCGCCACCAAAGTCTACATTCTTCTGCGGCAGCTCACTAAAACTGCCATCCTCATTCTTGCAATATTGCATAAAGACAGAGTTTCCAATTTCTCCAAATCGACCACAATCGCAATTGGGGTGACAATACTCTCCAAAGCTTTTATCATGCTCTGTACCAAAATCGTAAAAGACCTCGCTGTCTGGACCGCCGGGCTCGCCAGCAGGCATATTTTTAGGTACACCGCTCCGGCTCCACCAGTTTTTTGAAGCATCGTAATAGAAAATCCGCTCGCCATATTTCATCCCCCTCTTTGAACCTTCTTCTTCGCTACCCACTTCGGCAGCCTTTACTTCAATGCCAGCGTCTCTAAATAAGCCTTCCCATATTTCTACCGTCTCGGTATCTTTGGCGATACCTAGATTATCATCTCCAATAAATGCGGTTACATACAGCTTATTTGGATCAAGGCCCACAACCTTAGTGAAAAATTCAAAGGCATACGTAAGCTGCTCCTTCTTGAAGTAGCTACCAAGGCTCCAGTTACCGAGCATTTCAAAAAACGTAGTGTGGCGATTGTCCCCAACTTCATCAATATCCTCAGCTCGAAAACAGGCTTGAGAATCAACAAGCTTATCACCGGCAGGATGCTCTTGGCCCAACAGGTACGGCACTAAAGGCTGCATACCCGATCCAGTAAACAGTGTGGTTGGATCGTCATTGGGAACAATGTTGGCGCGCGGAATTATTGCGTGCCCCTTAGACTGCATAAACTTTAGGTATTTGTCGCGGATCTGGTTTGTTGTCATAGGTGATATTGTAGCATTTTGTTAGTTACTGAGTTGATGATTCCCCCACCAAGAACTTTATCTCCATCATATACAACAACCGATTGTCCTGTTGCCAAAGACCCAACAGGAGAATTTAGGGATAGATTCTTGCCCTTAATACACGCATCAACCAGGTGTCCACGATGCCTAAATCTTACTTTATATGTCTTGCTATCAGCAGGCTTTTCGTCTATCCAATGCAAATCAGAAAGATTAATTGATTTTCCGTCGATAAGAAGATCATCTGGTTGGGTTGTCACATAAACCGTATTCTTTTCCATATCTTTGCCAATCACGTAATATGGCTTTCCTCCTCCAACTCCAAGCCCCTGTCGCTGACCAATAGTGTAAAAAATTGCGCCCTCATGCTGTCCGATTTCTTTACCCTCGTGATCAATAATCGGACCCGGAGTAACATCAACATACTGCTTGAGAAATGCTTTCATCCCAACGGGGCCAACGAAGCAGATACCTTGAGAATCTTTTTTACCTGCGGTTGGTAGGCTAAATTTAGTCGCCAATTTCCTGACTTCGGGTTTCGAAAAAGCACCAATTGGCATGATGCTCTTTTGCAAGGCCGCTTTTGACACTCGATACAAGAAGTAGGTTTGGTCCTTATTATCATCAACAGAACGGAGTAATTGGCCATCTTTAATGGTGGCGTAATGACCTGTTGCGATCATATCGGCGCCATCGGCAAGTGCAGCATCTAGGAACAGCTTAAACTTTATCTCTTGATTGCACATTATGTCTGGATTTGGCGTTCGGCCACCTTTATATTCATCAATCATATAGTCGACTACTTTTTCTCGATATTCCTTTTCGAAATCAAAAACCTTAAACGGTATATCAAGGTGCGCAGCTACAGCGCGAGCATCATCAAGATCCTTTTTCCATGGACACTTTACGCCAGGAAGATCCTGCGTCCAGTTTTTCATGTAGACGCCGGCAACTTCGTATCCTTGTTGTTTTAAGAGGGCCGCAGCAACAGAGCTATCAACACCGCCGCTTAAGCCAACATATACCCGTTTCATAACCTGTTGATTTTATATCGATTTGATGGTGTTGTCGAGTTTCTAATTTGTAAAGTTTTGGGTCACCATTAAGCCATACTTGTCGCTTTCAATGACCCCAATCCCTGCAGTTCCATAATTTGGAGACAAGATGTTTGCCCTATGACCTGGCGAATTCATTAAGCCCGTATGGGCAAGATCAATCGTAGGAGCTAATGCTAGGTTCTCCCCAGCCGCTTTAAATTCGACTCCCCCATCCTCCATGCGCTGGAAAGGAGTTCGCCCATCTAAACTGATATGCGAAAAATATCCTTGAGCAAACATATCGCGACTATGAGCTCTTGCTACCTCTTGAGCCTTTGGATTAGGCGACAGTGCTTTGAGCCCTCTAGATGTTCTCTCCTTGTTAACTAACTCCAATATGCGCCTCTCTGCTTGCTCATCTATAGTGACGTCGGTTGTTTTAAAACCAAGCTCAATCTTCTTTTCACTTTCCGGGTCAACTGTGAGTAGGTTGAGGGTATTTGTTAAATCTTCCTCTGGAAGAGGGCCGATTATAGACTGCAGCTTGTTGCCCACAACAATTAGTTGCCTTGCAATTAGCCCTTCCGTAAACTTTGCTTTCTCGGCGGCATCAATGGGTAGACTGGCAACTATCGAGAGAACTACGGCAGAAAGTAAAACCGCCTCGATCGCTGCCCCAACAGCTCCGCCAATACGGTTAGCCGGAGAAAAAGATGTATGGTGTGGAAGAAGCTTTATGATGCGTTGCAATATCAAGAGGCAAATAAACTGGACTAGAACAAGCAGCATCACATACGATAGTACGTTCGAAAGTGACGAAACCACCCCAAACTGCTCGGTCAAAAAACCACCTAACGCTTTATATCCAACCCCTGCCACGGCTAAACCAACCAATAGCGATATGAGACTTCCTGCCACAACCAAAAGTCCCCTGCTTAGCCCTGTAATTATTGCCAGAATTAATACCCCTAACAGCGCAATTACTATTAGTGAGTCGATCAAGGCTTTACCTCTGGATCTGTTGATACAACGTAAAGGTTCTTCTGTAATTCGCTAAGCGTTAGCTGCACCGTGTAATCTTGAGTCCACCAGCTATTCTTTCGCCAGGAACTATCGGTTGCCGAGTGGTTTATTATTTCAACCCCTGGGCCCAATGCATCTTTAAAATTAAGATTTGCTCGGCGTTGATGATATGGCGAGGTAACCAATATGATACTTTTGGCCTGTTGATTCTTTATAATCTTGCTGCTAAAAAGTGCATTTTGTTCGGTATTCGCAGACTCTTCTTCAACCAGAATATTCCTAGCTGGGACACCCTCGCTTACCGCAATTGCCTTCATCGCAGCAGCGTTTGAAGGGCCGCTTTTATCTTCGGCAGCTCCCGAGAACAGAATTGTGCCTGCCATCCCCTTCTTGTATAGCCGGACCGCTTCCATTGTTCGCTGCTCGGTTTCGCCGCCACTCACTGCAACAATCATATCTGCTTGTTTAAGACTGTCCTGAGGTGAAAGATAGAAACCAATCCCAACGATAAGCCCAATGACCAGCACTGCCGTTCCGGCAACTAAAACTAGAATCCACTTAAATGCTTTCATAGCGATATTGTAGCCTTTTTAAGCCCTTTTAGTTAGCTCACGAACCCTAGGAACGACTTTAACTATCGCCCTTATCAGCCCTTCAACATCTTTTTTTGTTGTCTCTCGGCCCATTGTTATTCTGAGGCTCGATTCTGCCTGCTGCCGACTCAACCCTATGGCGAGTAAAACATGCGAAGGATCCTGATTTGCCGCCGTGCACGCAGAGCCTGTTGCCACACCAAATCCTTCCTTATCTAAATATGCAACCATCGTTTCGCCGGGCGCTCCGTCAATCGTAATATTGAGATTGCCTGGTAAGCGACTCTTTAATGACCCGTTTAGAGTAACACCTTCAACCTTTTTTTGAGTTTCCCGCCAAAGATGATCCCTTAGGCCTTCAAGCCTCTTTGTCTCTGATTGGCGGCTTTTCTGAGCCATCTCAAGCGCCAGTGCCATTCCCAGAGCGCCGGCCACATTTTCGGTACCGCCCCTAAGTCCAGACTCCTGCCCGCCAGCTGTATTGATAGGAGATAATTCTACGCCTGTCCTAATATATAATGCGCCAACCCCAACTGGCCCATAGAACTTACTTGCAGAGAGTGACATTAAATCGACGCCGAGTCTTGCGACCGATAGCGTCAGCAGTGATGCCTGGGCAGCATCAACATAAAGATATATGGGAAGAGTTATCCCTCGAACTTCCCTGTCTTTTCGAGTTTCGGCAATAACCTGTGCGATTTTTGCGATTGGCTGAATTGTCCCGATTTCGTGATTAGCATACTGGACACAAACCATAACGGTTGAATCGTTAATTGTAGCCTCAAGCAATTGTGGATTAATTATCCCGCTTTCGTCCACCGTCAATATTGTGCC
>CAYRGI010000011.1:0-8188 GCA_964423965.1 uncultured Candidatus Saccharimonadales bacterium
AAGTCCTGGAGGCCCCACTGCCACTTCCCCTTCGGGGCGTTTACGGACAACAGTCCAGCCGGTGTACGATAACACCGGCTTTTCTATTGATTTGCCTGCTCTAAGAACTGGATTAGTTTCAATCTGAGCCCCCTGTACCCAGTAAACCGCACAATAAGAGGAAGCAATATCGAGATATGCCCTAATATTGGGAATTCAATAATCATTGGCTTTCCGCCAAGCTTTCGTAATTTTTGGTAGAGATCTTCACTATTTGAAGTAAGCACGACCTTATCTTTTTCACCGTAAATCAGCATTGCGGGTTTTGGTCTAATAACCCTGTCGTATGGGTTCCACTCAATCTTTGGAAACCCCGAGAAAACCTTTTTGATATTAGGACTTAAATCAAAATTGTATGGGCCGCTTATTCCAATAAGCCCGCCAATCCTGCCACTATTAACTCCGATTTTGTTGAGGTACTTATTTTCGAAGGTTAACATTGCCGCAATGTGCGCCCCGGCAGAGTGACCCATAAGTATAATCTTCGATTTTGGAAACTGAGTAGCTGCCCATTTAATCGCAAGTGCTCCATCTTCGATAAATGCCGGGAACTGAACTTCCGGATAAAGTCGATAGTTTGGTATTACAACGTTGCAGCCGAGTTTTGAGAAGGCCCTGCCAATGAATCGGTAGGTTTTTTTGTCGCCGCCCTGCCAAGAGCCACCATGCCAGAAAATAATGGTTGGGCTCTCTAAATTTTTGCTTGATGGGATCACATCCAATGACTGAAGTGGATGGTTCCCGTATTTGTAAGTTTTTCTTATCATCTCATTATTATAACCGTCAAACATTTCAGCATTAATGTTTGTATTCGAAACTTTTTGTGGCACAATATGTTCAATTTTCTAAGTCCCTCTGTAAGGAGACGCTTTGAAATTAGTACCTACAAGTTTTACCTTCCTTGATAAGGAGGTGGATAACATATCAATAGGCTGTACCTTTGGTAATCATCTTGGCTGCATAAATGCTACTGAACATCTTGAAGAGAGAGGGGTAGATAGATCAGAGCGTGGCGAACCCTGTGATTGCAGGTGCCACGAGATATCATCGTGCCCTTTGTGTGGCGAAGGACCTATGCAGCTTGCAGAGTTGGCAGAACACATGTTCTATGATCATGGGGAGACCAAGATCAACGACTGGGGCCAGATTGGCCTTACCCTTGCTGCAATTCACTTGGGCGTGCCGCCAGAAGACTCTGAGCTGAAAAGGGCCGAGAGGAATAGATCAATTAATCTCAGGTATACCATTCTCCTGCTAGATTGGTTTCGGCCTGGGCCCCATTCTTCGGACGAGCTGTCTCCACTGGCTTGTAAAATGTGCAGTTGGGAGTATGTAGGCTGTAAGGGGAGGCAGCCAATAAGAGATGAGATTCTCGAAAGTCATCTTATTGAGCGTCATGGCTGGAAGAGAGATATCCCCCGTCGGAAAATTAGGGTGGCCGCAATTCCCTTTTTTGTGGCAAATCCTTTCGATTTTCTGACTTTAAGAGAGCCTGTCGCCCCGCATGGGTCTCTTACACTAGCTCTAGCAGTAATAAGGATGCATCAATCGCGAGGTGATGAAGAGTGGACTCTGTTCCATCCAGACGACCTTGCTCCATTTATTCCTGAAGGGGCCACAGTATTTGGCGCACTTAAAACCCTTACTGAGCTGGGTTGGGTGATTCATTTGCGCAACGCGGACTATAAGGCTGATCCAAGCCTTGTAATCGAATGCCTGAGTGCTGGGCTGGGAAAGGACAGGTTGCTAAAAAGAGATTAAAAAACGCCCCCAAACCGTAAACAATTGGTTTGGGGGCTATCTTCTTTCTGATATATTGTTCTTATGCAATCAACCTTTAGAAACCAGGAGAAAGCTCTTTTCAGATATTCGGCAATTAGTGGGCTGATATCGGCTCTAGTTGGGCTGGGTGTCTACCTCAATAACCAGCCCACGCCCATTTCCGGACGACATTCTATTGGAGTTGTGGTTTCTTTTCTATCAACAATAATTGCTTTTTGCGCATTTACTAATATATCGTATGGCGTACTCTCAAGGAATCATATTGTAAAACGAAAATGGACCCAAATTGTAAATGCTACGACAATTGGTCTAGCTTTTGGTTTAATTACGCTCATAACTACATTGATTTCTGGTTTTGCAGTCGCCGGGTCTTTTAAGGGGCTAACTTTTGACCCATGGACCGCAAGTGCCATAACGGCAGCTGCAATGGCCTTTATTACCTACGTAATTGTCTCAATTGCCTCTTCGTATAAAGTGCAGTATGCGGTCTATGCCCTGCTATTTGTGATGGTTGGCGGTATGAGTGTGAGCATGATCACAAATCAAACCACAAACTGGTGGCAGGTCAATATAAGTAATCTGGGTACGGATGTTTCTACCAACCAGACATTTTTCAACATCACTCTCATCTATTCGGGGTTGATTATTTTGGCACTCACAACGGGGGTGTTCGGACTCTACCGGCGTTGGTTTGAATCTAAAGTGGGCAAAACCAAGTATCAAATTGCATATATTCTTGTGATGCTCATGGGTATCTTCTTGGCATTTGTTGGGCTGTTCCATTATGAGGAAGGTACGATTTTAGTGCAGCTTCATAACGCAAGCGCAGGTCTTTTAGGAGTTTCTGCGGTTATTCTGATGGCCTCACTAAAATGGCTCATTCCGGTTTTCTCGAGCGAAATGTATATTTTTTCTTGGCTTACCGCAGCTGCAATGGCCGTATTTTTCTGGATGATGGCAAACGGAATCTACTTCAGTTTAACTGGCATGGAAGTTATTGATTTTGTAATAGGTGGGGCCTGGCTAATTATCTTTTTGAGGCATATTTTGCAGTATGGGGCTGCAGGCACCAAAGCTAATATTTGATCATTCTTTGAAATGTAGCTATTTTAATAATGAGTGTCGTGGCCCTGTCTTCTCGGTTGTCAGCCGAGCGGACATGGAACCCAGACGTGAGAGGTGATCTACCCCGCGTGGAGGCGGCAGAGAGATCGCAGTCTGGCACTTAAGGATGAAAAATGGCCTACCCTCTCCACAGGGTCAGACAGCCAGAAAGCCTACATGAGTGAACACGGCACGAACTTCGCGCGTCGAGCGCAAAGATCGAGGGGCTGAAAGGCATCTCGATGGGGTATCAACACTGTTGATGATCGATTAACCTGAAGAAGCGCCTCCCCGGCACCTGCGTGAATGGTTAATCATTGAGAATACTGAGGGCGTTTCCACGGGTGGCTCTGTTGCCCAGCCGGTGTACGTTAACACCGGTTTTTTATTTTTGTAAATTCATACTTCTTATGGCTATTGACAAGACACTAGAAACATTGACAAATAAGGCTTTTTAAGATAGGCTTTGCTTTCGACAAGCATTAATGGAGGGTACATAGTGAGAGCCCTCCTTGCCAAGAGTTTATAAAAAGAAATTAGCTATCTTAATCCCAGCTCATAACGAAGAGCTGGCTCTTGAGCTTACGATAAACACCGCGATTTCCGCTGGAATGAAAAAACGCGACATTTATGTTGTAAATGACGCCTCTTCAGATTCAACTGCAAAAATTGCGAGAAGCCTTCTTGGAAATTCGAATGTACATACCGTTCGTCGAAGCGGAAAGGCTGTAGCAATTAAGAAAGCAATCAAAAAATTTGATCTTATTGAGAACTATCGCTGGATGCATGTTGCCGATGCGGATAGTCTTTTCGATAAATCCTATTTCAAGCATTTGAAAAAGAAGCTTGATCACAACAGATATGCCGCAGTAACAGGTTACGTTCAGAGTCTTAAAGGCGGCGCTATATCGCAATTTCGAGTATTCGAATACGTATGGGGTTTCGAAGTAGTCCGTCGGATTCAATCATGGCTGGGCATCGTAACTGTTATACCAGGCCCAACTTCATGTTTGCGTACCGATATTATTCCTAAACTTAATTTCGATACAGGTTCTCTAACCGAAGATTTTGATATCACTCTTCAAATTCACAGACAGAAATTGGGGAGAATTACCTTCGAGCCTAAGGCTAAAACATATACTCAAGACCCCCTAACCTATTCTGACTTCGTTGGTCAGGTTAGCAGGTGGTATCGTGGCTTCTTCCAGGGCGTTGTTTCTCATAGAGTTGGAATTAAGGGTAAAAAAATAGATTGGTACGTAATGCTCCTTCTAGGCCAAAACGCCTATTACGGGGTTTACACCTTTTTAGTACTGCCCTTCTTGGCTATTTGGTTAGATAAACCATATTTGATTTCATTGGCACTGTTGGGTGAAATTGTCAGTGATCTTGCGATTACGCTATTCGCAGCGTGGAGAGCAAAAAGGCCAGATATCATTTCTGCCTTTCCATTCTTCCCTGTGTTGCGCATCACAGGATTACTGTTGTTTTACCGAGCGTTCTTTGAGGTAGTAATCCTCAAGAAGTTTCAAAAACATGAAGCAGGCTGGGGTACCGAAGGTCGAAGGTACCAAATTCCCAGCAGCTCGGTAGTAAGTAATTAGGAGAAGATTATGTACGATACTCCAGGTAAAGGCGGCGGTGTCGCTGCTGTCGTAGGAACTACAACTGGTACAGTTGCAGTAACTCAGTTGCCACAGACAGGCGCAAGTCTTGTTAATGAGCTTGCAATTGGCGCAGTAGTAGCATTAGCTGCTTGGGCAATTGCTTATCGCGTGTTCAATAAGAGAAACGCTTAAGTTCTTGGCCAAGAATTTCCCGCTAATTGGTGGTTATAAGCGGGGCAATCATATAAATTAAACCGATAAGAATGAAAAAAATATTAAGTACAATCAGTTCAATAGTACTCGTTCTAGCAGTTGCAGTATCTTTATTGCCTCAATCTGTAAATGCAGCAAGCTATCCAACAAGTATTACCAATTCTTCTCTAGAAACCGAGCTAAATACTGCAACTCCTTTAGGTTGGAGCCGAGGAAACTGGGGCAATAACACGGCGACCTTTACATATCCGGTTGCGGGACAGGATGGTGCTCGCGGTGCACAGGTTAGTATCTCGTCTTACGTTGACGGCGATGCGAAATGGTATTTTGATCCCATATCAATAAACCCGGGCACCCAGTACGACTTCAAAGATTGGTACAAGTCAAATGTGTCTACAGATGCAGTAGCTCAGTTTAATTTAGCTGGCGGCGGGTACTCTTATCTGTATTTAGGGTCATTACCGCCAGCAACTTCCTGGACTAACTCAACCCTAAAGTTTACTGCGCCAGCAAATGCGGAGGCAGTAACTGTTTTCCACCTCCTTAATAAGGTCGGTAATTTACAGATAGATAACTTTTCGATAGTACCATCAGTTGTTGTGCCACCTTTTCAGTTTGATTCAGGCATATTACCAAACGGCTCAGTTGAGAATACAGTTGGTAACCCAGAGAGGCCTGCGAACTGGAATCAAGGTTCTTGGGGTAGCAATAAATCTACTTTTTCATATTTAAAGACGGGTAGAACTGGAAGCAAAAGCCTCAAGCTGACTGTTTCCAATTATGTTGATGGGGACGCAAAGTGGTTTGCAGATACGCAACCAGCAGTACCAAATCAATCATACGATTACACAGATTACTATCAGGCAAATACAAACAGCGAGGTGTATGCAGCCATTGGTTTAACTGATGGGTCCACTGTATATCAATATCTTGGAGGCGCCTCTGCATCCACTTCATGGAAGCAGTTTAAAGCTCAATTTACTGTGCCAGCTACCGCAGCCACGATAACTATGTTCCATTTACTTAATAAAAACGGCTATCTTATAACGGATGATCATAAGTTATCTCCTTTCACCCCCATCGGGTTCAACAGCCCTATAGTATCCATAACTTTCGATGACGGATGGTCAGATCAATACACCAACGCAAATCCTATTTTGAAACAATACAATATGCCGGCTACATTCTATCTCGTAGCGAGCTTTCTAAATACGCCTGACTATATGACAGCGACTCAAGCAAAGAGTCTAAGGTCCACTGGCAATGAGCTTGCTAGCCATAGTTATACGCACGCAAATTTGACCACGCTTGGCACAACTGCCCTTAACCGCGAAACGAGTACTGCAAAGACTAAATTAGTTCAGTTAGTTGGGGCGCCGATTGATAACTTCGCATCTCCTTATGGAGCTTATAATGATAACGTTATTACAAAATTGAAGTCTGTATATAACTCTCATAGAACTGTTACGCCTGGCTATAACAGTAAGTATAGTTTCGATAAATATGCGATTAAAGTTCAAAACATTACGGACAAAACTACTGAAGCCGAGGTTAGCTCATGGGTAAATTACGCAAAACAGAATAATTTATGGCTGGTTCTTGTCTATCATCAAATTTCTAATGATAACTTAGGCGACTATTCTGCAACCCCTTACCAACTTGCCAGCCATCTGCAAATTATTTCGAATAGCGGAGTTCAGGTGAAAACAGTTTCAGGCGCCTTGGCAACAATTGCTCCGCAATTACCTTAGAGCTTTAACTGCTGCGGCAACATTTGCAAGTTGAGCTGGGTCACCGGCGATGTCGAAGTAGGAGTAAAATAGTATATTTTTAGCTCCTCCAGAAAGTGCTAACTTGCTCATTGCGATCAATTCATTCGAGTTTGGTGCCCTTGCCGCGTTAACGTTAAATCCAAGAGCTCTTGCTGTATCCGGGTAACGTTGCCAGCTAAAGGTTTGAGCAATGAACCAACCGTTTTGATCGCCAACTGATATCAAGTCATTCCCGATCTGCTGAATAATATTTACATCTTGGAATGGTATGGGGTAATAGTCTAATGCAAATGTATCGGCTGACGACTTCAATGAGGAGAGGAAGTTTATTCGATCCTTTTGATATGGGCTAGTTTTCCCTACAAGAACTGCCATTACAGGCTTGTTCGATGCACTCTTAATAACCCTGTAGCGTTTTTCAAGTATTGGCCGCCATTTCCCAACTTCCGTCATATCCATCGGAGCTTCGTCAGTGATAGCAAACCCCCAGACTGCAGGGTGGTTGGAGTATCGGGCTGTGATGTTTTGAGCAATTTGCTCATTTGTTGAGCCGAATTGAGCATGTCTCCCCGCCGTGGCCGAGCCACCAGGAAGTTCGTCGTAAAGGTCCTTAAGGCTGACAATCACCTTTATTCCTCTTGCGCTCGCTTGGTTCAAGTACGATTCAATTTGTTCGGGGGTGCCATCAATTATTGAGTAGTTATAGACTGTGTCAAAACCTGCAGATTTTATCCAGTCGAGGACACTCACCGCTGCTGGGTCGTCAGGAGAATTAGAGATATATATTCCGATGCTTCTTGGCGGAGCGGTTTTCATCTGTGCATATGTTTCTAATGAGTTATCAGGCTTCTTTAATACAGGTTGGACATCTTTCGGTTTTTCCGCAGGGGGTGGATTTTTTGGTTTGGATTGTGCTACAGACTTTGACTCTTGAGCACTAATAATACCGAGATGGCCAATATTATATAAGTTGAAAATATTAAATAATAACAACAGACCCATCACTGTTGTAAAAATTAACAGGATGAAGATTGCCGCCCAACGTGAAGCTTTTCCCCCCGCTGCAATCATATAGATCAAACATAACCGGGATGATTCACTTAGTCAAACTGCTTCCCTAGCTAAACTTGTGGTGGTGTACCCTCCCTGCTCGCATTTCTCGAAGTGCTTTGTGTACCTCGTGGCGCACAGCTTGCTCGAAGAAAACGACATCATCAATGCGGTGCTCTCCATGATGACGAAGTTCCCTATTCTTCTTTTTAATTTGCCCCATATTTATGCCCTCCTATACGAAGACTATCTAACCTTTTGCTTTATATAACTACGTTAAATTAGACAAATATGTGGCACTGTGGACAGCAATAATCAGTATAAGAACCTAGCTAAGCTAGCTCCATATCTATAAATCTTTCGAGATAGACTCACTTCACATATGTTTTTCATTGTAATTTCTTCGCATTGCTTAAGGTTGTCATTGAAAGACTTGATAATCTGCCTACTTAATCTAGGGTCATCAACTAATAAATTATATTCTGCATCGGTATAAAATGAGCGGAAATTAAGATTTGCCGATCCAATCGATGTGAAATGTGAGTCTACCGTCATTAATTTTGAGTGAATTTTTGTAGGTTGATATTCGTAAATATGGATGCCGGCGCTCACTAGAGACTT
>CAYRGI010000011.1:8288-9528 GCA_964423965.1 uncultured Candidatus Saccharimonadales bacterium
GGACCCCATTATCCATGAATCATCTATCCCAAGCCCTCCTGTAAAAGCAGTTGTGTTATCTATAATTAGAAGTTTTTTGTGGAGTCTGAAATCGTAAAATGGTAAATTCATCAAATCTAGCGGTCGGTAATAAACCCAGACTACTCCAGCTTTTTTGAGCTTATCAGTGGTAGCCTTGGTTATGCTATTAGACCCGTGATGGTCTGCAAGAATGTAAACAGCCACCCCTCGATGGGCTGCATCTATTAGCGCGTCTTCAAATCTTGAAAATAGTGCCCCAGGCTTAAAGCAGTATCCAGCAAAGTAAACTGAATTTTTAGCAAATGTAATTGATTCGATCATCTTGTCATAGCAAAGTGCCGGATCGAATTCTTGAGTGATTTTATTCGATTCAGCAAAATGATATTTTTCGGTAATGTTGGAATTCACAGTTACTTAATAATGTCAGGCTACTCTCAATAGTGTCAATTTGGCTAGTATTTTAAAAAAGTTATCCACAGGGTGAGGCGAATAAGCGTAACCTTAATACCAGGTGAAGGGCATGATAATTGTGTCAAAAAATTGTAAAAATGCCCTATTGACCGTAATTTTTGCCTTTGGTAGCCTACCCCCTTGTGTTCACTGTGAGGTGGGTAATACTGGTCAATTATTGCCGGCGCGGTGGGTCACTTTATTTAAGCAAAGGAGCAACATGCGTAAAATAGCTATGATGCTGCTGGTAACAGCGGCAGGAGTTGGTTTTGCTTCAGGGTCTGCACATGCAGCCGAGGCTAAACCAGAACAGAAAGAGCAACCTAAGAAACATATCGTCGCTTCAGGAGACTCTCTCTCCACTATAGCGACCGCAAATCAACTAGAGACTTGGCGCCCAATTTGGAACGCCAACCCAGGGCTTTCAAACCCCGACGTAATCAGTGTTGGGCAGGAGCTAGTTATACCAACGGGTGAAACAACTGAGCGCCCACTGCCCGAAGGTTATGGTGCTCCTGTTGCAGCAGTAGCTCAGCAACCTGCAAAGCAAACAAGAGGGGCTTATCAGCCAGCAGCACGTCGTGTTGCCCCAACGGGAGCAGACGTTTTTGCGCGTATTAGAGCCAAAGAGTCTGGTGGAAACTATGGCGCACGTAATGGATCGAGTGGCGCTATGGGTAAATATCAAATTATGCCCGGTAATCTAGGAGGTAAAAATAGTGGCTGGGATTTCGAAGCACTAGGTTTCGATGTAACTCCACAACAATTT
>CAYRGI010000011.1:9538-15574 GCA_964423965.1 uncultured Candidatus Saccharimonadales bacterium
TTAGAGCCAAAGAGTCTGGCGGAAAGTATGCGACAAATACCGGAAATGGTTACTATGGAGCATACCAGTTTAGCCGCGGTACATGGAGAGGCGTTGGGGGAACAGGCCTTCCCTCGGACGCGTCACCTGCAGAGCAGGACATGAGAGCTCAGATGCTCTACAACCAAAGAGGTTGTAGCCCTTGGCCAAATACCTGTTACTAAGTTGACCCATGGGGAGCATGCTCCCCAGCACTTATCTCTAAGGCTGTACTACCCTTACTTCTACAGGAACGGTTCCTGCACCTAGGGACTCGATTTGCCTAAAACTACCCCTAGAAAGATCAATAATTCTGTTCGTATGTGGTTGAGGGCCATAATCATTCACCAGGCAAACAACCTTTGCGTCGTTACGTAAGCTGGTGACTTCAAGATATGTACCACGTGGGAACCTCGTAGAAGCACATGTTAGGGCGTCTGGGCTTCTAAGCCCCAGAGCGTACCACGAAGCTGATCCTGCCTGGTCTGGAGCCCTCTCCTTTATTGCAAGCGCTGCACGACGCTCTTCAGCTGCTCTCTGGTAAGCTGTTATATTTATATCTTGGCCTGGCGGCGGAATCAGATCAGCGGCATTTGCTACTACCATGCTGCCAAGCGCAAGCAAGAAGAACATCGCAATACCAATGGCTCTGTAGTGCCAAAATGCTGTATCCTTTAATTTTCTTCGATTGTGTCTTGTTCTCCCTGCTGCAGATCGTTTTAGAAAAGCAATCTTTGCCTTTTTCGATCTGGGCTTTGGCGCATCAACCTTCTTAGCGGTTTTCTTTTTCGCGACTTTCTTTGCTGCCATTAATAACTTACCGTCTTAGTTGTTGGAACAATTGAGTACCAGGTATTTCCCTTGTTCAGGGGGATTTCCTTACCAGCTGCATCAATAACTTTTGTGCGCTCTTGGTGCGATCCTTTGGCCCACGTGCCAGCAACGACAGTGCCATCTTTGAACACTAGCGCATTGCCATTTCCGGGAGTGCCCATAATCACCATTTGTTCACCTGCACGTGAGCGGCCATAGCTGGTAGGCATATATTGAACGACAACATTTTTTACTTTGATTTGCTGTCCTGTGTTGCGATCAATGTGTGGCTGCCCCGCCATAAACCTTAGGTAACAGTTGCACGAAGCGTCATATTTGTACTGCACAGCAAAATTACTGTAAGAATAATCAATATTTATAACCGGGTGAGGAGCTGGGTTGGCCGGCTCCTCTTTTTTAGTACGAGGGGTTTGTTTAAAATCGGCTGGTTTATCAAACCCATTCTTTTTAAGCAATGCTTCCATCTGTTCCGCGGAGGTGTAAGCATTATGGGGAGCCACGCGGTCTTTTGTTCGTATAAAGCTGGACCCATTATAGAACTGATTGATATCTTTTACCCCAAGACTCGATATCATATCAAGTGCATCAGCGTTACCTCCGACATGTGCGATCGGGGTGTTGTATTCAATCACCCAACTCACAAAGTATGGACGAACGGATCTGACGGGCCCGATGGATGCCGGTTTGTCTTCTAAAAAGAGAGCCAGAAACCTGGTTATTCCCCCTTCGGCAAGCGCTTCATAAACTACACCAGCAGAACTAAGACCCGATTGAGGGCGCGCATCCGGATGATTCTCTATGATGACTCCTAAAACAGGCTTATCAGCCTTCTCTGGCTCCATCTCTACGCCTGTAAGTGGTGATGCCTTGGTGGTGGGTTCTGGAGCCTTTTTTTGGACATTTACTTCTTTTGAAACCGAATCAACAGGTTTTGTAAACTCGAAATACGACCAAACCGCAACGGGGATTAAGATTAAGACCCCGAGTACTATTAATATTCGTGTGTGATGAGTGCGAATGAATCCCTTTATGCCTTTTGGTGAAGAATCGGCATTAGTGCTCAGTTCAACCGGTGCAATTGAATCCGTTGAGTCAGATATAGAAATATCGACGTTGTTTTGTGTTTCTTCCGATGGCTTAGCCATGGGTTGATTATATCACAAAAAGGTTATGCTCTAACTTGGAGTTAGAGATTCTCTAAACGTCTCAAAACTGTTTCTTTCCCGAGAGTACTTAACGTTTCGAATAACCCCGGAGCAGCGGTTTTACCCGTTACAGCAATACGAATTAACCCAAAAACTTTCCCTGTCTTAAGATTATTTCCGGAAACATATGCTCTGAGTTTTTTCTCTAGGTCATCTTCGGTAAAGCTGGAGTTAGACAATACCTCTTTAACGTCGCTAATAACTGCATCGCTATTTTCGATCTGATTATTGAGGATTTCTATGTCAACTTTGGGGTCTTCAAAGAAGAAATCGGTTAACTCTGGTAGCTCCGCAAGATATTTTAGCCGATCCTGCACTAGCTCTAACACGCGCTTCTTGTAATCATCACCAAAATGCTTTGCATTATCAGGCCAAAAGGAATCCACCTTATTGTATAATTCATCAACTTTAAGATCGCGAATGTATATACCGTTCATCCAATCCAGGCGGTCTGCGTCAAAAACCGCTGGGCTAGATTGGATTCTCTTGACATCAAATATCTCGGCAAGCTCATTGATTGTGTAGATTTCCTTGGTGGTCCCATCATTAAAACCAAGTGCTGCCAGGTAATTGCATACTGCTTCCGGGAGGTAGCCGGCATCTCGATACTCAAGCGCAGACTTAGCGCCATGTCGTTTGCTGAGCTTGGCCTTGTCCGGTCCAAGCACCGGGGGTAGATGGACAAATTGAGGTAACTTCCACCCAAATGCTTCATAAACTAGTATATTTTTTGGAGTAGTTGATAAAAACTCTGAACCTCGCATAACATGAGTGATTTCCATAAGATGATCATCAACTACAACTGCGAAGTTGTAAGTAGGAAACCCATCAGACTTTATCGCAACGAAGTCATCTAGCTCGCCTCTTTCCCATGATTGCTCGCCCCAAACAGCATCTTCCCACTTAACCTCTGGGCCTACTTTTATCTCAAACCTAATTACATATTTTTCTTCCGGTCTTTTGGGTTCGAGTTTGGCCATGCTCTTGTTAAAGCGAAAAGGCTTCTTTTGATCTTGCGCTTCTCTACGTAGCCGATCGAGCTCTTCTGCGGTCGTATAGTCTTTATACGCCAATCCCTTTTTGATCAATTGATTTGCATGCTCATGGTAAATATTGAGTCGCTCGGACTGAATGTAAGGACCATGATCTCCTCCAGATCCAACTCCCTCAACCCATTCGATGCCTAGCCACTTGAGGCTTTCTTGTATCTGGTCGACTGCTTCCGGAACAAGTCTCTCCCGATCTGTGTCTTCCAAACGAAGAATAAAGGCCCCGTTGCTGTGCTTCGCGAGTAAATAGTTAAATAAGGCTGATCTTAGACCGCCCAGGTGCAAATGACCTGTTGGGCTGGGTGCAAAACGGACTCTAACTTTGTTTGACATACAAATAGCTTACCCGAAGCATAAGAAGGCCTCAACCTATAAGCTAAGATTGTTGAGGTCGATTTCTTCCCACTCGCCGCCAACAAGCTTAAAAAGAGTCACCTTGTGAGCAGTTTCGCTATCGTCATAGATATTCTCTACTCTGCTGGCAACGCCTGGTCTGTGGCTATAATGTGTCTTGCGATCAATAATTGCTGGTCCAGTTGAACGCTCAAGCTTATACTTATCTCCATCTCGCTCAAATTCAATAAACTCTATTAATTCCTCTACTTCGGGCCGATCTTCCAAAGGACGCTTCAACTGCCCGTGCTTATTAATGCCAAGTTTGATATCGATGCCGTCTGTTAATCTTTCCCAGGCGGCGTCGTTCATAGCCCGTAAGCCACCCGCAAAATTTGTTCGCGACTTAAGTTCTCGGTTCCTTTAACGGTGTACCATATACCATGGTTAACCCAACTTGCGGTGTTATTGTAAAGGAAAATGGTCAGGCCCTGTCCCTGAACTGCGAGCATGTTATCTGCTTGACGACTGACAAAGTTTTCTCTTAATGAATTTGAGTCCCAGTTAGTGCGTTTTTGTGTAATGGTAAGTGGATTCTGACTGTTAGGAGAGTTGTATGTGAGGGTGACTTGACCAGGAGAAACCTGAGCATTTCCCTGCTGACGATAACTTGATGGCATATAGGTTGGCAGACTTGCCTCAATGCCCGCTTGACTGGCGGCAGACTTGAAGGCCATCTTGGGCGAGTTTTGCATCCATACTATTCCAGTAATAATACCAATCGCTGCAATGGCGGCGGCTATTTGTGTAAAACCTGGCGAGGAAGATGGCTTTGCGGTAGCAAGAACCTCCTTTAGGCCCTCAGACTTGGGCTCAACATCGCCTTCTGTGGCAAGTTTTTTCATCGCATCTACTTGAGTCGCAACTTGGTTAGGTAGCTCATTTTGTGATGGTGTCGCATTTGCTAGCGCAGGATTGTCTGGGAAGCGTTTGACCTTGGGGTGAGTGGTTGTGATCGATGTCGCTGGGTCCGAGGGAGGTGTAACTTGTGTTTCGCTCACTCCTGCGGGGGAACCAAACGGTGCTGGCTGTGGAATTGGCTTTTGAACCTGCGGTGCTGCAGGTACGATCGGTGCTGCCTTCGGGGCTGAATCTATTGGGTCTGGCATAGACTGAGTAGTAGCGACTGGTGCTTGTGAGGGCGTAACGGACTTAGGTGCGACTGGCGAGGCAGTGGCGACTGGTGGGGTCGAGGCCGGCACTGGGGAGGGCTGGGTGCTTGGCGTTGCGGGCTCTGGTGAAGAATTATTCTTTGATCTTAGGTCCAGAACTGCGGGGGCTTTACTCCCTACTTGAATTCCATGCAACTGATTGGCTGGCTTGGGTGCCACCACAGAGCCTGGAGTCGGCGAGGGTTGCGTGACTTGTGTTGAAGTAACTTGGGGCGCAGCTGGTTGACCCGGTTTCAAATCGGATATAGCTCTAGGAGCTCCTTGTTCAGTTAATTTTGTGCCGCAATTACTGCAATAACGTTTATTGCCAATTATTACGAAACCAGTTTTCCCACAGCTAGGACATTGCATTAATACATGATCCGCCTTATAGCGCTTATGTTACATGATTATGGCGTGTTTGAAAAGCTATCTAGGCAATGAAAATTATTATTTACTTCTGTAGACATGCCACATGAAACGTGGGATGGCGGATTGTCTTTTTATCCGTGAAGGCTGTAGTGATAACCTCCATAGCCATTCCAGCCCAATTTTTTGGACCCATTTTGGTGCTTTCTTGAAAACTCCTCCGAACTCGTCGTAATCGAATGTTCCGCCTTCTCCAATAAAGAACCCGTGTTTAACCTGGCTGATTATTTTTGAAATTACCTTTTCTTGCAAAGGGAACCCCATGCCAACAAAAATTATGTCGGGCTTATTTTTTTGAATATCTTCAACTAGCTCTTGTTCAACGGGCTCATCGTACAGGACCTGCTCAAGCTCTTGCCCAGTAAGAGCTCCAAGGCTACCTGGATGAGTGCCCGCGATTTTTAGTTTTGGGAAGCGGTTTAGTATATGCTTCTCCGTTGCGGTTATATCTGAGTCCGCGGGGCTACCAATTAAGTAGATACTTTGTTTTTCACGCTCGCAAGCCTCAAGAAGCCTAAGAGTAAAAACTGTCCCGCCGAACTTCTCGGGGATGGGATCTTGGATGGATTTTGGGCGAATTACTATTGAGAGAGCCAGACCAAGCGCTCTCAGGAAGCTACGTCTGCCCCTGAATAGGTATGTTGCCGCCCATTGAGTTGAGACGCCTTCTGGGACCGACAAAGTAGCCTCACCCAATAGGCTTTTAATTTGAGGATCGGTTGCTGCTCGATCAAGTAGCTCCACATACATTTTCACCATGTATGCAGGTGGCTTCTTCGCCGAAGTGTGACTTATAACATAGTCAATCGCCTCATTAAGAGTGAGACGGTCGATGTCACTGCCTAATATTCTGTATTTTGGGAATTTAGTCTGTTTTGACATTTCGGTGGTGCTCTTTATACAGCTGTTCTACTTTGTTAAAAAATTCTTTTTCGAATTTTTTGTTACTGAACTGTT
>CAYRGI010000012.1:0-15416 GCA_964423965.1 uncultured Candidatus Saccharimonadales bacterium
TGAGCGGTGGCCCGGGAGCATAACTCGATAGATCGAGCCAGAGGCTCCCGGGGAGTCGGCTTAGCGAGGGGCGAAGCGGCTGTGGAAGCGCTTGCCGTTTACGCTGCCGGAGTAGTAGCCGAGGCCATGGCCAATGCAACCGATCTCGACGTGGCCCGCTTCTGCAGCTGCAGCCTCGTAGTGCCGGTTACTTGCGATCTCGTAGAACTTGTCGATCACATACCAGATGCCGAGCATGGTGTACATGCCAAGGAGCATTCCGACGGTTCCGATGCGAGTGAGCTCGCTTTCGGTGGGGTCGAACTGAGCAGCATCCCAGACCATGTCAACGACTCCTGCCTCGTGTGCCACGAAGGACACGGTTGCGCCTCCGATGAGGAGGATGCCCATGAGCAGTAGGTAGCTCAGGAGCTGATCGCCGTTGATCAGCCGGACGAATGCGGAAATACTGCGATGAAGCATGTTTCCTCTCTAGGTTGTACTGGACGCGGCTATATTCAAGCCGATAAGTACATATTATACATAAGAACTATAGAAATGTCAATAGTCGATTATGACTCTATGGTCCACTCAATTCCATACTTGTCCCTGAGCATAGCGAAATAGGTTCCCCAAGGACTTTCGCCAAGAGGCATCTCCACATTAGCTCCCTCAGAAAGCCCTTTGAATATCCTTTCAGCTTCTTCACGAGTATCTGCAAAAACCGCTATCTTAGATCTGTTTTCGTTTTCATTTACTGGACCCATGTCTTCACGAACGTCATTTGCGATCAAAACATTATCACCAATCGGCAAGACAATTCTCATTATCTTATCTTGTTCTTTTTCTGGAACAGCAAATTCGGGCCCCTTCAGGTCTTTAAAGCGAACAATAGTCTCAAAATCTCCACCAAATATAGACTTATAAAAATTGAAGGCTTCCTCTGCATTGCCATTGAAGTTGATATATGGATTGATTGATGGCATGTTTGCCTCCTTGTAGGTTGCAGTTTGGTATATTTTAGCAAACAAAAAGCCCCATAACTTGGGGCGAATGATATAAATTACCTAATGGTGCGGGTACCGGGACTCAAACCCGGGGCCTCTTCCTTGGCAAGGAAGCGCTCTATCAGCTGAGCTACACCCGCATATTAATGGTGGCGAGACCCAGACTCGAACTGGGGACACGAGGCTCTTCAGGCCACTGCTCTACCAACTGAGCTATCTCGCCAGGTTTAGCAACTATGGAATCATACCGAATTATGCTTGGTTTTTCAACGCTATTCCGCAGTTTGCGCAACGTGTTGCCTTGATTGGAATGTCGCTAAGGCACTCTGGGCACTTTTTGGTTCCAGGTTCTTTTCTACGATTTGTTCGCTCTGTTAAGTGGTTCATTGGTTTAACGACTCCAAAGAATATTACAGCGGCGATTATCAAGAAGGAGATTAGTGCGTTTAGGAATTTGCCGTACATGATGGCGCTTCCATTAATGGTTATCTGAAGGGATGAAAAGTCTGGCTGACCACCAATCGCCGCAATCAAGGGGGTAATGATATCTGATACCAGTGAAGTAACAATCGCACCAAATGCAGCACCGATAACGACACCGACTGCCAGATCGACGGCGTTACCTCGGGATATAAACTCGCGGAACTCTCTTAACATAGTTCTAGTGTATCAAATTCAAATTAAAAACGGCGGACCCAATGAATGAGTCCGCCGTGAGATCAGGTCTTTACGACCGTGATCACCCAGAAAAAGAACACCAGGTCGACGGTGAAGAAACCCACGATCACTCGCCCCAGGTAACGACCACCAAAATCTTCCGCGAAGGAAGGAGTTTGGTTCCTGGAAAGCCATGAGCTAAAGCCCACGATGACGAAGGCTCCGAGCAGCGAGATGATCACTCTTACCCACTGCTCCAGGCCGTTGCCTTCGTAACCATCTGCTCCGAAGATCACGTGCACGAGAGCGAGCACCGAGACCATCAAAGCTGCTGGCATCAGCGCCGTCCAAACGAAGTACTCGAGCGCATTGTTGATGCGCACCCTGTTACTAGTGGGCATGTCGCCCCTCCGTGTCGAATTTTCAAGGAGCTCTCCTTCGAGAGCATTGGCGTAACTATGACATATGTTGTGCAAAATCACAAATTATAATTGCTGGTGGGCGATGAGGGACTCGAACCCCCGACCCCCTCGGTGTAAACGAGGTGCTCTAGCCAACTGAGCCAATCGCCCTTAACCGCATTATCATAACCTCAAATAGGCCAAATAACAACCCATAAATAGCTTACCGCCCTCCAGCATCGTGCCGGAGGGCGGTTAAGGTTGATCAGGCTGCGACACGTTCGCGCTGCCTTTCGATGGGCATGTGTCGTCCGCGACCAATCAGATGATCGTCGCCCACAATGCGGCGGAACTTGTCCTCAATCCGCATGAGGACACGTTCGTCGCTGAGATGCTGCCATCCTCGCAGCATGACCTCGTCGGGCTCGTCCTCACGCAGAGTTTGAGGTGCGCCGTTGGGGTACGTCAGTACGCCACGGACAAGAAGGTTGTCCTCGGACAACTCCACCGTCAGCGTGATGAAGGACCCAGTCCTTCTACCGTTGATCCTCAACTCCGCGGGGGAGTCGGGGGTAACGTGCACTTCATCGGGCTTCAGAGCTCTCAGCTCTGGTGTGATCCGGTCCGGCGAAAGCCATCTCGGGATCGATCCGATTGCCTGGTTGGCAAGCGCAATGAGGCGCTCGTTACTGCTGTTACTGCCTGCCATTGGACCTCCCCAATGTCGTTTGCAGTGCTACCTATTATGCACAAAAATAATAACTAAATCAATACTGGTGGGAGAGGAGGGACTCGAACCCTCAAGCCTTGCGGCAACGGATTTTAAGTCCGTCGTGTATACCAATTCCACCACTCTCCCTGGAGGCGCCTACCGGAATTGAACCGGTGTAAAAGGTTTTGCAGACCTCTGCGTAACCACTCCGCCAAGGCGCCAGGTTTGGTAACCATTAGATTATACAAATTAGTTAGGCTTCAGGAAAGGATGCAGCTTTACTTTAGTTCATTTTGAGCTGTCAAAACGTTAAAATTAAACACATTCAACCCTCAAAAATGCTATAATATAGGCAAAATTAAGTAGGCAATATTCATGGATCAAGTAAAAAACTCTTACGCATGGAAGGAAGCAATCGAGCTGTCGCTTGATCTTATCCGTATTTGCGAAGAGTTCAGCGATGGAGATCACAACGTATTATTAGGGCATCTTAAAAATGCGGTGGTAGATATCCCTGCTTCAATTGCTTCCGATATAAAGTATAGCCGTGGCGCTAATTTAGAGCCTGTTGTTAAGCTTGCGACTGAACTTGAACTAGTCCATAGGGTTTACCCGGCGGTTGACACCGGTAGCGCTCCAGAAAAGGCTCAAAAACTACTTGAGCGTATGGAGTCCAATAATTTTCATGAACAGATACCTGCTGAGCCTCAAGCTGAGCCAGAGCCAGAAGAAAAGCCTGTAGAGATAAAAGAGCAGCCAAAAGCTGAAGAGCCTGATGAGCATGAGCAGGCGCCTCAATTAGAAACCGAAGAGACCGAGCCAGATGTTGAGCCTGAGTCAGATACAACCGAAGAAACTGAACCAGCATCAGCAGAAGGATCAGAAGAAGTCGAAAAACCAGAAGAGTCATCTGCCCCGCGCATGATTCAAGTCAACACAGACAATTCCTAGGAGACTTATGTACACCGCAATTTCGACAAACAAACGTAAAACTGTTTTTCTGTTAGCAATATTTATTGCCTTTATATCTACGCTTGGATACGTATTTGGCGCGATTACAAATAACCCGAGTATTTTCTACTATATTGGTATCGGATCTTTGTTATATGCGGCAATTTCTTACTACTTTTCTGCCAAGATTGCGCTTTCAATGTCCGGGGCAAAACCGGTTGAACGAAAAGACGCCCCCGATCTATATCGCATGATCGAGCATCTTAGCTCAAATGCCAAACTACCTATGCCCAAGGTCTATATCATCAAGGATGCTTCGCCTAACGCCTTTGCAACGGGCCGAAACCCTAAAAATGCAGCCGTTGCTGTTACCTCCGGGTTGCTCGTGCGACTCAACGAAAAAGAGGTTGAGGGCGTGCTAGCACACGAAATGGCTCATATTGGTAACTATGACATCAGATTGATGAGCGTTGTGGCAGCTTTAGTAAGTGTAGTATCGATAATTTCTGACTTCTTTTTCTGGAGCAGTATTTTAGGTGATGATGAAGCTCCAAACCCGATTGTTGCAATCGCCGTAATGATAATCGCCCCAATGATTGCGCTTGTAATTCAACTGGCTATCTCGCGAAAGAGGGAGTACTTAGCAGACGCGACTGGCGCCATGATATCGAAAAACCCCGACGGCCTAGCCGATGCATTGGAGAAGATTTCTCATAGTAAGCCTATGCGAAGAGGGTCCTCTGCCACAGCTCATCTATATATTGCGAGTCCGTTTGGTAAGGGAAGGGGCGTTGCGAGTTTATTCAGCACCCACCCACCATCAGAAGAGCGGATTCGTAGACTTAGAGAAATGGAAGGCCAGGCCTAATGCAGGTTAAACTATCCATTCCAAAGCAAAGTTGGATTTTGTTCAAGGAAGCGATAAAGACTTATAAAGCCAATTGGAAACTTTTTGTAAGTATTGTACTGATTGTCTCGCTGCCAGCATCAATTGCTTCGGTCTACATGATCGATCCTGCTACCGACTCGTCTCTCTCGGCATACCTAACGCTTGCCCAACTAGCCATGAACGCGGCGGTAATTTACGCAATAGTAAAATTGAATTCAAAAAAAGCAGTAAGCGTTAAAGACGCTTATTATAACGGTTCGGCCGGGTTTATAAGGTTGGTATTAACCGCATTTGTGCTTGTGTTGATCTCGCTTCTACTGGTCTTTGGTCTGCTAATTTTGTTTATTGGTCTACTGGTTCCTGAGACCGCCCTAGCGCTAGGCGAGAAATTCCTAATCGGGCTTCTTTCGCTGATACTGCTTCTTCCTGGGCTATATCTTTTAGCGAGAACAATATTTAGCATTTTCAACATCTTTGATAGTGATAACGGGCCGCTGCAAGCAGTTGCTGAGAGCTGGAGGCTTACTGCTGGCAAGGGGTGGAAGAGCCTTGGGGCACTTTTCTTTATGATGGTTTTTATTTTCCTGCTAATTTTGGTGCCTGCTGCTATATTGGTGGTGCTCCTTAATCTAACTCAGGTGCTTTTCTTCCAGCTAGTACTTCAGGTATTAGTAAGTTTGACGGTTCTTCCACTAACTAATCTTTACCTTTTCAACTATTATCAGGGGCTTAAGAAGTGAATCATGATCAAGCATCTGAACGAGTCGACAAACTAAAAGATCTCCTTAACGAATATCGCTACGAGTATTACGTTTTAGATAGACCAACAGTTGACGATTCTGTTTACGACTCACTAAATGTTGAGCTTCGGGAGCTCGAAGCAAAGTTTCCAGATCTAATAACCAAAGATTCACCAACTCAGCGGGTTGGCGCAGAGCCAATGCAGAAGTTCCAATCTTATCCGCATCAAACACCTATGCTTAGCCTAAATGACGTTTTCAGTTTTGAAGAGGTTGAAGCTTGGGAGAATCGTTCGAAAAAGCTGCTTGGAGACAGTTTTGATGATGAATATTACGCCGAAATTAAAATGGACGGCCTTGCTGCTTCGATCATTTACGAGGACGGGCTACTTGTTAGGGGGCTAACCCGCGGTGATGGAAGATCCGGTGAAGACGTCACATCAAACTTGCGAACCATCGATACCGTTCCATTAAAACTACGCCACCACCCATCGGTACCTAAAGAGGTTTATGCTGGTCGTTTCGAAGTTCGGGGTGAGGTACTGATGTATAAAAAGGTGTTTGAAGAACTCAATGATAGGCGTGAAAAAGCAGGCAAACCGCTATTTGCTAACCCTCGGAACACAGCTGCTGGAACAATCCGGCAACTTGACCCAAAACTTGTTGCAGAGAGGAGGCTTAGCTTTCATGTTTACGCTGTGGCAACCGAAGTACCGGGGGTTGATACACACGAGGATGAGCACAATCTTGCCGCAAAGCTTGGCTTTAAGGTAGAGCCACACAGCAAAGTGCTCAGCGGCACCAAACAAGTAGAGAGCTTTCTTTCTGAATGGGAGGAGAAGCGGAAGGATTTGCCTTATGGGACAGATGGAGTTGTGGTTACGATCAATGACCGCAGATCGTATCTTAATCTAGGGATCGTCGGTAGGGCTCCCCGGGGCTCAATTGCCTATAAATTCCCTGCCGAGCAGGCAACGACTAAAATTAAGGAAATCCAGGTTAGTATTGGTCGAACAGGAGCCGCAACGCCTTTTGCAGCCTTAGAGGCGGTAAAAATCGCGGGTTCGACTGTGCAGATGGCGACTCTTCATAATGCTAACGAGGTCGATCGTAAAGATATACGAATTGGCGACACCGTTATCGTTCAAAAGGCAGGTGATATCATCCCAGAAGTCGTGCGATCACTTCCTGAATTAAGAAATGGCAGTGAGAAGATATTTGAAATGCCGAAGAATTGCCCGATTTGTGGTGAGCCGCTATTTAAGGAGCAAAAAGAAGCCGTTTGGAGGTGTATTAACTTTGACTGCCCAGCACTTGAGCGAGGCAGAATTATCCATTTTGCCAGTAAGGCCGCCTTTGATATCGAAGGGGTTGGAGAAAAAAATGTCGATGCCCTGCTCGATGCAGGATTAATTAGGGATGCAGCCGATTTATTTACGATAAAGGCAGAAGATGTAGAGCGACTGGAACGGTTTGCTGAGATCTCGGCAAATAAGTTGGTCAGCTCAATCCAGAGCAAGAAGTCGGTGACTCTGGACAGGTTCATCTATGCATTGGGAATTCGACACGTTGGGCAACAAACAGCATTTGATATTGCGAATCACTTCGGATCAATTGAGAATTTCAGGAATACGGATCTTGATGAGCTGCAAAAGGTTGAGGGTATCGGCGCAGTTGTGGCAAAAAGCGCTTTTGAATGGCTTAAAAGTGAGAGACATAAAAAGTTTCTTGAAAAGCTGGAAGAGCTCGGCGTTAGGCCGACCGAGATCAAAAGGGTTGATGGCCCACTTTCGGGTAAGAATTTTGTTATTACTGGTACGCTCTCGAGTTTTAGCCGAGAAGAGGCGGGACAAAAAATTGCTGCTCTTGGTGGGAAGTTGCAGAACGCTGTGACAGCAGAGACCAATTACGTGGTCGTTGGGGACTCTCCTGGATCTAGCAAGGTCAATAAAGCCGAGAAACTCAACATTCAGCAAATAGACGAAGATCAGCTTCTGGAGATACTTAAATAAAAAAAAGGCCGGTACCGAAGTACCGGCCTCCCCGGGACGATTGTCTAGGATTAATCCCGGGGAGTTGAGTGCGCCCTAGAAGCGCTATGAGCGAGAGATTTGCTTCGGGGGGACCTGAGCAAATGCTATTGCAACCGAAATTTGGTTATCGGTTCTCTCGGCGAGAAGCTCCTTGGAGCAGGATGTCTCGCGAAGTCTCGGACTTGAATTGATTGCACCAGCTGAGGTGCTCAGAGCTGGTCTTAGCCCCTTTATCAATTCGGAGAAGAAGGAGGTGACCCATTCGAGCTCCTGTCCAAGAGGGGTCGCCAAGCGACAATCAGACGGGCAGGGGTTTCATCTGATCAGGCTCACGCCGAAGCGTGGCCACCCGAAGTTGAAGTTTTCAATGCCAGTATGATTCCAGCTAAAGAATATTACATAAATACCCTGCTAATGTCAACTTTTGCCGCAAAGGTATTAACCCGTTAAAATATATCTATGCCAAGCATTAATTCAGAAGAAATCAGGCGCCTTGCTGCGCTCGCA
The DNA here is from genome assembly GCA_964423965.1 of uncultured Candidatus Saccharimonadales bacterium. Classification (GTDB taxonomy): domain Bacteria; phylum Patescibacteriota; class Saccharimonadia; order UBA4664; family SCTI01; genus CAZWEJ01. Next base: position 7,877 of record CAYRGI010000012.1, read on the forward strand.
AATATTGGTCTTAACAACGAGCAAGTTGAAGCATTCGCAGGGGAAATCGATCAGATCATTGGCTTTGTCGAGAAGTTAGGCACAGTTAAAACAGATGATATTGAGCCGACCGATCAAGTTACTGGCTTAGTAGATGTCTGGCGTGATGATGAGATCATAAAAGGCTTAAGTTACGAGGATCTAAAGCTCAATGCTCCAGATTGGGAAGATGGCCACTTCAAAGTCAGGCGGGTTCTGTAATGTCTGATCTTAAGCGACCGATTTCGGAATTGGTTGAACTGGTAGTTTCTGGAAAAATTAGCGCCAGGCAGTTAGTTGAGCAGAGTCTGGAAGCTATAGAAGCGAACAAAGATCTTCATGCAGTTCTTGAAATCAATGATGGTGCACTGAAGGTTGCAAATGAGATCGACGAGCACATAAAAAATGGAAAAGAAGTTGGTGTACTTGCAGGTGTGCCCTTCATCGCTAAAGATAACTTTCTTACATTTGGAACCAAATCCACAGCGGGAAGTAATATTCTTAATAACTTTAAGGCTCCGTACCAAGCTACATCAATCGAATTGCTGCAAAAGCAAGGTGCAATCCTTGTAGCCAAAGCTAACCTTGATGCATTTGGCCATGGTTCTTCAACCGAGAATAGTGATTTTGGAGCAACTAAAAACCCTCACGATGAATCAAGAATACCGGGAGGATCTTCAGGCGGTTCTGCTGCAGCAATTTCACTCGGCTTAGCTGCATTTTCACTTGCAACCGATACAGGTGGCTCTATTAGGCAGCCAGCTGCAATGTGTGGAGTCGTTGGTTTAAAGCCAACTTATGGCTTGGTTTCTAGGTATGGTGTGGTCTCTATGGGAAGCTCCTTTGACACGATTGGAGTTATCGCAAATCGTGCCGAGGACGCAGCGATGGTTCTTGAGCAGATTGCAGGAAAGGATTCATCAGACGCGACAACAATAAATCGAGATGAAGGGTCTTATGCGCAAATCAATGCGTCTTTGAAGGGTGTGAAGTTTGGCCTGGTTAAGGAGTTTATCGGCGAAGGTGTAGACACCGATGTTAAGTCTGCAATTATGGATTCTGTTGAGAAAATAAAGGGTCAGGGCGCGGACGTGGAAGAAGTCAGCCTGCCATCGCTAGACCTTGCATTGGGTTGTTATTACGTTTTGGTACCGGCCGAAATTAGCTCAAACTTAGCTCGCTACGACGGAATCCGATACGGGCACTCATCTAAAGAGGCAAAATCGATTAATGATCAGTTTTTCTTGAGTAGAAACGAGGGTTTTGGTGATGAAGCCAAGCGCCGCATTATGATCGGAACATATGTTCTATCAAGCGGGTATTATGACGCCTATTACAAAAAGGCTCAGAAAGTAAGAACTCTAATTAGGCGTGATTTTGAAGATGCTTTTTCAAAGTTTGATTTTCTTATTGGGCCAACATCTCCAATAAAAGCGTGGAAGCTCGGCGAGAAGTCACATGATCCATTGGCAATGTATCTGACGGATATTGATACGGTTGCGGTCAATCTTGTTGGTTCGCCAGCGATTTCGATCCCACTGAAAACAGAAGGGCTACCCATTGGACTACAGATTGTAGGCCCTCAAAAAAGTGAAGCCAAATTATTATCTACAGCAGTCGGCTTGGAGAAGATGTCATGATCGAGCCGATCTGGATGCTACTAGGAGTTCTCGCGGTTGCCCTATTGGTATTTGCGATAATTTCGAAAGGAGCTAATTCTCAAAAAAAGAATAATAAATCCTATAAGGCTTCTTTAGACAAGGAATTTGTTTCACGCAAGTGGACCAATATCCAGACTATGTCACAAGGCAATGGGAGCCACTTGAAGGATGCCGTCAGCGAGGCAGATAAGCTACTTGATTACGCGATGAAGGGTTCTGGGTTTAAAGGTGCAACGATGGGTGAGCGATTAAAGAATCATCGGGGCCGATTTAGCGACATCAACTCGGTATGGTCGGCTCATAAGCTTCGCAATGCCCTTGCCCACGAAGCTGATTTTGATCTTGTGCCATCTCAAGCGCGTGAGGCCGTTAAGAACTTTGAGCGGGCGCTTAAAGATTTGGGGGCGCTATGAACAAATATGAGGTAGTAGTCGGAATAGAGACACATGTTCAGCTCTCGACAAAGACAAAGCTCTTCTGCGGATGTGACAATGATTCACGAGAAGTCGCTCCAAACACTAATGTTTGTCCAGTTTGTTTGGGTCTCCCCGGCGCTTTGCCTGTCTTGAATGGAACGGCAGTTAAGCTGGCGCTTAAAGCAGGCCATGCACTAAACGCTTACAACGGCGTGAAAGAATTTAACTCAAAATTCGACCGCAAGAACTATTTTTATCCAGACAGCCCAATGAACTATCAGATAACGCAGTTCGACCAACCGATAATTGGCGAAGGATTTGTTGAGTTCCCGCTTGAAGGCGCCACCAAAAGAGTAGGTGTTACTCGTGCACATCTCGAAGCTGATGCAGGTAAGCTCATCCATCCACCCGGTAAAGATTATTCCCTCGTTGATTTAAATCGCGCAGGTACACCTCTGATTGAGATTGTGTCCGAGCCTGACATACGTAGCGCATCAGAAGCCAAATCATATGCACAGGAGTTATATAACTTGATGCGTTATGCCGGAGTTAGCGACGCAGATCTCTATTACGGCAATATGAGATTTGATGTAAATGTGAGTTTACGACCATCTGGCAGCGAGGATTTTGGCACTCGTACAGAAACAAAAAATCTTAACTCATTCAAAGCAGTTTATGGAGTTGTTGAATACGAATCTAAGCGACAAGCCGACTTATTAGATAAGGGCGAAAAGATTGTGCAGGAAACAAGAGGCTGGGATGATGCAAAAAGTCAGACATTTAGCCAGCGCTCAAAAGAAGAGGCCCATGACTATAGGTATTTCCCAGAGCCTGATATTCCGCCTCTTGTTATCACCAAAGGTATGCTCGACTCAGCTTCAAGCGAATTCCCATCGGAAAAACACCCTCAAAGTATCCGCAAAGTAATGATCGAACATGGCCTAGAATCAAACACTGTGGAAGTGCTAATTGATCAACCTGAGCTGGCATATCTTTACCTTGATGCAGTTGAAGGGTCCGATAAGGGGCATCATCGCAGAATCGCGAACTGGCTTACCGGCGAAGTGCGTGCCTATATGCAATCGGAGCCAAAAGGGCCGTTACACAATCTTTCTACAAGCAACATCGTTGAACTTGCAGAAATGGTTGAGGCTGGGCATTTAAGCTCGACTGCTTCAAAAGAAATCTTGCTTGAGATCATCAATACAGGCGAGAAGCCAAACCAGATTGCAGATCGACTCAATCTTATTCAAGTTTCGGATAGCGCCGAATTAGAGCAGATTATTGAGCAGATTATTGAGGAAAACCCGAAGCCAGTAACGGATTATAAATCTGGTGAGCCAAGGGCGCTTGGCTTTCTGGTAGGGCAGACGATGAAGGCATCAAAAGGAAAAGCCAATCCGGCTATGGTTAATGATATACTTAGATCAAAACTTGGAGATTAGGTGACTCAAGTACAGTTCAATATCGAAGAAACATTCGACAAGATAGCTGCTAATATTAACGCGTTTTTGCCTATGTTTGCGAACGCAGTTGTCGTTGCCCTAGTAGGGTTCGTAGTTATTAGGGTGCTGTCCTGGATCGCCAGCTGGATAATCGGCTTTATCAAGATGCCAAAAGGCTTAAAGGGAATAATAATCGCGCTCCTAGATACGGTCTTAGCCATTTTCTTGATGATAGTGGTTCTCAAGGCACTTGGGCTTAACGATCTTGCGCTAGCATTCACGGCAGGTGTCGCTGCGATCGGCATCGCTGTTGGTAACGGGTCGGTTACATTGGTGGCTGATATTATTGCAGGCGTTTACCTCGCGCAGGATAAGGATTTCGGCGTAGGAGATATTGTCCAGGCTGGACCAGAAAAAATTGAGGGAGAGATTATTAGCCTAGATCTCCGCCGAACTCGAATTGCTGATAGAAGGGGCCGCATTCATAGCCTTCCAAACTCGGTTGTAGAAAGAAATGCTTTTGTGCTAATTACCAAAAAGAGGAATCGTAAACTGAAGTAGAATAGGGGATTATCATTTGCTAAAATCTTCAAACCGTTAGATAATATGCAATATAACAGGTGATTTTATGGAAGATGTACAAACAGTTTTGGTCATTTTGCTAAGTATCGGCTTCTTGGTACTTTTAGTGATAAGTATTGCTGTATCGATCGTGATGTACAAGATACTAACCAATATACGAAGACTTACACAAAGAATTGACGAAACAACTGAAGACGTTAGTGAGATGGCCAAGTATGTTTCTAAGAAAGTTGGGCCGGCAGCTGCTTCGGCAGTCATGTCTGTGATGCTAAGAAAAGCTAAGTCATCATTTACTAAAAGGAGGTAAAAAATGGGCAAGGAAAGTAAAGGTTTAGTAAAAGGAACCATCGTTGGCGTAATTGTTGGAGCAGTAGCGGGTATACTGCTTGCTCCTAAAAGTGGGAAGGAAACTCAAGCCGATATCAAACGAAAAGCCAAAAAAGCTGTTCAAGATGCCGACAAGCGACTTACCGAGATGGAGAGTGAGCTTGAAGGGCGCATTGATAACCTCAAACTTGCTGCTCGCGAGCTAAGGGGCGAAGCTTATGAAGAAAGCCAGCGTCTAATCACTAGAGCTGAAATTTTAAAGAATGACCTTCAGGATTCCGCGTCAAGACTCGCACGCTCAAGCAAGGGTACACGAAATGACGCAATGGTTGATGCGAAAAGATTGGTTAGCGAAGGAGCCGCTGTTATGTCAGAATTAGAAAAGATGACAAAAAAAATAATGGCGTCGGCTCGAGATCGAGCGAGGGAGAGCTTCGAAGATAATGTCAACAGAGACGAAAAGTAAACCAACACCAGAAGATTACGAAAAATTAGGCAGGTCGATAGAGTCAGCTTTAATCAACGATTATATTGATCTGCTAGCAAACACTAGGAAACAAATTTGGGGTTCGTTTGTCCGAGGTATATTCATGGGACTTGGGACAGTAATAGGCGCGACTATCGTCGTTGCATTCGTAGTGTGGCTACTCGGCCAATTAGGTGGGCTTCCTTGGATAGGTGACTATTTACAGGGTGCAAGCGAAACTATTCAACAATAAAACTCAATATCAAGTCTTTAAGCGTAAGCGCTAAGTTGATAAACTAAGGGAAGAGAAGGGGAGCCGTTAGTGAATCAAGACAAAGGGGCAACGGCATCGCAAACGGCGGTGCCTGGGGATAGCTTCGTCCATCTTCATAACCACTGTCATTACAGTCTTCTTGATGGCCTTCAGAAAGTGCCTCAGATGCTGGATCGTGCCAAAGAGCTTGGCATGACAGCTATTGCTATGACAGATCACGGCACGCTCTCTGGAACGATTGAGTTCTATAACGAAGCCAAGAAGCGTAAAATCAAACCGATTATTGGGCTAGAGGCATATGTCGCAACTCGTGGGATGCACGATAAAGCCGGAAGGATAGATGCTAACCCGTATCACTTGATTCTGCTCGCAAAAAACAATCAGGGTTATCAAAACCTAATGAGGTTATCGACTCAGGCGCATCTTGAGGGTTTCTATTATAAGCCTCGAATTGACAGAAAACTGCTTGAGCAGTACAAGGAAGGGCTTATTTGCCTCAGTGGCTGCGCTTCGAGTGAGGTTTCACGGCATATTCTTAATGGGGCAATGGACGAGGCCCGGAAGGTTGTCGAGTGGTATCGAGACCTCTTTGGTGAAGGCAATTATTATCTTGAGCTACAGGACCACGAGGAGTGGGAGCCTCAGATCAGAATCAATAAAGGGTTGGTTGAGCTAAGCAAGCAAACAGGGGTGCCCCTGGTGGTTACTGCTGACTCTCACTACACATGCAGGGAGGATCGCGAGGCACACGAGATTCTACTTTGTGTCCAGACCGGGAAGACTATTGGCGACACGGATCGAATGGAAATGGATATGGCGCTATACGTAACAAGCGCCGAAGAGGTAATGAGCAGATGGAGTCATCTCCCAGAAGCAGTATCAAATGCTGTTAAAATTGCCGATTCTTGCGACGCTGCGCTTGAGCTTAATCAAATGTTAATTCCACCCTTCCCAACGCCAGACGGTAACCCGGAGCAGTCTTACCTATACGAGCTGTGTTGGCAAGGGGCAATGTGGCGGTATGGGGATATTCCTAAAGAAGATATGTCGCTTCAAACTCAAGAAAAGGCACGTAAATCACTTCCAAAAGAGGTCATTGATCGCCTTGATTTTGAGTTAGAAGTCATCGACAAGATGGGGTATCAAGGATACTTCTTGATCGTTGCAGATTTCATTAACTGGGGTAAAAATCAGGGAATTATATTTGGGCCAGGTCGTGGTTCTGCAGCGGGATCGATTGTCGCATATGTGCTCAACATAACCGATCTTGATCCGCTAGAGTACGACCTGCTGTTTGAAAGATTCCTCAACCCCGACCGAATTAGCATGCCCGATATCGATATAGATATTCAAGATACCCGTCGTGGAGAGGTAATTGATTATGTTACCGAGAAATATGGGCAGGATCGCGTTGCTCAAATAATAACCTTTGGTACGATGGCAGCCCGAAACGCGGTCAGAGATACTGGGCGTGCACTTGGAATGCCATACGCCGAGGTGGACCTTATTGCAAAAAAAGTTCCACCCCCAGTGCAGGGGCGGCATATACCATTAGCTAAGTCGGTGGTTGATGATCCAGAGCTCAGGGCGGAGTACCAGAATAATCCGAGAGCCAAGAATTTGATTGATCTTGCTCAAAAGCTAGAGGGCACTATCCGTAGTAATGGCGTTCATGCTGCAGGTGTCGTAATTGCACCCGATGAAATCGTCAAACACGTGCCCCTGCAAAGGGCACAAAAGGGTGGAATATGCACTCAATACTCAATGTTCCCGGTTGAGCAACTTGGTTTGCTCAAGATGGACTTTTTGGGTCTATCCAACCTGACGATCATCAAGAATACGCTTCGTATTATCCAGCGGGTTTACAAGAAGAATATCGATATCGCGGATATACCGCTTGATGATCCAAAAACTTACGAGCTATTTAGTCGCGGCGATACCACGGGGGTGTTCCAGCTAGAATCTGCCGGGATGAAACGCTATCTTCGAGAGCTCAAGCCCACAAAGTTTGATGACATTATTGCGATGTGTGCGCTGTATCGCCCTGGTCCGATGCAGTTTATCGATGATTTTATTGACCGTAAGCATGGGCGAAAGAAGGTGGTTTATGAACATCCTGGGCTGGAATCAGCTTTAGGCAACACTTACGGAGTTCTTGTTTACCAGGAACAGTTCATGCAGATCTCTAAGGAGATGTGTGGTTTTACTGGGGGCCAAGCCGATACACTTAGAAAGGCTATCGGTAAGAAGCAGCGCGAAACTATGGCCAAAATGAAAACAGCCTTTATTGATGGAATGGTTGAGCACTCAAAAGTTGAGCGCAAATTTGCCGAAGAGTTTTGGAGCAGGCT
>CAYRGI010000013.1:0-11188 GCA_964423965.1 uncultured Candidatus Saccharimonadales bacterium
AAAGTAATAACATGTTGAGGTTCCTGACCAAAGTATTTCTGCATAACGCGACCAGCCATCAGGTTGAAAAGCTGATCTGTACCGCCGATCTCTACATCCGCTTTTACTTCAACCGAATCGTACCCTTGGAGTATTGGGTATAGAAATTCATGAAGTCCAATTGGTTTACCCTCTTTAAATCGCTGGGCATAATTCTCTCGCTCAATCATTTGAGCAACTGTAAATTGCTGAGATAACTCAATAATCTTGCTCAAATCGAGTTTGCTGAGCCATTGCGAATTATAGTGAAACTCAGCTTTATCGATATCAAGTATCTTACCGATCTGCTTTTTGTAGTCGGTCATGTTTTTCTTTATTTGCTCGTCTGTCAGAGGTTGGCGCTCGCTTGTTTTGTCGGAAGCATCGCCAATTTTTGCAGTAAAGTCCCCAACAATTAGAACTATTTGGTGGCCCATATCCTGTAAGTTCTTGAGCCTATGTATAGTTGATGCTCGACCAAGGTGCAGCTCTGGCCCCGTAGGGTCGATGCCAAACTTAATCCGCAGCTTCTTGCTGGTGAGTTTATCGGCAAGCTCTTCTTTTACAATTATGTCTTTCGCGCGCCCGAGAATAAGCTCTTTCATGGCTTTCATCATAACATAAGAAATGATTGAGCTCCTCAGCATAAGCCGAGGAGCTCGAAGTCTAGTGGATCATTGCCGGAGCAATAGGAGGCCTGTCGAGAAGGAACCAGGGCTCCATTGTCTCCTCGAAGTTGATACGACCTTCTGATTTATCGAGAGCCTTTCCCCAAGAGCCAACTGGGAGCCACTTGATCCTACAGTGCTCTGCTCGAGCGACCTGTTCGCTGTTGTACTCGGAATAGCAGACAGGCACTTCCACACCCAAATCATTTTTTTGTGACATCAAGATGACATAGCTGCCTCGGGAGCAATCAACCCCTCTTGCAACTGAATAGACCCGAAGTGAACGACCATGGCGTGCAGCATGGCCGCAAAGCTTCAGACCAACAGGCGAGAGAAAAAAATGTCTAACCGAAATGGTTGCCAACTTTACCCCTAGATCTCGAAGGTACAAAACTTATGGCAATTCTAGATCAACCACAACAATTTACAACCATAAGCTGAATGATTTGGAACAAATTAGCCAAAGCATTATAATGTCTTAGAAAGGATTTGTATTAAATTCTATGGTTAAACGTCGCGTCATTCGCGGGGGAAATAGAGATATAAAGGCTCGCGCTGGACAGTTCTTCGGCTCCTTTACGTCTCCTAATCGATTCAAGAGATATTGGTTTAATCCAGCTGGTGCTCGTCGCTTCGGAAAAATTTCCGCAGCCGGGCTAGCTGGTCTATTTTTGATGTTCCTTTGGTTCGCTAAGGATCTCCCTAGTCCAGGAAAAATAAACTCACAGATTGGCTCTCAAAATACTGAGTTCTACGATAGAGAGAATAAGGTAAAAATATACGAGGTTCACGGTGATAAAAACCGTAAAGTCATCGAGTTTAATGAGATGTCTGACAACATCAAGATGGCAACGGTTGCTATCGAGGACAAGGACTTCTACAAGCATGGTGCTTTCTCTGTGATGGGTATCGGCCGCGCTTTTACAGGAGTAGTAACCAATGACCGCTCTAAGGGTGGTGGCTCAACTATTACCCAGCAGTACGTTAAGAACGCATTGCTTACAAATGAGTACTCTGTGACTAGAAAGATAAAAGAGCTCATTCTGGCAATAGAAATTGAGCAGCTCTATAAGAAGGATGACATCCTAAAACTTTATCTAAATGAGATACCTTATGGCTCAATGGCATACGGTGTCGAAAGTGCCTGCCAGACCTTCTTTAAAGGTAACCTCGAGGGTAAGCCGGAAGGCACAAAATGCGCTTCCACGCTCGATCTAAAGCAGTCAACTCTACTAGCCTCTATGCCCCAGCTACCAACCTATTACTCGCCTTATGGGCAGAATGTTGATGCTTTAGTTGAACGCCAGCATAAAGTACTTGAAAACATGGTTGATCAAAAAATGATCACCCAACAAGAAGCCGATGCCGCAAAAATTGATGCGGCAACCACCGCAGGGCTCGTTGCGGAAGCAGGCCTAAGCGAGACACCTCGAATTGAAACTGCTAAAAGTGACTACCCACACTTTGCACTCTACGCTAAAGAGTTTCTTGAGTCCCAAGAGCAGTTCGGCACCTCCAAGGTTGAAAACGGTGGCTTGCGCGTTGTGACAACGATCGATATCGACAAGCAGAAAAAGGCAGAGGAAGCCATTAAGAACGGATACAGCAAGGTTAAAGCGCTCGGTGGATCAAATGTCGCATTAGTCTCTGCCGACCCGAAAACTGGCCAGGTGCTAGCAATGGTTGGGTCAAATGACTACAACGACCCCAAGCAAGGCGCTTTCAATGTCGCTCTGGCTAACCGTCAACCTGGATCTAGCTTCAAGCCAATTGTGTATGCTACTGCTCTTAAGAAAAACTGGGGTGCTGGAAGTACCATATACGACGTTCAAACTGACTTTGGTAACTACCAACCAAAAAACTACACTGGACGATTTTATGGTGTTCAATCTGTAAGAAGCGCCTTGGCAGGCTCTCTCAACATCCCTGCTGTAAAAATGTTACATATTGCCGGGGTAGATAACTCGCTACGCACTGCCAAGGATATGGGCATCTCTACACTAAATCGTGGGGCATCAAATTATGGATTGAGCCTTGTTCTTGGCTCCGGAGAGGTAAAACTTAACGATATGGTAAATGCCTACGAAAGTTTTGCCAACGGTGGTGATCATTACGAGGCTACACCAATCCTAAAAGTGTACGATGCCCGAGATCGTGTCGTTATGGATAACACCAAGCCTAAAGGCAAGCGCGTATTAGATCCTCAGATTTCGTACATAATATCTAACATCCTCAGCGATAACAGTGCTAGGTCTTATATCTTTGGGGCAAATAACCCGTTAGTTATACCTGGTAGAACTGTAGCTGCCAAAACCGGAACTACTGAGAATTATAATGATGCGTGGACTATGGGATATACCCCGGATCTTGTCACTGGCGTGTGGGCGGGCAACAACGACAATAAGCCCATGACGGCATCTGCCTCTACAGTTTCTGCCCCAATTTGGAATGCGTACATGAGGAGCGCTCTACAGGGATATGATAAAGATGCTAAATTCAATAAACCTGCTGGCATTAAGGAAGTAACACTTGATGCTCAAACAGGGAAACTTCCTACCGAATCCACAAAGCAGCGACGAACGGACATTTTCCCAAGCTGGTACAAGCCGGAAAATGTAACTGGTAGTAAAACTGCAAATATCGATAAAGTCTCTGGGAAGTTGGCCACTGAGTGTACCCCTCAAGCTGCAGTGCAATCGGTAACATCGTCAGAAATGCGTGCGGAAGTTCCGACCTCTGATCCCCAATTCAAGAAATGGGATCCGCCTATTCAAGCTCTAGCAAGGTCTCTAGGGTTTGCAGCCGGAGGATCAATACCATCTGAAGCCGATGATATTCATAAATGTAGTGACGTAAAACCGACCGTAGACATCAGTACGAAGGGGAGTAACCCTCTAGCCATAACGGTTAAAGTAACCTCTGGAACACATTTGGCTAACAGCCTAACCGTATATCTTGATGATCAGATAATCTCAACCCAAGGAATAAATGGCAGCACAACATATACATTCGACTACACGATCCCTACGGCCGGGAGCCATACTATAAAAGCAGTCGCGACAGACTCAGCTCTGTACAGCGGCAGTGATGAAACTACGGTCACAGTCTCCGGGCCCGGCGGTCCTGGAGGAGGTGACTTTCCGGATAATTAGCCCAAGCGCTAATCGAATATTCTCTTCTGGGCAAAATATAACCTTCTCTTGGTCTTCGGGCGGCAATGGCCGTTACACCCTTAAATTGAGTGGCCCAGGCGGTAGTCCGACATATGGAGGGATAACAGGAACCTCAACCACAAGGCAGGGCCCCGTGACGTCTGGCCGCTACACATGGTATGTTGAATCGGCAGGTCAACAATCGAACACAGGATCTTTTTGCGTAAACGTTTGTCGCTAGTCTTAGCTTTCGTCGCTTTTCGTCATCTCAAGCAAACTGTTCTCTAGCCTCTGAGTTGGGCTAATTCGTTTTCGAGGTTTACGATCACGGTTATCTTGTTGTCCACGTTGGGGTTTATCATTATTTGGTCTCTTAGGATTATGGTTTTTAGGCTTTGGCGTGTGCTTAGGACCAGGCTTTTTGGGACTACCATGCACAGCCGTTTGCTTCTCGTTGCCCGTTTTTTTCACATCAACCGGAACTGCGAACAGCATCTTTCCTGCAACTGTTTGAAAGACCCTAGTAATTTCTGCCGGTACATCTTGACCAATCAATTTGTCGCCGCTATCGACTACTATCATCGTTCCATCAGCTAGATAGCCAACACCCTGGCCTTTTTCTTTGCCAGCTTGAACTATCTTTACAACCATTTTTTCACCTGGAAGAATTACTGGGCGAACAGCATTTGCTAGTTCGTTGATATTGAGAACTCGAACACCCTCGATGCTAGCTACTCGATTTAAATTGTAATCGGTTGTTAAGACGTTTGCCTTAAGATCGCGACCCAGCCGGACTAGCTTAGCATCAACTTCTGCGATTTCCGGGTAATCGTCATCAACAATCTCGAGATCAACACCTGATGCACGCATATCGTTTAGCACCTCAAGACCCCTTCGACCTCTCCCGCGACGCATAGCATCGCTCGAGTCAGCAATATTTTGCAACTCGTGCAAAACAAATCTTGGTATTAAGAGCTTACCTGGGGCAAAACCAGCCTTTGAAATATCTCCAATTCGCCCATCAATAATTACCGAGGTATCAACTATTGCAGGTACCGCCGACAAAGGAGGCATTGCCTCTGGCTCTTTTGATTCTTTACCATTTCTATTAAATATCATGTATATAAATACTTCCTTTCAGTCATAGGGAGACCGTTATAAATTTAGCCCTATTATTTGTTGTCTAACGCTGCATCGATAGCTTGTTTTATATTCTTCGCGCGTTGAATATTTTGAGCCTGTGAAAGGTTATTTGGACCAACCACATACTTAAAACCAAGTTTCTTGGCTTCTGCTATTCTGCCAACAACATTAGAGACGGATCGAATCTCACCACTTAGGCCAACTTCTCCGAACGATATAAGATTATGGGCGGTCGGCTGATTTTTAAAAGCCGAGGCTATCGCCAAAATAATTGCCAGATCTGCAGCCGGTTCGGTGATCTTCAAACCGCCTATAATATTAACATAAATGTCTTGATCTGACAAGTTTAGTCCTGCCCTTTTCTGCAACACCGCAACTAGTAAATTAAGCCTGTTTATATCAAATCCTGAAGCCGTTCTTTTGGGGTATCCAAAGCTTGATTTCGAAACGAGGGCTTGTACCTCAACCAGGATTGGTCTGGTACCTTCAACCGTCGCCAAAACAACACTGCCAGGAGCTTCTTGGCGTTCAGCGAGTAGCGCTTCACTCGGGTTCGAAACGGGACTCAAGCCGGTGTCTTTCATCTCAAAAATTCCAACTTCGCTGGTCGAACCGAAGCGATTTTTAATTCCACGGAGAGCCTTGAATGCGCCATACCGATCGCCCTCAAGATAGAGAACCACATCTACGAGATGCTCAAGGACTTTGGGGCCAGCAATGTTTCCTTCTTTTGTGACGTGACCAATAATAATCATTGCAATATGATTTTGTTTGGCAACAGATTGAAGCATTTGCGATGACGCGGTAATTTGGCCAACTGTTCCAGGGCTTCCGGTAAGCGCTTCAACCGACATGGTTTGGATCGAGTCAATAATTACTAGTTTATAATCACCATTCTTTAGGGTCGCAGCAACTACATCTGTATTTGTTTCCGTTAAGAGATCTAGCCCATCCGAATTTACGTTTAATCTTTCGGCTCTCAACTTGATTTGATTAGCAGATTCTTCCCCGCTGACGTATAAAACCGGGGTTTTGCTGGCGATTTGAGCTGCTATCTGCAGAACCAGTGTTGATTTACCAATTCCTGGGTCCCCAGATAACAGTGTTATCGATCCGGGGACAATACCACCACCCAGCACCTGGTTAACCTCACCTATACTGGTATCAATGCGAGGCAGTTTTTTTGTCTCAACGTCCGATATTTTTTGAGGCAATGCAGCCTTTGCTCCCGAAGATGCCCTGCTTGGTAAAACGGCCGTTTCCACCATCGAATTCCACTCGCCACATTGGTCACACTTACCAGACCACTTACTCTGAGTGGCGCCACATTGCTGGCATACAAATTGAATTGTAGCTTTTGCCATATGCATTATATTAGCACAAAAGGCGAACTAAAAGCGAACTTAATTAAGCTTTAATAATGATAGTTTTTACCTTTTTGTTGTGTTGGCGGTAAGGAGTTTGAGGTTCAGTTTGCCATCTTTAGCAGTTATTGAAACAGTATCGCCCTCTTTGTACTCATGTTTAAGCACGCCAATTGCAAGAGGATCTTCTACGAGATCTTGAATTGCCCTCCGCATTGGTCTTGCTCCCTGATCAACGTTGTAACCTTTTTCAATAAGTAGATCTTTGGCGGTACCACTGACCCTCAAACTTAGCCCTTGCTCTGCAATGCGCCCAGCAAGATCGCTCAACTGAAGATCTAGAATGCGTCGAATATCTAGCTTCGAAAGTGGCTTGAATACGATTACATCATCTATTCGGTTCAAGAACTCTGGTCTAAAGGTGCGCTTAAGAGAATCCATTACTTGTCCTTTAACTCGCTCATGTTGCTGTTCAAGCTCCTTCTCTTCTTCGCGAGTATCGGCCTGGAATCCTAGCTGGGCCTCCTTATACATGGTTTCTGCGCCAACATTTGAAGTCATGATTATTATCGTATTACGGAAATCAATCTTACGACCTTTTGCGTCAGTTAGCTGGCCATCCTCAAGTATCTGCAAAAGCATGTTGAAAACATCTGGGTGAGCTTTCTCAATTTCATCGAACAAAATCAAGCTGTAGGGTTTTCTGCGAACAAGCTCGGTTAATTGGCCGCCGTCATCGTATCCGACATAACCGGCTGGTGCTCCGACTAATCGAGCTACATTGTGTTTCTCCATGAATTCACTCATGTCGATTTTGATCATCGCATCGCGGCTATGAAACATCTCTTCGCTCAGCACTCGAGCTAATTCGGTCTTACCTACTCCTGTAGGCCCCAAGAAAATAAAGGATCCAATTGGGCGGCGACTATCGCTAATACCTGTGCGACTTCTACGTATAGCTTTAGAAATCGCAGCAACGGCTTCCTTTTGAGCAATGATTCTCTTATCAAGTCGCTCCTCAAGCTGCATGAGGCTAGCCATCTCCTTATCTATAAGTCGAGTGGCTGGGATGCCTGTCATTACACTAATAACCTGCGCTATATCCTCTGGTACGATTTTTAGATTTTCCTTATCGCCTTCTTTTTCGCGCAAGGTCTCGATTTTCTGCTCAAGGACACTTGCCTTTGTCTTGAGTCTAGCCGCTCCCTCGAAATCCTGATCGTTTACGGCGTCTTCAATCTGGGACTGTATGTCATTGAATTGTCGCTGCAATGAACGCAGCGGTTTGCTTGTTGCGCCTCTTTTGATGCGAACAAGGGATGCAGCTTCATCAACCAGATCTATCGCTTTATCTGGCAGGAATCTGTCTGCAACATATCTATGAGCCAGCTTTGCAGCACTTTCTATGGCTTCATCTGTAATCTCTACCCGATGGTGCTCTTCATATCGGGGTCTCAAACCATGCAAAACCTGAATAGTTTCCTCGGTAGATGCCTCTGGGACCTGGACGGGCTGGAACCTTCGCTCTAATGCAGAATCTTTCTCGATATGCTTACGATATTCATCCAAGGTGGTTGCACCAACGACCTGGATTTCTCCACGACTTAGCGCAGGTTTCAGAATATTGGCTGCATCAATCGCGCCTTCAGCAGCGCCAGCGCCAACAACTGTGTGAAGCTCATCAATAAACAGAATCACTTCTCTATTCGCCTTGGCTTCATCAAGCAGTTTCTTGAGCCTCTCTTCAAATTCACCACGATATTTTGTACCAGCAATAACGCTAGCCAGATCCAACATAATAATCCGTTTGTTTTGAAGCATCTCTGGTACTTCCTCAGACACAATTCTTTGGGCAAGACCCTCGACAATAGCTGTTTTGCCTACCCCGGGTTCTCCGATAAGAACTGGATTGTTTTTTGAACGACGATTAAGAATCGTAATAACTCGGCCAATCTGGTTTTCCCTACCTACAACCGGATCTAAGTACCCCTCCCGAGCCTTTGCGGTAAGATCCACGCCAAAGCTATCGAGCGCAGGTGTTTTAGTCTTAGTTTTCTTAGCAGTTGCTGTGCCACCGCCAGAAGAACGTCCGTCGTCCTCGATTGGAAAGAATTGCTGATTGCTGAGGTAGTTCTCAAGCTCAGATCGCACAAGCGAAGGCTCCACCCTCATTTCTTTGAGTAAAGTATTTGATCGAGCGCTTTTATGGCTAAGCAGCGCAAAAAGAATATGCTCCGTTCCTGAGTATGGCTGGCCGAACTCTCTGGCAATGCGCCAGGAAAGTGTAAGTGTGGTTTTAGCTGCCTCACTCAAGCCCTTATGATTATGAGAGATGACTTTGGGCGAAAAACTCAATACCATTTGAGCCTTATCAAGTGTCACTCCAGCATTCCTCAAAATTCTGGAACCAATTGATCCCTCCTGCTGCAAAACGCCTAGAAGAATATGTTCAGTCCCGATATAGCTGGATGCCATCTGAGTAGCAATTTGATCGGCATTTTCCAAGCTCTGCTTAGCATTTTCTGTGAATCTATCAAAATGTGGTCCAAACTCAAGTGCCATATTTAGCTCCTTTCTCCCCTAATTTCTCGGTAGGAAATCTGGAACTGGACCTACCGTTTAGCCCTATATTAGCACTCTCGTATGCTGAGTGCTAGAGTTTTTTACGAGCCCATCTATCGCATTTCTGAAGGTCGTATAAATCTTATTTTATCACCGCCGCAACTCTAATAACGAAAGAATCCGCCTAAATTAGCGGATTCTTTCGTTACATAACTAGAGTTTTGAACGATGCGCTATTTATCGTCCTCTTTTTTTTCAGTCTCATCTGTTGACTGCTGCTCAACGGCAGCAATAAGGGAGCCTTCAAGATCAACCTTTTTTGGTTTTTCCTTAGGTTCAACTGCAGCATCTGCAGTCGCCTCAACCTTACTTTCATCTGCGCTCACGATATCGATATTCCAACCAGTCAGTTTTGCAGCTAGTCGAACATTCTGCCCTTGCTTGCCGATCGCGAGAGAAAGCTGGTCTTCAGGTACTTTTACAACAGCTTTGTGCTCAGCCTCATCAAGCTCAACTTGGATAACTTTGGTAGGACTCAAGGAGTTAATGATGTAGGTCTCGGGGTCTTCATTCCATAAAATGATGTCAATCTTTTCTTCACCTAGCTCGCCCATGACAGCCTGGACTCGGGCTCCGCGACCACCGACAAAAGTTCCAACCGGATCCACACTATCACTATTTGATTTAACAGCAACCTTACTGCGGGTCCCAGCTTCGCGAGAAACCCCTTTAATCTCAACCGTACCTGTCTCTATTTCGGGAACTTCAAGCTCGAACAATCTCTCAACCATTTTGGCGTGCGCTCGGCTAATTACAACCTGCGGCCCACGGGCGGTTTGCTCAACGCGAGCAAGGTAAACCTTTAGGCGCTGCCCCGGGTAATAACGCTCACCAGGAATCTGCTCGTTGGTAAAGAGGACACCGTTGGTCTTGCCGATGTCTACATAAACGATGTTGCCGTCAACGCGCTGAACGGTTCCATTAAGCAGAGTATCAACTTTATCGCTGTACTCGTTGAAAATGATCTCACGCTCAGCTTCTCGAAGTCGCTGAATAATGACCTGCTTGGCAGTCTGAGCAGCTACGCGACCAAAACCCTCACCAGGATCAACCTCATATTCGACGGTGTAAGGTTCAACTACATTGTCTTCGTCCTCATCATCTTTTCTCTCGATAACTTTGGCATTTTTATCCGTTTTTAGTGCATCTTTGAGGCGCACGTGCAGAAGTTCGTTGAAATCTTCATCTGGTGTGTCGTCAGCAACCACTTCTTTAGAAACGAAAACCTTCATCTCACCAGTGGTGTCATTGAGTTCAACGCGGACATCCTGGTCCTTGTCGCCATAATCCTTCTTATACGCTGCAGCCAATGCCGCTTCAACCGTTTGGATGATGGTCTCACGTGGGAGACCCTTCTCGTCGGCGATATGATTTATTGCTGCTAAAAATTGTGCGTTCATTTATTATTCCTATTCTGTTGTTATTCAATTGTTTGGCAAAAATTTAGCCGACCCGCTGGCCGACTTCAATGCTTTTATTCTAGCTCATTGTAGCCTAAATGACAAGCGCCCCACCAAGACAGGCGGGTTGCTTGCCATGATGGGGCGTTTGGGTGGGAGGGGACTCATGCAGCGTCCTCCTCGTCACGAGATGCGTAGAACCCGAGACAGTAGGTCAGGTCATCGGGATTCCGACAGATTCCACCCTGCTCTGCCTCTCTACGCCCTGCTTCCCACCGCCTCATTAGGAACTGGTGTCGGGTGCCATTCGACGGATGCTCTGGGCAGTCAATGGCATGGGGGATTGAACCACAGTAGCGACAGGTTTCGTCCATCAGCGCGCCTCAGTGGGATCGAGAATGGGGATGATCTCGAGAGGCTCGTCGATGATCTCGAACAGACTCTCCTGGTACTTCATCCTGAGGGACTTCTCGAGACGACCGGTCAATCGCTCGTAGACGAGGAAGACTCCCCAAAGAACGAGCACTAGCAGGAAGAACTTCACAATTTTTCTCATTCACCCTCCTGGGGCTAGTTTTGGCATGCCAAATACTCGAGCATTACACTAAAACATATTAATTCTAATGTCAATCTGTTAGGCAAGAAGCATAAGAGTATTGACAAATACTTACAGAAGTGGTACTATGCTAATCATGCCTTAGCGCAGAAATGCGTTTTGCGCAGTAACTTTCGTTCACCCCCACCAGGAGGAAATGGTGCCCCCCGCCATCCAACGATTTTTTGCCTTCATCGCCATCTGGGCGATTGGGGTCAAGGAGTGG